>CBFIJA010000005.1:0-53517 GCA_965662875.1 Candidatus Arcticimaribacter sp.
ATGTGCCTAGACATCTTTGGCATTTTTCTCCAAGAGGCATTACAGCACTGATGGAAGGATTGGGCTTTGAATTAATGCATAAACGCGCTATGCCCCTTGATGCATTATACATTTCATATTTATCGGAAAAGCATAAAAGAAAAACCATGCCCTTGCTTACAGGAATATTAAAGGGTCTATTTTCAAATGTAAAAGCGAAAACAACAGGGCATTATTCTTCACAGATTTATTTTTTTAAAAGAAAATCCTAGCGTTTTGCATTCAACAATCGTGTCATCTGAAGTGCAAAATCGGCAAATAAAATCTTACCGTTTGCATTGCGTTCAATGTGGATACGGGTTTCCTCCAAAAGCTTAACGATTGCTACTATATTATTGTGGTGAATGAATTGTGCGAACTTTTCCATAGAGAAGTTATTCTGCGAACGGAATCGGACAAGGTTGTTACTGCTGTAAGAGGTTAACATGGCTTGTCGAATAAATTCCAAAGTAAAAACAATAAACGCTTTTTGTTCATTTCTAGACGAACTTCCCATACCGTTTGACCATTCCATAAGATCCAAAACAACCGATTTATTATTGGAAGCACGAAAGGCAGTTCTTAAAAAATGGATGAGCACTTTTTCCTGTACTGCGAGTTCGTTTTGGTTTTGTAACTGAGCTTTTGCTTTTCTGAAATTCCCTTCTGCTAAGCTTGCCCCATAATAAGCTTCTTCTTTTGAATGCCCTTGTGTCATTAGCTCGTTTGCAATAACTGTCTCAGATAATGGCGCCAGATGAATCAACTGTGCACGCGATTTAAGTGTAGGCAATAGTTGCGCTTCATCGGGGATCACCATTAAAAAATAAGTGTTGCGTGGAGGCTCTTCAATGAGTTTTAATAATTTATTTCCCGCCTCGTCCTTGAGACGTTCTAAACCCCATAAAACACACACTTTATTTCCACCAGAGTACGAACTGTATGAAACATTTTTTACCAATTCCTCCACATCATCGACCGTTATATTCCCTTGTTTATTATCGGCACCCATATGATGAAGCCAATCGTTGACGTTACCGTAGGGGTGCTCTTTAAAAAAGCTACGCCATTCTTCTGCAAAATCAGCATTCTTTGGTTTTGATTTTATCTTGTGGGTGGTTGCTACAGGATACAAAAAATGATGATCGGGATGCTGCCCCGCTGAAGAAGCGGGAACCAATTCTAGTAGAAAATCCAACGCTAAACGAAGTCCACCACGCCCCCCTGAATCCACAAAACACTGACAATGAGGAACTTGACCTCTGTCTAGAGCCGATTTTAATTGGTTTTTGAGGGTGTCTTGACCCAATGTAGTTTCAAAAGGCATACGCGAAGATACGTTTTTAAACTTTTCAAATCCTTAACCCAAAATACTACGAACAACTATATAAATTTCTACTTTTGTCAAAATTTCAGAAACCATGAAAACGCTAAAAGACTTATCATTTGAAAACAAAAAGGCATTGATTCGAGTAGATTTTAATGTTCCTTTAGATGAAAATAAAAATGTAACAGATGCTACCCGAATTATCGCTGCCAAACCCACGATTGATTACATCCTTGAACAAGGTGGGAGTTGCATATTGATGTCACACCTTGGCCGTCCTAAAGGTGTTGATCTTGATCTATCTCTAGGGTTGATCGCAGCGGAAGTATCGGAAATTTTAGGAAGAGAAGTATTGTTTGCAAAAGACTCGATCGGTGATGTTGCGAATGCAAAAGCAGCAGCTTTGAAACCGGGAGAAGTCTTATTGATTGAAAACTTGCGGTTTCATGCCGAAGAGACAAAAGGGGATTCAGATTTTGCGAAAGCGTTGGCTGATTTAGGGGACATTTATGTAAATGATGCCTTTGGAACAGCACACAGGGCCCATGCTTCTACTGCGATTATAGCAAGCTATTTCCCAGATAACAAATGTTTTGGATCTCTTTTAGAGCAGGAAGTAAAGGCGATCGAAAAAGTTTTACATTCAGACGAAAGTCCAGTATTGGCGATTTTAGGGGGCTCTAAAGTATCCTCAAAAATTACGATCATAGAAAACATCTTAGATAAAATTGATGATTTGATTATCGGAGGCGGAATGGCCTACACTTTTATCAAAGCACAAGGAGGAGAAATAGGAGATTCTATTTGTGAAGATGATTATTTGGATTACACCTTAGAATTGATGCAAAAAGCCAAGGAGAAAAATGTAAACATTCACCTCCCAGAAGATGTCCAAAGCACAACAGATTTTAGCAACGACACTCCTATAACCATTAGAAACATCAACGAAATCCCTTCAGGATCTCAAGGTTTAGATGCAGGCCCAGCTTCGCTAGAGAAGTTTAAGGATGTGGTGATGCGTGCTAAAACTATTCTGTGGAATGGCCCACTTGGCGTCTTTGAATTTTCAAATTTTGCCGCTGGAACTAAATCTTTGGGTACGATAATTGCTGAGAGTACAAAAAACGGAGCCTTTTCTCTTGTAGGAGGAGGGGATTCTGTGGCAGCGGTTAAACAATTTGGTTTTGACAACCAAGTTAGCTATGTTTCTACAGGGGGAGGAGCAATGCTTGAAAGCCTAGAAGGGAAAGACCTTCCTGGAATTGCCGCTCTATTAAAATAAGCCTATGCAAAAAAGTCTATGTTTTTTTCTCGTATTGTTGTTTTTGGCGTGTGAAAACACAAAGCCAAAAGCGTACATCCCAGATTCCAGTGGAAATTTAAACACCTTAAGCGTCGTCATGACCAATGCTGATTGGAAAGGATCTTTAGGGGAGACGGTACGAAAAGAAATGAGGCCAATATATGAAGGCTTGCCCATAGATGAACCTCAGTACGATTTAAGGTTTACTGCAGTTTCACAGTTTACAGGGTTTTCGCGTCATTCCAGAAATATTATTCGGTTTAAAAAAGACTCAATAGCGCGATTCCAACTTTTTGAAAATGCCTACGCTCGTCCACAGATTGTAGCGCAAATCAGTGGAGAAGACCCAGAGGTAATGGAAGAATTTCTGAAAGAAAACAGCGAATTGATATTGCGGACTTTTGCAGAGAATGAGCGTAAAGAAAAATTAAGAAGAATTGCAAAATCCCCCACGAAGGATACGGAATTCCGAGATAAATTTGGCGTACAACTCAGTTATCCCTCTGCCTATTCTACCGTAAAAGACACCTTGAATTTTGTTTGGATCGAGAAACCTGTTCAAAAAGGCACCATGAATGTGATTGCTTACAGCTTGCCTACTTTTGATTCTAGTAAAAACCTCTTAAAGGAAATCACGCGCATAAGAGATTCTATTGGAAAAATGCATTTACCAGGACGCTTGCCAGGGTCGCATATGATTACTGAAAAGGCCTATCTCCCATATATTTATAAAACGATATTGGACGGAAAAAATGCCGTTTTGACGAAGGGAATGTGGGAAGTGAAAAATGATTTTATGGCAGGGCCTTTTGTACAGTACATAGTTCAAGATACCGAAAATGCTCGATGGATGGTGCTTGAAGGGTTTTGTTTTGCACCCTCTGTAAGCAAAAGGAATGCAATGTTTGAACTTCAGACAATTCTAAGCTCGACGAAGTTTCTAAAAGACCAGAAGGACTAGTCTTTTTTGTCTAATTCCTTAGGATCTTCTTCTTCGTTACTTGCTTTTTTAAACTCTTTAATGCCGCTTCCTAAACCGCGCATGAGTTCTGGAATTTTTCGTCCACCAAACAAAAGCAAGACAACCACAACGATAAGTATAACCTGGTTGGGTCCAAGGGCAAGAAATATTGTAGATGCGTTCATAATAACTATTTTCAACAAAGGTAAACATAAATTTCATCAGGCAAGCCATTTGAAGTTGCTAAGCCTTAATATTTAACGATAGGAATCTTTATCTTTGTTAGGCATTATGGAAAATAAACCCAAAAAAAAGAAGTGGTTAAAGAAGAAACTTCTGAGTCGTTATAGGCTGGTTGTTCTCAATGAAAACACCTTTGAGGAACAATTGTATTTTCGCCTCTCTCGGTTAAACGTTATCATCATTACCACGCTAGTGTTTTCTTTGTTTTTTGTCGGCACACTTTTTTTGGTTGCCTATACTTCCATTAAAGAATATATGCCGGGTTATGCTTCTACAACAATGCGAAAACAATCTGCGGAAAACACCATACGACTGGACTCTTTGATGAATGCCTACGCTCAATCAGAACAATACATGGCTTCGATGAAAAAAGTACTGCAAGGGGATATTTCTTACGATGAATTCGAAATAGAACGTGCAAGAATAGATTCTCAAAGGAGTCCAAAAATTGAGATCCCAAAAAGAGGAAAAGAAGACTCTTTATTAAGGCTCATCGTTGAAAATGAAGATCGCTTTAATGTTATTGAAAATCAAAACAACAATGTAGATTTTGTTTTGTTTCCGCCGGCAAAAGGCAGTTTATCGCAAACCTATGATCCCCAAAACAATCATTATGCAGTAGACGTTGTATTGAATGAAAATGATCCGATAAAAGCGGTTGCAGAGGGGACCGTTATCTTTTCAGAATGGACAGCAGATACAGGTTTTGTCATTATTGTTGAGCATCCCTTTGGGTTGCTTTCGGTATACAAGCACAATTCTGCACTAAACAAATCCCAAGGAGAGCGTGTTGTCGCTGGGGAGGTAATCGCAACTGCAGGAAACACTGGAGAGCTTTCTACAGGTTGGCATTTGCATTTTGAATTGTGGAACGATGGTTTTGCTATGAACCCTCAGAATTTTATTGATTTTTCTGACCAATAGATGAAAAAATATCTCGCCAAATTATTTGCGCACTATATCGTTTCGAAAAACGAGAAATGGATTAAAAACCCACATCAAGCGCAACGAAAAACGTTTCAAAAACTAATCCAAACGGCAACAAATACTCAATTTGGGAAAGACCATAATTTTGAGTCTATTCAAGCCTATAAAGATTTTCAAGACCGGGTACCGATTCGAGATTACGAAGGATTGCGCCCCTATGTGGATAAAATTGTAGCCGGAGAAAAGGACGTATTATGGCCAGGCTTACCCATTTATTTTTCAAAAACCAGCGGGACCACCTCAGGCGCAAAATACATTCCCATTACAAAAGAATCTATGCCGACCCATATAACGGCAGCTAGAGATGCTTTGCTCACCTATATCGCCAAAACAGGTAAAGCAGATTTTGTAACAGGAAAGCAAATTTTTCTCCAAGGAAGTCCTACCCTTGATTCCAAAAACGGCATCGCGTTAGGACGTCTTTCAGGGATAGTGGCGCATTATGTACCTGCATACCTTCAGAAAAGTAGAATGCCGAGTTGGGAAACCAATTGTATAGAAGATTGGGAAGAAAAAGTAGAAGCAATTGTAGCGGAAACCCTTCCTGAAAAAATGACGCTTATTGCAGGCATCCCGTCATGGGTTCAAATGTATTTTGAAAAAATTAAAGCACAAACTGGAAAAGAGGTTGGGGATGTATTTAACGATTTTTCTCTTTTTGTTTACGGTGGAGTAAATTTTGAACCCTATCGCCCAGTTTTTAAAAATTTAATTGGAAAAGCAGTAGACACTGTAGAGCTATTCCCGGCGTCTGAAGGCTTTTTCGCCTACCAAGATCAACCCAATGAAGAAGGGCTACTTCTTTTGCTTAACAACGACATCTTTTATGAATTTATTCATGTAGCTACTTGGGGCACGGCAGATGAAGTCCGTTATACCTTGGAAGATGTAAAATTGAACGAAAATTACGTTTTAATTCTTTCTACTTCTGCCGGTTTATGGGGCTATAATATTGGCGACACTGTCCGCTTTGTTTCTTTATCTCCTTACCGCTTAGTAGTAACCGGAAGAGTAAAGCATTTTATCTCAGCATTTGGAGAACACGTCATTGGAAAAGAAGTGGAAACAGCCATGAAACAGGTGATTGAAAATACAGACATTCGGATCAGTGAATTTACAGTTGCGCCACAGATTGCTCCTAAAACAGGTTTACCGTATCACGAATGGTTGATTGAATTTGAAAACGCTCCCGCAGACATGGGCCAATTTGCACAAGACTTGGACAAGGCCATGCAAGAGCAAAATGTGTATTATTACGATTTGATTTCTGGGAAAGTCTTACGCACTTTAGTGGTAAGTGAAGTTGAAGAAAAAGGCTTTCAAACGTACATGAAGTCTATTGGAAAACTTGGCGGTCAAAATAAAGTTCCGCGATTGTCTAACGATCGAAAAATTGCAGACGCATTATCCTTAAAATCATGACGATAACACCAACTCTCATTTCGGGCTGCTTTCAAATACAACCAACCGTTTACAAGGACGAAAGAGGATGTTTTTTTGAAAGCTTTCAGTTGGAAAAATTTCATGCGATTATTGGGGAAAAACCTCCGTTTGTTCAAGACAACCAAGCAGATTCTTTTTATGGTGTCGTCCGCGGGCTACACTACCAAAAAGAGCCGCATGCACAAGCCAAATGGATACGTGTAGTCACAGGAGAAATAAGAGATGTTGTCGTAGACCTTCGCAAAACTTCCCCGACTTACAGACAAAAGTTAGAATTTAATTTAAGCGCAGATAACAGAACACAACTCTATATTCCACGGGGTTGTGCACACGGTTATGCTGTTTTAAGTGATAAAGCAACAGTACTTTATAAAACGGATCAATTTTATGTCCCCAATGCCGAAAAGGGAATTACGCCATTGGATGCTGATCTGGCGATCGACTGGGGAATCCCACCAGATAAAATGCACATCAATTCTCGTGATAAGGCATGGCCCACCATAACAGACCAAGATTTTGTCTAGTCTATGAGATATGCCGTTGTTCTTCCTGCACACAACGAAGCCGCCTTTATTGAAAAGGCGCTAGATGCATTGTTCGTTCAAAAACTTCTCCCGCAAGAGGTAATTGTTGTAGACGACCATTCTACAGACCAAACATCAGAATTGGTGAAAAAAAAGATGGAGCAGCATACGGCAATAAAGCTTGTTCAAAAATCTACTGCAGCAGACCATCAACCAGGAGCAAAAGTTGTGGATGCTTTTTTAAAAGGGGCAACAGCATTGAACCTTCCTTATGACGTTTTGGTGAAATTGGACGCAGACGTGGAAATGCCAAAAAATTATTTCAGTGATCTAGCCCGATACTTTCAAGAGGAATCGGTAGGCATTGCAGGTGGAGTGATTGTAGAAAACGAAAAGGGTCAATGGAAGGTGAACCACCCCATGAATCAAGATCATGTTCGCGGCGCAATCAAGGCCTATAGCAAGGGGTGTTATGAGGCCATAGGAGGCCTAAGGCCTATAATGGGATGGGACACTCTAGATGAACATTTAGCGCGTTTTCACGGCTATAAGGTGGTGGCAGAACCCTCTTTACAAGTAAAACATCATCGCCCTCTTGGGAGGCGCTACTCAATTAAAGCATTTCAAAACCAAGGATCTGCTTTTTATCGCATGCGTTACGGGGCTGCATTAAGCGTTTTAGCTGTGCTAAAGCATGCATGGCTAAAGAAGTCTTTGACTACTTTTATTTTTGTGTCTTGGGGCTTTCTAACAGCGCTTTTTTTCCATCCTCCCAGAGCCGTTACAAGAGAAGAGGGTCGTTTTATCCGAAACTACCGCTGGACTCAAATTAGAAACAAGTTTAAAAGCTTTTAAAAAAGGAGCGAAAGAAGTCAATCCTACTATTTATCTTTGCGCCATCAAACATCAGATTATGAACATTCTTGTTTTAGGCGGAGGAGGAAGAGAACACACTTTTTGTTGGAAAATAGCACAGAGCCCTTTGTGTGAAAACCTATATGCAGCACCCGGAAACGCTGGAACAGCTAAGGTTGCAAAAAACCTTCCCTTTTCAGTAACCGATTTTAACGCCCTTAAAAATGCGGTTTTAGAAAACAATGTAGCGATGGTTGTTGTGGGACCTGAAGATCCGTTGGTCAATGGTGCTCATGATTTTTTTGAGCAAGACGCCCAATTGAAACACGTCATGGTTATAGGCCCTAAAAAAGCCGCAGCAGAACTTGAAGGCAGTAAAGAGTTTGCAAAAAGATTTATGCAATCCAATAATATCCCAACAGCCAAATACGAAAGCTTTCAAGCCGATCAGTTGGAAGAAGGATATGCATTTTTGGAACAGATGCAACCGCCCTATGTATTGAAGGCAGATGGGCTGGCAGCAGGAAAAGGCGTTTTGATAATCGATGATTTGGAAGAAGCCAAAAGGGAACTTCAAAAAATGTTGGTAGAAAAGAAGTTCGGAGCAGCATCAAAAAAAGTGGTTATTGAGGAATTTTTAAGTGGAATAGAACTTTCGTGTTTTGTGCTAACAGACGGTGAGAGTTATGTCACTTTTCCAATGGCAAAAGATTACAAACGAATAGGAGAAGGAGATACAGGCTTGAATACAGGGGGGATGGGAGCCATCTCACCGGTTCCTTTTGTAACGCCAGAATTTGAAGAAAAAATAAGAACGCGTATCATTGCCCCGACCATAAATGGATTTAAAAAAGACCAACTCCCCTTTCAAGGTTTTGTTTTTATTGGATTAATAAAGGTTGGCGAAGATCCTTTTGTTATTGAATACAACGTCCGAATGGGAGATCCCGAAACCGAAGTGGTGTTGCCCAGAATCCAAAATGACATGGTAGAACTCTTAAAGGCTGTTGGCACAAAAACATTAGACCAACAAAGCCTTCAGATAGACAAAAGGTCTGCAACTACAATCATGGCCGTATCAGGGGGTTATCCCGAAGCCTATGAAAAAGGCAAAGAAATCTCAGGAGTTGAACGTGTTGAAAACAGTATCGTTTTTCATGCCGGGACCGCAGAAAAAGAGGGAAATACAGTTACCTCTGGCGGACGAGTACTTGCAGTAACCTCTTATGGTGAAAATCACAAAGAAGCATTAGCCAATTCGTATCAAGAGATTGAAAAAATTTCTTTTGAAGGAATGTATTACCGAAAAGACCTCGGTTTTGATCTATAAAAATGAGTGCGCAGAAGGGTCTTTGTTTTCTTCTCCTTTTTGGTCGTACATTCTCAATTGTTTGATCCAGTAGATCAATGCTGCAAATCCAACAAGAGCAAAAAAGAAATTTACGCCATTAGCTACCCACCAGTTTTGTAATTCAACAGCGCGTAACGCATTGTGAGGTAAGAAAAGAACTTCTTCAAATAACCAGGCAATCGCTTCAAAAATTTCTTTCATCTAGAGTAGAGTTTTAATTACCTTGCAAAGGTAAAAAAAGCTTCAATGTTTACAAGACTTTTTGGGAAATCCTCTTTTTTCAGTTATGCCTTGATTTTGGGGGTATTTGTTGGGGTGTTTTTTTTTCAAAAGTCTACCTTTCCGTTTTCTGTTGAAACTCAGTTTCAACAAACCCTCGAAACAATTACTTTTTTTGTTTTACTCTTTTTGTTTTTGGGATTGGATTGGATTGTAAGAATTCAATATTGGAATGAAAAAGCAATCTACCACCTCTTCCTTTTTTGTTTACTTTATTTTATAGCTCCTTTAAAAGCGATTGGGGTATGGCAATTGCTTTCGCTATTCTTTTTTTGGATCGGATTTATACAGATTCTAGGGTTAGACAAGAAAAACAATTTTATAAAAAGTGTTTTTAATGGCAGCCTTTGGATGACCATCAGCGGTCTTTTTATCAATACAAATTTCTTTTTGTTTCCTTTAATTTGGGGGGTGTTATTTTTTTACAATAGCCTAAGCTTTAGATCTTTTTTAATTTCACTGCTCCCTGCATTTGCCTTGTTGATTTTAGGGCAACTCATCGAAATTTTTATCCCCACCCGTTGGTTTAATGCCTTTCCGTTTTTTGAATTTCAGTGGAACCTTCCTGATTTCAGCTCCGTTGATGAAAGCGTATTGTTTTTTACGTTAGCGATATTTTTTATTCTGGTATGGATTTATCATTATCGTTCATTTTCTCACAAGGGCGGGCAGTATTTGTCGAGCATTTACAGTTTGTTGCTGGTCTTCTTTGTCAGCCTTGCATTTTGGGCATTCATCGACAGTAAAGAGGGGGTAAGTTTTTTGTTGGTGGCCCTTTCGTTTTCAGCCCTTTCGGGACCCTATTTAGAAAACCTGAAGCAAAAATGGGTTCGCGAGCTTATCTTAAGTTTGCTTTTGGCGGTTGCAATTTATTACAGAGCTGAAATTTTGGGCATACAGACCTATTGATTTTGTTCAATACCAAAAGCTGTGCGCGGGGCTTTTTTTGCCTGTGAAGCCCTTCTGATTTTTCGGTTTCCTTCCAATTGTTCTGGAGTTATGTACCCTCTTTTGTGGTCTAGGTGTACACAAATAGCCGAGTAACGAATTTGAATGCCTTTACAACCAAAATATTCTAAACGCTCTCCCATCTCACGATCTAAACCGCCCCATTTCATGCGTTCATCAAAACCGTTAATGGCAAGAATGTCTTTTTTCCAACCGGAAGAATTGTGTCCGTTCCAGGAAGGGCGTGTGGGTGTAAGTGCATTTAAAAATTTAGCCACAAACCCCTTTGCGATAAATTTGAGGTTTTTAATGGAATGAGGTACTCCGTTTTTTAACAACCAACCAAGGCGAAAACATTTTTGTTCAGCAATGTCTTTGGAATCAATTTTTTTCGAAGTTGCCATGGGCAGTTTATAATACCCACCAGAGAGGAATGCTTTTGGACGACGTGCCTTGTAATGCACCTCTAGAAAGTCTCTTCTTGGGATACAGTCGCCATCGCTGATGACAATATAATCTGCTTTTGTTTGCACCAAGGCTTTGTTTAATATTTTTGTTTTTTGAAAGCCATCGTCTTCTTGCCAAACATGGACCAATGGGAAAGGCAGCAGTTTGCGATATCGGTCAATTAATTTTTTTGTCGTGGGTCCAGAACCATCATCAGCAATGATCAACTCTATCGCTTGAAAACTTTGTTCTTTATAGCCCAACATTACTTTTTCCAACCAATCTTCAGCATTGTAGGTCGTCAGAATAACAGACATTTTTGGTAGAAGTGTGTTTGTGTTTGAATTCAATGCCAGCAGGATTAAAAGGTTATCAAAAATTAAGCGTTAAATTGCAAAGATATTATTGTTTAGGAGAAATAAGAATCCGCAGTCATGAAAGATCCAAACGCTTTTTCGATAGATGCAGTCATTACCTGGGTAGACGGTGAAGATAAAAATCACAAAGCAAAGATTGCTCAATACAGTGATGCCCCAAAATTTGTATCCTCCAAAGAGTTTGATAAACGGTTTACGAATGTTGAAGAGGTAAAATATGTGGTGCACTCCATTCTAAAATACGCCTCCTTTATTCGAAAAATATTCATAGTAACAGACAATCAAACCCCTTCTTTCTTGTTGGAAAAAGAACACTATCCTCAAGTAGAACTTATTGACCATAAAATCATTTTTAAAGATGCTGAAAAACACCTCCCAGTGTTTAATTCGAGAAGCATTGAAACCCGCTTGTATAAAATTCCGGATCTAGCAGAGCACTTTATCTATTTTAACGACGATATGTTTTTGTTAAATGCAACCCGTCCAGAGGACTTTTTTTCAAAAGAAACTCCAATAGCAAGAGGGATTTGGCATGCCTATAAAGAGGACATTTTTTATAAAAAATTTTTTCGAAAAAAGAAAAAACGGACGCCAAGTCATATCATAGCCCAAGAAAAAAGCGCGAAGATATTGGGGCTTAACAAATATTTCCGCTTTCATCATCATCCGCACCCCATGAGAAAGTCAGTCCTAGAAGCCTTCTTTCAAGACAATCCAAAAAGAGAAAAGAAGAACATGAAGTACAAATTTCGTCATAGCAAACAGTTTTTGATACAGGGCTTGTCGTATCACTTAACCCTTTTACAAAACCCAAAAGTAAAAACGAAAGGCTATCAATTGATTCACCTAAACCCATACAATAAACCTCTTTTTTGGGTTCGATATAAATTGAATATCCAAGCCGAATCAAAAAAGACACTTTTTTTAAATCTTCAAAATATTGAACAGTGTCCTGAAGAAAAAAAACAATGGATTTTAAATTGGTTTGAAAAGAAATACGCCTTACATTCTTGACTCAATGCCTGCCGGCTATACATTATTTTTATGCATTACTATTTTAGGAAAAAGTTTTTTAAAGCAATTTTTTTATTTCATAAATTTTTCACGAAAACAGCTCGCCCACTGAAAAGTTTTTATGGGGTTTTATTGACCCCCTCCTATCAAGACAAGACCTTTGAATACTGTTTTAAAGGAACCTATGGCACCCGATTTAGCCGTTGGTTGGGGAACCTTCAAGAGGAAATGGTTTTTTTAGACATAGGCGCCAACCAAGGCTTGTATTCTGTTTTGGCAGGGAAAAACCCAGCCGTAAAAAAAGTCTTTTCTTTTGAGCCCAATGATGCAATAGTGCCCTTGTTGTCAAACAATCTGAAAGTAAATGACATACCAAATCATGAAGTTATCCCTGCAGCAATTTCCAATGCAACGGGAGAATTGTTGTTAAAAACGGATGAAGGGCATTCGGGTACAGCAACACTTCGCTCTTTGGGCGACACAAAAAAGAATGATTTAACCACGAAAACCATTCAAACCCTAAACCATGTTGAACTAAATAAGCGCATCCCTAGCGGAGTTTTAAACGGAATTAAAATTGATGTAGAGGGACATGAAGAAGTGGTTATTCAAGAACTTGTAAAATGTGACTTTTTTAAGAATACCCAGTGGATTTTTTGTGAGATGGATGAAAAATGGATTAACCCCGAAAACATTTACCGCCTTTTAAAAAAAGAAGGGTTTACACGTTTTGACCGTATGGGGAATCACCCCACACATTACGACGTTATGATGCAGAGATAAAGCGATTGTTTCATCCCATAAAGGAAGTAGAAGATCTTTTCTTTTGTGCTATTTATTAAAGTATATTTGTCAAAAACAGCGCTTATATGATTTGCAAGCAGGCCATCCAAGTTTTTCAAAAAAGCATCCAAAAATATCATGTTAAAGACAGGGTGGATCAAGAATTTTCGAATCCGTATCCAGCGGATAGCCTAGACCATCTTTTTTATCGAAAAAATTGGATTGATACCGTACAATGGCATTATGAAGATTTGATCCGAGATCCTGAAATAAATGCAGATGCAGCCTTGGTCTTGAAGCGGAAAATTGATGCGTCTAACCAAGACCGCACCGATACGGTGGAATACATCGACAGTTATTTTTTAAAACAATACAGCACTGTAGAGGCATTGCCGAATGCTACAATAAACACCGAAAGTCCTGCATGGGCATTGGATCGTTTATCCATTCTTGAGCTAAAAATTTACCATATGGCAGAAGAGGTTTCCCGTGAAGAAGCCTCAGCGACGCACCGAAAAAACTGTGCCGATAAGCTTGCGGTTTTGGAACAACAACGCATAGATTTATCAGAAGCGATCGATCAATTGTTGGCTGACATTGCAGGAGGTAAAAAATACATGAAAGTGTACAAACAGATGAAAATGTACAACGACGAAGAACTCAATCCCGTTTTGTATCAATCTAAAAAGTAAAATGAAAGCGACTCACCTCATAGTGCTCCGATTTTCGGCTTTTGGGGATGTGGCGATGATGCTTCCTGTTTTACGCTGTCTTTTTCAGCAGTATCCTAATTTAAAAATCACATTGGTTACTCGCGCTTGGATGACGCCTTTGTTTGAAGAATTCTCACAATTGGAGGTAATGCCTTTGGATCCAGATAAAGAGCACAAAGGAATTAAGGGGTTGCATCGCCTTTTTAAAACACTAAAATCCCTAAAGCCTGATGGAATTGCAGATCTTCACGCTGTTCTTCGCACTCATATTCTACGTTTCTTTTTCTTTTTCAGCTTCTTTCCGTTTCGGCAAATAGACAAAGGGCGAAGAGAAAAACAACGCCTTACCCGATCAAAAAATAAAGTATTCCAACCCTTAACCCCTACAATTTATCGATATGCAGATGTTTTTCGACGTTTGGGGTATCCGGTTCATTTAGAACAACACGAGTTTCCTCCTATTCCGCTTTTGCCTACTTTTTTTTCTACGGCTTTTTCAAACCCTCAACTGAAATGGATTGGCGTCGCTCCTTTTGCTTCTTTTGAGGGAAAAACCTATCCTTTGGATTTGATGCAAAAAGTGGTAACCCACCTTCAAAAAACCCATCAAGTCTTTTTATTTGGGGCTGGAGAAAAAGAAAAAAAGCTGTTAGAAGTTTGGGAAAAGGCAATGCCCAATGCGTTTTCAATGGCAGACAAATACAGCTTAGCAGAAGAATTGGCCTTGATTGCACACCTGGATTTGATGCTTTCTATGGATTCTGCCAATGCTCACTTAGCGGCGAATTATGGGGTTGAGGTCATTACTTTGTGGGGATTGACACATCCTTTTGCAGGGTTTATGGCATTTGGACAAACGAATAAAAATAACCTTTGCGTAGATCGAGGGTTGTTTCCAAAAATCCCAACCTCTGTTTACGGAAATAAAACCCCTCAGGGGTACGAAAAGGCGTTCCGAACCCTGGCGCCAAAAAAAGTTATTGAAACGGTATTAGAGCGTTTGGCTTAAACGTCATCAAAATCCACGACGACTTTAGCCGAGCTTGCCTGAGCCTGACACGTAAGAACCAAGCCCTCTTCTATCTCATCGTCCGTAAGAATTTGATTGCTTATCATTTGGGCAGAGCCTTTTTTTATTCTTCCTATGCAACTGCAACAAACGCCTCCCTGACAAGAATAGGGGACCTCTACTTTGTTTTGCAAGGCCAAGTCCAAAAGCGTTTTTTCATTTGACCCTTCAATCAAATGTTCTTCGTCATCCACAATGATTTTTACTTCTACGGTTCCCTTTTGGGAGGGCGCTTCAGTAGCAGCGGTGGCTTGAGCAGCAGTAAATAGCTCAAAATAAATCTGATCTTGCGGGATTCCTTTATCGCTTAAGATAGTTTTTACCTGCTCGATCATTCCTTCAGGACCACAGAGTAAAACTTGTTCGGGATCGTGTGCTTTATTCAACCAGTAATAATTGACCACTGTCGTATCAATGCGACCAAAGAGCGCTTCTTCGACATTGGCCTGGGAAAAAACCCAATGAATCTTGAATCGATTTGAGTACTCTTTTTCTAGGGCCAATAATTCTGGGTAAAAAAGAGTGTCTTCGGGTGTTTTATTTCCGTACACCAAGCTGAAGTATGTATCTGGTTTTTTTAACACCTCTTTGATCATGGAAAAAACAGGCGTAATTCCACTTCCTGCCGCAAACGCAGCAAATTTCTTCTTCCCTTCTGAAAGCAAAAACCGTCCTTCAGGAGCAGATACATTAAGAACGTCTCCTACTTGCAATACGTCTTTGGCATAGCTAGAAAACCGTCCATCAGGAATTTTTTTAATGCCTACTTTCCAGGCTTTTTCAGAAGGCGCTGAACAAAGAGAGTACGACCGTCTAACGGCTTCGTCTTGCACTTTTGCTTCTAAGGTCAGATATTGACCGGCTTGAAATTTAAAATCAGAATGTAACGATTCAGGGACATCGAATTCAATCACAGCAGACTGCGTTGTAATGTGCTCGATTTGTTTTATCTTTAATTGATGAAACATGGGCATAGCTTTTTTTCCAAAAATAAGGAATGCTTTTGTTAATCTTAGTGCTTTTCCCTAGAATTGAGAAGGAAAATTAAGGCAATACTCTATGCATAAAAAGTACATATCACATCAGCTGAAAAAATTTACCCGTTCTCCTCAAATGGAAGCAAAGGCGGTGGTAAAGGTTTTTATGGCGTTGATCATTCTTTATTTTTTAGCGGCTTTGCTTTTTCTTGGAGGAGTTATTTATCCTGCAGTTTCCAAAGAATTTGTAGAGCAAGAGGCCATTCATTTGATTAATCAGGCCATGATTTACGTTTTTTTAACGGGTTTGGTGTTTCGCTATTTTTTTCAGCAAAGCCCAGTAACAGAGATTCAAAAGTTACTGCTGTTGCCCATTAAAAAAAGTAAAATAGTACACAGTACACTCTTGCGTTCTTTATTTTCTCCGTACAATACAACACCCTTATTGATCTATCTTCCCATCACAATTTCCATGTTAAAAGACGACTACCTTTTTGTAGAAGTTTTTGCTTGGTGGTTGAGTTTGACATTGTTGACATTTTGTTTGAGCTTGATGGTTTTTGTGATGAATAAAAACACAAAAGTATTTGTTTTGATTCTTGTCTTGTTTTTGTTGATCGTCTTGGGAACTTATATGGATTGGTTCTCGTTACACATCTATTCTGGAAAAGCGCTTGATTTGGTCATCGATAATCCTCTGAGCATTAGTCTTTACTTTTTGTTGTTTCTAGGGGCTTATTTTATGACCTATCGTTTTTTTCGAGCCAATGTATACCTGGAGGGCGATGGAAATAAAAAAGGGGAAGCAGTAGAATCAAAAGCTTATGAACGCTTAAACTTTTTAGGCTCCTATGCACAGTTCATCAAGAATGATTTAAAAATGATCCTTCGCAATGTTCGCCCCAGGCAGGTGACCGTCATGTCATTTTTCTTTCTTTTCTATGGTTTATTTTTCTTTCCACAAGAAATATACAGCGATAATATCTTCATGAAAGTTTTTGCTTCCCTATTCATTACAGGGGGGTTTATCATGACTTATGGAAATTATGTTCCAGCATGGGAAAGCGCGTATTACAAATTACTGATGTCTCAAAACTTTCCTTATAGAACCTATATTTCTGCCAAATGGCGGATGATGTTTTTCTCTTCTATGGTTTTGACACTTTTGTCTTTCCCCTACCTTTACTTTGGATGGGAGATTTATTTTATCATTCTTTCTGCGGGGGTATTTAACGCAGGCTCGGGTGCTTGGATCGCACTCTATGGAGGACTTTTCAACAAATCTCCAATGAAGTTAAATGTGAAAGCCAAGGCTTTTGAAAACACCCAGGCCTTTTCGATTACCCAATTCTTATTCACTTTACCAAAACTCTTTTTGCCGATCCTTTTATATTGGATACCCACCACAGTATGGAATCCTACCGCGGGGAGTATCGGCTTGGCTTTCGGAGGACTCGTAGGGTTGTTGGGGCAAAAATATATTTTAAACGATTTGGAACGGCGGTACAAAAAAGAAAAATATAAGATGATTTCGTCATTTGAAACATAAAGACATATGATACACATCGAGCAATTATCAAAATCGTATCAAGGCAAAAAAGTCTTAGACATAGAAACGTTGACCATTCCTTCTGGGGAAAGCTTTGGACTGGTAGGAAACAATGGTGCAGGAAAAACAACCCTTTTTAGTCTATTATTGGATCTTATCCGCGCAGATGAAGGCAAGGTAGTCAACCATGAAATTGATGTTTCTAAAAGTGAAGCGTGGAAAAGCCATACCAGCGCATTTATCGATGACAGTTTTATCATTGATTATTTAACGGCAGAAGAATACTTTGAGTTTATTGGCAGTTTACGCGGAATTTCTGCGAAAGACATTCGCTCACACTTAGAGCTCTTTTCCACTTTTTTTAACGGAGAGGTTTGGGATCAAAAGAAATATTTACGCGATTTTTCAAAGGGAAATCAGAAAAAGGTAGGTCTTGCAGCAGCGTTTTTAGGAAACCCAAAACTGATTATCCTAGACGAGCCTTTTGCCAATTTAGATCCCAGCTCACAATTCAAACTCAAAGCGCTATTGGCAGAGATTGCCAAAGAAAAAGAATCTACCCTGTTGATTTCTAGTCACGATTTAAATCATATTACAGAGGTCTGTTCAAGAATTGTACTTTTAGACAAAGGAGAGGTCAAAAGGGACCTTCAGACCCATTCCTCTACCTTGAAGGAGCTAGAGGCTTATTTTTCAGGAGAAGAAACATACTAATTTTTCGAATAAAGAGTTATTAAAGAAACCTTTGCCTTGAAAAACACACGGTTCTTTTTGAGTGTTTTATTTCTCCTTTTTGGAGTGCTGTCGTGTTCTACCCAAAAAGATCGATTTTTAAACCGAGAGTACCATGCTTTAAACACAAAATTCAATGTGTTATTCAATGGAAAAGAAGCCCTTGAAATAGGGAAGCTTATCTTAGAAGAAAATGCCGAAGACGACTTTTCAAAAGTTTTGCCGGTAGAACCTTTGTTTTTATTGGGAGAAGATACTTCTACTAGTGCAAGCATACCAAGTTTTGGATTAGCCGAAGAAAAAGCGGTAAAAGCCATTCAAAAACATTCCATAAACATTAACGGAAGTCAAAAAAACAGAAAAATACAAGAAGCCTATATGCTGTTGGGTAAGGCAAGGTATTACGACAGAAGATTTATACCTGCTTTAGAGAGCTTTAATTATATTCTCAAAGACTTGAATAACCAAGCCGTTTATTACGAAGCGAAACTGTGGCGTGAAAAAACCCAAATGCGAATGAACAACAATGCATTGGCGATTGAAAATTTAAAACCGATTGCTGAGCGGATCATTCCAAAGGCAAAATTGTATTCGATTTATCAGGCAACCTTAGCGCAGGCGTATTTGAATTTAAAGGAAAAAGACTCTGCACGAAAGTTCATTCAAAAAGCAGCAACCACAGAAAAATCTTCTGACCGTAAAGCGCGCTACCATTTTATTGCAGGACAGTTATTGGAAGAGGTTCAAGAAAAAGATTCAGCTTTAAAGGCCTATCAAAACATTGTAGATTTAAAGCGTAAAGCGCCAAGAACCCTATGGATGAATGCTCAGTTGAAAAAGATTGAAATTCAATCCAAGAGAGACAGCATTAGCCCCATGAGAGCCCTAGATAAATTGGCCAATATCTTTGAGAATCGCCCGTATGTTCATCTAATTTACAGACAGCAAGCCCGCTACCTTTTAGAAACCCGCAAAGACAGTATGGCTTTGGTTTATTTCAATAAATCTTTGAAAAGTCCTGGGATCAATCCAGGAACACGGGTAGCCAATTATAGAGACCTTGCAGATTTTCATTTTCAGAACAACAACTATGTTTTTGCAGGAAAATACTTAGACAGTTTGTTGGGAAACCTGCCGACCGAAGGACAACTTACCCGTAGACCGATTCGCGAAAGAGAGAGCCTAGATGAGGTAATTCTTTTTGAAGAACAGATTCAAAAAAACGATAGTATTTTGTATTTGGTTGATTTGGATTCTGTGTCTAGGATCACCTTTTTTGAAACGGAAATTCAAGCGAAACAAGAAAAAGCCTTGGCCGAAATAGCTCTAGAAAAAAAACGAATTAAACGGCCTTTTTCGAAAGAAAGCAACACATCATTTTATTTCTATAATGATCGCTTAAGGGTTGCAGGAAAGCAAGCATTTTTAAGCCTTTGGGGAAACAGATCCAATCAAGATCAATGGAACCGCTTGGCTGTAGAAGGCGCTTCTTTAGGGGTAAACAATACTTCAGAAAGCAATGCAGGGCAGCAATTTTTTAAGGATACTCCAGAATTTTACATCGGTCAGATTCCAACATCTAAACTCGAAATTGACAGCTTGCGAAACGTTCTCAATCAGGCTTATCTAGAGGCCGGAATACTGTACAAAGAAAGTTTTGACAATGCTATTTTAGCCTCCGACCGACTAGAGAAACTTTTGAGCTTGACCCCTAACACCAATCAAAAGTTAAATGCCCTATATCATTTGTATAAACTCAATCAACCCGCTTCACCTTTAAAAGCGCTTGCTTATAAAACCCAGATCATAAACGAGCATCCAGAATCGCGTTTTGCAAAAATATTAAGCCAGCCAGACAATTACCAGCTGGATGAAAACCAAAGCCCAGATCAATTGTATGAAAACCTTTTAGAGGCTTTTAAAAAGCAAGCCTATGAAAAAGTATTGGACGAAGGAGAAAATTTAAAAATTGTGTTTGCAGGAACAGCCTTAGAATCAAAACTCACGTTATTGATGGCAAATGCTTTGGCGCGTTTGGATGGAGAGGCTGCTGGACGCGAAGCACTCCAAAAATTAATTGAAAACTATCCCAATGCTCCAGAAACGGAAGCAGCGAAAAAGACCATAGCCCTTTGGGATAAACGCCCGACCAACAAGTACGAAGAAGGGCAGCGCGTCTTCCGAAATTTTAAGTGGGTGTTGGTGTTTTCTAAATCCGAAGTCATTCCAGAGGATTTTTTAACCCTTGTGAAAGAAAGCATTTCAGGCCAAACCAATTGGAAGCTGTCGGTAGATGTTTACAATCGTGACTTACAATTTCTTGTGCTCCATACTTTTGGAGAAGAACCCGACACTCAACACTTTATCAGCCAATGGGATAAACATCCTTATTTTGAGATGATGCAAAATAATTTTGTAGTTTTGTCCATTGAATATGAAAAAATCCAGCGCTATAAAAGCTGGAAAAAGAAACAATAATACCCTCATGAAGAACAACGAATCCTTTGGACAACCCAACCGAATAGAAAAAAGCACAAAAATTACCGGGGAAATAAACTCTGAAGCAGATTTCCGCATTGACGGAACACTAGAAGGGTCTATTGTGACCTCAGGGAAAGTTGTGATTGGTAAAGAAGGCCTAATCAAAGGATCTGTTCAATGTACATTTGCAGACATCGAAGGAAAGTTGACCGGTAAAATTGAAGTCAAAGAAACCCTCTCTTTAAAAGCAACAAGTAATATTGAAGGTGAAGTCACCATCGGAAAATTAATCGTTGAGTCCGGAGCGATCTTCAACGCCAAGTGTACGATGAAATCTGCAGCAGACATCAAATCAATCAACGGGAAACGTGAAAAAACAGCCTAAATCTTGGCTTGTATTTATATCGCTTAGCAGTCAAATAGGACTCTTGTTCTATCTGGCTGTTTTTTTTGGTCAAAAATTAGATCAGAACCAGCAAAACGACATTCAGGCTTGGACCTTTATTTTCTGCCTAGTAGCACTTCTAGCGTGTATTTATCTTATTCAAAAGCAAAGCAAAAAATTTGAAGAATAACACCTTACAACAAATCTTGCGCTGTACCCTTTTGTATTTCTTAATAGGAATCGTACACGTAGTCATTCATCACTATAAATTTCCTCAAGAAGATCTCTCTCTTGTCATTTCATTGTACTTGGGGCATCTGATGTTTGCGGCTTTTGTTTTGGGGGTATTGTTGTATTATTTTGAAAAGACAAGTCATTATTTAAGTTTCCTGTATTTGATGACTACTGCATTAAAATTTACTCTTTTCTATCTCTTGGTATGGCCCGTTTTTAAGGAAGACAATAGCATTGAAATGCATGAAAAAATAAGTTTTTTATTCCCTTATTTTTCGGCCTTAATAATGGAAACGTATATTTTGATTTCCAAATTGAATAAAATTTAAAATTTAAAGGCATTTTTTTACTGAATGCACTACATTTGCAAACGAATTTTATTCGAATGGAGCATAGATCGATTTTTTTGAAAAACGCCTTTAAAAGCGTCACATTTTTTGCCCTTTTGTTTTCAAGCTTTGCTTTTGCTACGACAAAAGAAGAAAACAAGGATGGAGGAGACCTCAAAACAGAAATCAAAGAATACATTGCGCATCACTTGCTAGACTCGTATGACTTTAGTTTGTTTTCTTATACAAATGATCAGGGAGAGCATGTATATGTAGGCGCACCTCTTCCCGTAATCCTTTGGGACAATGGCTTGAAAGTCTTTTCTTCTTCAAACTTTCATCATGGAGAAACCGTGGCGGAAGTAGATGGGAATTATTACGCCCTTTACCACAACAAAATTTACAAAACAGATGCAGACGGAACCATCACCTATGATGAGGCCCACCATCCAACAAACGTAAAACCACTTGATTTTTCAATTACAAAAAGCGTGGTGAGTATGTTTATCGTGTTTGCCATAATGTTTTTCTTGTTTAAAAGTTTGGCAACGTCCTATGCGAAAAACGGGGGTATTGCGGCAGGAGTAGGAAGATTTTTTGAACCCATCATACTCTACATCAGAGATGATATTGCACGCCCTAATATCGGAGAAAAGAAATACAAAAAGTACATGAACTTTTTGTTAACGGTATTCTTCTTTATTTGGTTTTTAAATATTCTAGGACTTACGCCTCTAGGGGTAAATGTTACTGGCAATATTGCCGTTACTTTTGGACTGGCCATGTTGACCTTTTTGATTACAAATCTAACGGGGACAAAAGATTATTGGTTACATATTTTTGATCCCTTGGGAAGCTCAATGCCTTGGTTTGCAAAAATTCCTTTATACATTATCCTAATACCAATAGAAGTGTTGGGAATCTTCATCAAACCCTTTTCCTTGTTGATTCGTTTGTACGCAAACATGCAAGCAGGCCATATTGTTTTAATGAGCTTGATTGGGTTGATGTTTATTTTTAAGAGTTGGATTGGAAGCCCATTGTCTTTTGGCTTGGCTTTCGCCATTTCGTTGATTGAGATTTTAGTAGCCCTGTTACAGGCCTATATATTTACAATGTTGTCCGCGTTATATTTCGGTTTTGCTGCCGAGGAACACGAGCATCATTAAACCAACATTACTCATTAATGAGTAGTGAAAATGATTGTTTAATTTAAATCAAATACTATGGAAATTCCAGTAATGGTAGGTGCAGGTTTGGTAGTAATCGGAGTAGGAATGGGGATCGGCCGTATCGGTGGATCTGCTATGGAAGCGATTGCTCGTCAACCAGAAGCTTACGGAAAAATTCAGACAGCAATGTTGATTGCTGCTGCATTGATTGAAGGAATTGGTTTTGCTGCATTGTTTGCGGTATAACTAAATCATCTAGAAATAAAGCTGACCGCGGTTGGCGGCAGCTTTATTTTCTTAATTGAATTTAAAAAAGAAACATGGAAAAATTAATCGAAGAATTCTCGTTTGGCCTCTTTGTTTGGCAATCCTTACTTTTTGTAGGGCTACTGTTTTTATTGGCAAAATTTGCATGGAAACCTATTTTGAGTGCGGTTGAAGAACGTGAAAACACCATAAAAGATGCGTTAGATTCTGCTGAAAAAGCCAAAGCAGATATGGAAGCGGTACAAGCCGACAACAAACGCATCTTGAAAGAAGCAAGAGCTGAAAGAGAAGCCTTGATTGCTGAAGCGAAAAAGACCAGCACCCAAATGATTAATGAGGCCAAAGAAGCCGCTCAAGGGGAAGCCGATAAAATCGCTAAAGCCGCACAAGCAGCAATTGCACAAGAAAAAAATGCAGCCCTAAACGAAATTAAAAACCAAGTAGCTTCATTGTCCGTAGAGATCGCACAGAAAGTTTTACAAGGGGAGTTGGCTGACGAAAAGAAGCAACAATCGCTGGTTGAAAAACTAGTAAACGATATTGAGATCAAGTAAGCGATGAAAAATACGCGAGCAGCATTACGATACGCCAAAGCCGTTCTGAGTTCCGCCATTGACGGAAATAAAGAAAATGAGCTAGCCAAAGACATGCACAGCATCGTCTCCGTTTTTGCCGAAAACAACGATTTATTGGTTTTTTTAGAAAACCCGGTAATTCCTAACAGCACGAAACAAGCTGGATTGGAGAAGATATTTTCTTCCTTAAGCCCGTTGAGTACTCAGTTGATAGATCTTTTATCCCGCAACAATCGTATTGATTTATTGGACCAGGTAGCCACAGCTTTCTTGGCCTTGTTGCAAAAGCACCAAGGGAAAGAAACGGCAATTGTTACAACAGCCGTGGCCCTTACTCCAGCTCTGGAAAAAGTGGTTTTAAACAAAGCCAAAGAATTATCCTCAGCCGAAATAACATTAGAAAACACCATAGATCCTTCTATCATTGGAGGGTTTATTCTACGCATCGGCGATTTGCAGTACAACGCTAGCGTAGCGCACCAATTGGAGCAACTAGAAAGAGAATTGACACAAAAAAATTATAGCGCATAAATTAAAGAATATGGCAGCAATTAAACCCGCTGAAGTTTCAGCAATCTTAAAAGACCAACTTGCAGGAATAGACACATCAGCTTCTTTAGACGAAGTTGGAACAGTCCTTGAAGTTGGGGACGGAATCGCACGTGTTTATGGATTATCCAATGCACAGTACGGCGAATTGGTTCGTTTTGACTCCGGTTTAGAAGGAATGGTTTTGAACCTAGAAGAAGACAACGTTGGAGTTGTATTGTTAGGCCCTTCCAAAGGAATCAAAGAAGGAGATACCGTAAAACGCACAGATACAATTGCTTCTATTAATGTAGGAGAAGGTATCGTTGGGCGTGTTGTAGATACATTAGGAAACCCTATTGATGGAAAAGGAGACATTCAAGGCGACCTGTACGAAATGCCGCTAGAGCGTAAAGCGCCTGGAGTAATTTACCGTCAACCCGTAAACGAGCCAATGCAAACGGGGATCAAATCCATTGATGCCATGATTCCTGTAGGTCGTGGACAGCGTGAATTGGTGATCGGTGACCGTCAAACTGGAAAAACAACCGTTTGTATCGATACCATCTTGAATCAGAAAGAATTTTATGATGCAGGAGAACCTGTTTATTGTATCTACGTTGCTGTAGGTCAAAAAGCATCTACTGTTGCAGGGATTGCAAAAACATTAGAAGATAAAGGCGCCTTGGCCTATACAACGATTGTTGCAGCCAACGCATCAGATCCTGCTCCTATGCAGGTGTATGCACCCATGGCCGGTGCTGCAATTGGAGAGTACTTCCGCGATACAGGCCGTCCAGCTTTGATCATTTATGATGATTTATCAAAACAGGCAGTAGCTTACCGCGAGGTGTCCCTATTATTGCGTCGTCCTCCAGGGCGCGAAGCATATCCTGGGGATGTATTCTACTTGCACTCCCGTTTATTAGAGCGCGCTGCAAAAGTAATTGCAGACGACGATATTGCAAAAGGAATGAATGACCTTCCTGCATCTTTAAAAGACAAGGTAAAAGGAGGAGGTTCTTTAACCGCTTTACCCATTATTGAAACCCAAGCTGGAGACGTCTCTGCTTATATCCCAACCAATGTAATTTCAATTACAGACGGACAGATATTTTTGGAGTCTGACTTATTTAACTCGGGGGTTCGTCCTGCGATTAACGTAGGTATTTCTGTATCCCGTGTAGGAGGTTCTGCTCAGATCAAATCCATGAAAAAGGTTTCGGGAACATTGAAACTAGATCAAGCACAATTCCGCGAATTGGAAGCATTTGCAAAGTTTGGATCAGATCTAGATGCCGCTACTTTGAATGTAATTGAAAAAGGGAGAAGAAACGTAGAAATCTTAAAGCAAGCACAAAACGATCCGTTTACTGTAGAAGATCAAACAGCAATCATTTATGCCGGCTCTAAAAACCTTTTGCGTAATGTGCCTGTAGATCAGGTTAAAGCATTTGAAAAAGCGTATTTAGAAGAATTAAACGCAAATCACCGCGGAGTTTTAGATACAATTAAAGCAGGAAAATTAACAGATGAAGTATTGGACACACTCAATGCAGTGGCAAAAAGTACTTCAGCTCAATTTGAATAAATCGCTATGGCGAACTTAAAAGAAATACGCAATCGGATTGCTTCGGTTTCTTCTACCATGCAGATTACCTCTGCAATGAAAATGGTATCGGCAGCCAAACTGAAAAAAGCGCAGGATGCCATTACGGCCATGCGTCCGTATTCCGATAAGTTGACGGAACTGATTCAAAATCTCAGTGGCGCTATGGACGGGGATACCCCAAACCCTTACACACAAGTTCGTCCTGTAGAAAAAGTTTTACTTGTTGTAATTACGTCAAACCGTGGATTGTGTGGCGGGTTTAACTCCAACATCATCAAAGCTACGGGTCAGTACATAGCCAATCATCCCAACAAAAGCATAGAATTGATCACCTTGGGGAAAAAGGGGGATGATATTCTTTCTAAATCACAGGATGTATTGGAAAACAATAACGGTATTTTTGATGACCTTTCTTTTGCCAACACTAGCGCAATTGCAGACCACATCATGGCCGCTTTTGAAGCAAAAACATACGACAAAGTCGAGGTGATTTACAATCGTTTTAAAAATGCTGCAACTCAAATTGTGACGACAGAAACACTTTTGCCTATCGTTTCCGAAGGAGAGCAGGAGCAAGCATCTGCAGACTATATTTTTGAGCCTACACAAGAAGAAATAGTAAACGAATTGTTGCCAAAAAGCATTAAAATGCAGCTTTTTAAAGCTTTACGCGACTCTTTTGCCAGTGAGCACGGTGCCCGTATGACGGCGATGCACAAAGCAACGGACAATGCTACAGAACTACGTGACCAATTAAAGTTGACCTATAACAAAGCACGTCAAGCCGCAATTACCAACGAAATCCTAGAGATTGTTGGAGGTGCGGAAGCCCTAAACAATTAGTACGCTTTTTAGATTAAACATTGAGAGCCCCTTTATGGGGCTTTTTTTATATCTTAAAGTCACCAAATCTTCCCAACATGAAACACCTACCTTCGATGATCAACTTTTCAGCTGGTTTGCTTTTCTTTGTTCTTGGCGTTCTTGGCTACTTCTTCCCGGACTGGTTTTTTACTCAAAAATACGACGTGCTTATGCCCACACCGCAAAGCATTACCATCCACAGGGTCATGATGGGTTTTATGGCCACAGTTGGCGCAGTTTGGTTAGGGGTAACACTGCTTGCTTTTGATCAGATTAGGCTACTGTTTATTACTGGCACACTGACGCTTGGGTTTATCTTATCCCGGATAGGGGGATTGCTTTTAGATGGTTTTAATCAAAGATTTACTTACATTGAATTGGCTTTCGAAATTTTTGCTTTCATGCTTATATTTTGGGTACATCATAAAAAAAAGAATCCTTAATGACATACGTTTTTACCTCAAAGCGCCTTTCCTTTTCTCCCATTACCCAAAAGGACATCCCTGCAGTATTTGCTTTGCATACTTTTCCAGAAGTAGGGCAATACAACACCCTGGGAATTCTGTCGCGCCAAGTTGAAACAGAACGTCTATTAACAGTCAAATTAGACGCTGAAAACAAACGTGATTTAGGCTGGGTAGTTTATGATTTTTCAAAGAATTTTATTGGGGAGTTGGGCATGATCGTAGCGCCAAATCGATTTCAAAAAGCCGAGTTAAGTTATTCCATTCATCCTGAGCATTGGAACAGGGGATATGCTACGGAGGCCCTACAGTCCCTAATCCAGTTTGGATTTAATACGCTTGGCCTTCATCGGATAGAAGCTGGAGTTGCTGTAGACAATAAGGCTTCCATTAGGGTATTGGAAAAGGCCGGTTTTATACGAGAAGGAGTGCATCGAAAAATCCTTCCTTTAGCATCAGGGTGGAGTGACAATTATAGCTATGCGATTTTAAAAGAAGACATTTTCGGGCGATTGAAAAAGAGGGATTAAAACAATTTCTTATCTTTTTAGAGCGATTTTTTCTTAAGAAAAAACACGCCTGAATCAGTGAAATCAAGCCCAAACAGAAAAAAGAAAATCCTTTTGAAAACCAATACCCGATGGAAAACATAGATCCATTTGTCCTGATTACCGCACTAACAGGGAGTACCTTTTTACTGGCTGCGGCAATCCAATATAAATTTCCTCCGAAACGAATAAATCATTTTTATGGATACAGAACAAAGAACTCTATGCAGAATCAAGAATGTTGGAATTTTGCGCAACGGTATTCTGCCCTTCAAATGATGAGAACTGCTACAGCCATTATTGCTTTAGGCGCCCTTTCATGGGTTTTTGATTATGCTCCTCCCTACCCGCTTGCAATGGGCCTAGGAATTACGGTTCTCTTTCCCGCAGTAATGATCATTAAAATAGAAAAAGAATTAATAAGGCAGTTTCCAAAGGACACATGAGATATGCCAAATCACATCATTTTGGTCCCATTGAAAGTTTGGAAACCGGTAGGGGATATTTTGGTCCCCCTCCCGTAAAAGTCCATGCTTTCTTTATAGACGGCTTACTCATAGATACAGGTCCTCCGAATGCAAAAAAAGCAATGTTGGATTGGCTACAACCCAAAAATGTAGCGCAAGTCTTTGTTAGCCACCACCATGAAGACCATTCGGGAAATGTAAATGCAATCCAATGCGTTCATAATGTCAAATCCTATTCATCAGCTCTTTGTGCTGATTTAGTTAAAGGAAAAGTAGAAACGAGTATTCCCCAATTATTATTTTGGGGTCGGCCAGAATACATTGACAGTCTTATTCCCATTAAAAGAGACTTCATTTCTACTCCAAAGCATCGTTTTGAGGTGGTGCCTATTCCTGGGCATTCCCCTGATCAATTGGCTCTTTTCGAAAGAGAACAGGGCTGGCTATTTTCGGCAGATGCTTTTGTAAGCCCCGTCATCAAGTATTTTATGAAAAAAGAAAGCATGGCGCAGCAAATTACGTCTCTACAGCGGTTATTGGTTTTGGATTTTGAAATGCTTTTGTGTTGCCATAAACCTCTAATCCACGGCGGAAAAGCCCTGCTACAGAGCAAATGCAACTTTTTGCAAGACTATTATGGCCAGGTCGTCAAATACCATCAACAAGGGCATTCTCCAAAAAGAATATTATCCTTAATGGGAAAAAAAGAAGTAGTGTTTCAAAAACGTTTATCCCAAAACAATCTTTCGGCCATCAACATGGTGCATTCTGTTTTGCGGGACGAAACCCTAAAAAAACAGTTAATAAATCCAGCATAATTCTTTTTTTACAGTTAAACAAAGCTCTTTTCATTTTGTATTTTTAAAGGATAAATGAAAAGCATGATTGAAGTAAAAGTCATCAACGAAAGCGGTTATAGCTTACCCGAGTATGCGACGGCCTCTTCCGCGGGTTTGGATTTAAAAGCGGTTTTACCTTCCCCCATTACCTTAGACTCTTTGGAACGAAGAATCATTGGAACAGGAATAAAAATGGCCTTACCCCCGGGCTACGAAGCACAAGTTCGCCCTAGAAGTGGGTTGGCAGCAAAATACGGTATTAGTGTTTTAAACGCTCCAGGAACTATAGACGCAGATTACCGCGGTGAAATTGGCGTGATCTTAGTTAATCTTTCGAAAGAAGCATTTACAATTCAACCTGGAGAACGAATTGCACAATTGGTCATCGCAAAATACGAACAAATAGAGTGGCTGCCCACAGAAGTTCTTGAATCTACGGATCGAGGCACTGGAGGTTTTGGCAGTACAGGAAAAAAATAAACATCGATCCATGAAGATTATCGTCCCTATGGCGGGAAGAGGCTCCCGTTTGCGTCCTCATACTTTAACAGTCCCCAAACCCTTAGTTCCGGTTGCAGGAACACCTATTGTAGAACAATTGGTCAATGATATCGCTAAGGTTGTCAATCAACCCATAGAAGAGGTGGCCTTTATTTTGGGCGATCCAGCTTTTTTTGGAGAAGATGTTGTTGCGCATTTAACTGGGGTAGCCCAAAAATTAGGTGCCAAAGCAAGCATTTACAGACAATTGAACCCTTTAGGGACAGGACACGCTATTATGTGCGCAGAACCGTCTCTTTCAGGTCCAGCTGTTGTCGCATACGCCGATACCTTGATCCGTGCAGATTTTGAAATTGACCCGGATGCAGATGCTCAAATTTGGGTGAAAAAAGTAGATCATCCCGAAGCTTACGGGGTTGTACAACTCAATGCTAAAAACGAAATAGTTGAATTGGTAGAAAAACCAAAAGTCTTCGTTTCTGATCTTGCCGTTATAGGGATTTATTATTTCAAAAACATTGGGGAATTAAAAGAAGAACTCATCCAGGTCATTGAACAGAAAATAAGTCACGGTGGGGAATATCAAATCAACGATGGCATTAAGGCGATGATGGCGAAAGGGAAACGGTTTGTTACAGGAGAAGTGACCGAGTGGATGGATTGTGGCAACAAAGAGATCACGGTAGAAACAAACACTAAAATGTTACAATTTTTAGAAAAAGAAGGTGCTCCTCTTGTACATCCAACGGCTGTATTAGACAACTGCAGCCTTATACCGCCTTGCTTTATAGGAGAAGGAGCCGTATTAAAAAATGCAACCATTGGCCCTGGAGTTTCTGTCGGAAAACGCACACAGATTAGCAATTCTACGGTATCCCACAGTGTGATACAAAACGATACATTGCTGGAAGACGTTATACTATCAAAGGCAATGATTGGAAATCACGTTCGTTATAAAGGTAACTTTACATCCGTCAGTCTTGGCGATTATACCCAGTTGGACTAATGAAAAAATATGCGCTTTACTGTTCCTTTCTTTTGGTTTTGTTATTGACCGGCTGTAGTTCAGTTCGTGTACTGCCCAACAAAGCTCCTGTAACTACAATCAGTACGAAAGAGTTGGTGAAAACCCTAGAACGAAAAAAATCAAACATAAAAACCTATCGCGCCCGTATAAAGGCCACCTATTTTGATCAAAAAAGCAAACAGCAAGTAAATGTCAATTTGCGTTTGGAAAAGGACAAAGCTTTATGGATGAGCGCGAACATGTTAATTCCCATAGCCAAAGTATTCATTACCCCCACTACGGTAGAATTTTATGAAAAATTTCAAAAAACAGCCTATCAGGGTGATCTGCGTTTAATCAATGAACAACTGGGTACTTCTTTTACGTTTAGCGACTTGCAAAACCTGTTTTTAGGCCACCCAGTGAGCGATTTAAAGAAAACAAAGTTTGATCGGATAAAGCACCCTCAATTTTATGTTTTAAGCCCAAAAGAGAACAATCAAGTTTTTCGCCCGACGTACTTCTTTGATCCCAGTACCTTTTTATTGAAGGAACAACGGTTTCTGATTGGAAACGGTGGCCAAAGCTTAAGCATTCGCTATACCAAGCGCCAACAGCTATTGGGGAAACAAGTCCCAAAAGAGATGGTATTATCTGCTTTTACGGGGGAGCGCTACATCAATCTCACCCTGGAATTTCAGCGTGTAGATTTTCCAAAAAAATTGTCTTTCCCATTTAAAATACCCTCTGGATATCAATCAATAGAACTATAGATGCTGAAGTTTAGGGTATTTTGTTTTTTTCTTGGATGTGGTTTTTTCTTGTTTGCGCAAAACAGTAGGCAAGTAAAACTGGAACAGCAAAAATTGCGTCTTCAGCAGGAAATTAAACAAATCAACCGTTTATTGTTTACCAATAAGAAAGAAAAAAAATCCGCTTTGGAAGAGGTTGAAGACTTGGCAGTAAAAATCAATACCCGACAGCGTTTAATTCGAGTAATGAATGAACAAGCCAATCGGTTAACGCAGCGCATCAATGCAAATCAACGCATCATTGATCAACAGCGAAAAGAATTGTCAGCGTTAAAAGCGGATTATGCGCAGATGATACTCCGCTCCTATCAAAGTAAGTCAGAAAAAAGCCGTTTGATGTTTTTATTTTCTTCAGAGGATTTTTTGCAAGCCTACAAGCGGTCTCAATATTTAAAGCAGTATGCAAAATTTCGAAAAAAACAAGGGGAGACAATAGAAGAGAAAACCAAAGTGTTGCAAACCTTAAACATTGAACTGGCACAACAAAAAGAGCAAAAAGCGGCTTTGTTGAAAGAAAATAAGTCCGTACAACTGGCGTTCGAAAAAGAGCGTAAATCCCAAAAAACACTTGTACAATCGTTAAAGAAAAAAGAGCGGTCTTTACGTGTACAGATTCAAAAGAAACAAAAACAGACTGCTGCAATAGACAAAGAAATTCAGCGTTTAATCCGTGCGGCAATCGCGGCCTCAAACAAAAAAGCAGGGCGGGGCAAGTCCGCAGAATTTGCCTTAACGCCTGAAGCAAAGCTCATCTCCAAAAATTTTATTGCCAATAAGGGAAAACTGCCTTGGCCTGTAGAAAAAGGAGTGGTCATACAGGGTTTTGGGACACAAACCCACCCGGTAGTAAAAACCACTAAAATAAAAAGCAATGGGGTAACCATAGCCACGCCAAAAAGCACAGAAGTAAGAACTGTTTTTGATGGTTTGGTCATGAACATCATCACCTATAAGGGAAGCAATCCTACCGTTCTCATTCAGCACGGAAATTACATTACCGCCTATACCAACTTATCGGATGTTTATGTAAAAAAAGGAGACAAGGTGAAAGCCAAAGAAACAATTGGCCGTGTATTCACGAATCCAGAAACAGGAAAGTCTGAGTTAAAGTTCAGTGTTTTTAAAAACACAACCCCTGTAAATCCAAGAGGTTGGGTGTACCGTCTATAACGATTCGTTTTCAGCCAAATACCAAGCCTCTTCTTCTAGAGAATATTTGACAAAACTCAACAATTTAAATGCTTCACGCTTTGTTTTAAAGCGCCCATAAGCAACGCGATACAAGCCTTCTGGGTTGACTTCTGCAAAAGCAGCATCAAACCCTTCGCTTTGCAATTGTGCCAATTTTCGGTCAGCATTTGCTTGTTCTCTAAAACTTCCAGCGATTACCGAGTAAAAGACTTCTCCGCTGTTGTATTCCGTATTGGTGTTTTCAACCTCAGCATTGATGTTGAGTTCTAGGTTGGATAAGGCACCCAAATCAAATGTGGCTTCTTGAACGTTTTTTTCAATCTGTTTTTGAGCCAATTCTGTTGATTTGATGCGTTCATTGGTGATGTACTGTCCTCCGAAATAATAAGACCCTCCTAAAACAGCTATGGCGATAATGCCAATGGCAGCATACTTGAGGTAACTAGGTTTATTTTCTTCGGGCTTTTCGGGGGTGAACGCTAAAGGTTCTTTTTTACTGTTATCCATGATGGGTTTTTTTTCGGTTAAAACGGGACGTATCGGCGATGGTACTGTTACAGGCATTTTACGAAAAGCGTTAAGGCCTGTAGCATTCCAGTCAAAGTTTATCTTTCCATAAGGATGGAACTGAAGTTTATCCGCAGCATTTCGAGTCAATTCTCCAATGCCGGGCAAGATGATCATTTCGGTGATTAAGCGTTTCTTCCACACTTTAATGTCGGACTCGATCCATTCCAGTGCTTTTTCATAACTGACTTTTTCACGTTGTGCAATAAAGTTTGCAAGGACTCCGTCATTGTGAATGAGCAGCGCATTGAAAGAAACATTTTTTTGGGGAGGATAAAACTGCCCTGACACCCGATCAACACGAATGGGAGAAGGCTGAATCAAAAACGCACCAAAGCCCGGTAGGGTAACACAGTCATAGCGGTACAATGCGTCTTTTAAATGTTGAATGATCCTCATAAACCAAATGTAATAAAAATTCTCACTACATTTCTAAACCCGAAATCTTGCGAAAATCGCTCTTAACATGAATATAACGCCCCTAAATGCTGCTTTATTGTTACACACCCTTCCCGGTTTAGGCCCCGTACGGATTAAAAAGCTAATCGATCACTTTGGTTCCCCCGAAAAAGCATGGAAATCTTACGGCAATAAGTGGCTAGAAATTAAAGGAATAGGAAAGAAATTCCCCTTCGAAAAGACCGCCTTAAAACCCGCTGTGGATCGGGTAAAAAAAGAGGAAAATTTTTTACGCGATAAAAAGGTGGATACCCTTCATTACGGCAACAAAAAGTATCCTGAAAGTTTGGCGTTTATTTCTGACCCTCCACCGGTACTTTTTTATAAAGGAAAAGTGGACTGGACCAACCCTAGAATTATCAGTGTCGTAGGGACGCGAAAACCCACCCAAGAAGGGCTCGATCAATGCCGTACCTTGGTCCAAGAATTGGCACCGTATTCTCCACTTATTGTTTCAGGATTGGCTCATGGAATCGACCTTTGTGCGCATCAAACAGCATTGGCAAAGGGTTTAGAAACAGTGGCGTGTTTGGCCCATGGATTTCAAATGATTTACCCTAAAAATCATTCCGGTATCGCGAAAAAAATCATGTCTCAAGGGGCGTTGCTGACAGAGTTTTGGTCTGATGCTCCATTTGAGCGATCCAATTTCTTACAACGCAATCGGATTATTGGCGGTTTGGCACACATCACTTTGGTAATAGAGTCCGGAATCAAAGGGGGAAGCATGGCAACGGCGCACCATGCTTTTCAATATGGCCGGGAAGTTTTTGCATTGCCTGGTCGCCTTTCAGACCCTAAAAGTCAAGGGTGTTTGCAATTGATACAACGCGATCAGGCGCGTGTAATTACCTCGGCATCGGCTATAGCTGAATGGATGGGGTGGGAGAATTCGGCTAAAAACGACAACATACAGAAAGAATTATTTACTTCACTAACAGTAGAACAAGGCCAAGTGCTTAAAGCATTGCTTGAACCAAAAACCTTGGACGAACTCGCAGTGCTTTTAGGCTGGAGTGTCTCCAAAACGGCCGTTTTATTGTTGCAAATGGAACTCAAAGGCTACCTCAAAAGTGAGGGGCCAAAACGGTTTAAGCGGCTTTATTAATACCCAACCTTATTGCGTGTACGCAATAAAACCGCATGCGCAACTTTACGTGCCTTTTCAGCTCCTTTAGCCAATGCTATGGAGACCTCAGCTGGATTTTCAAGGTAGTAATTGAATTTTTTTCTCGGTTCATCAAAGATGTCCAAAACCAATTCATACAAAGCCTGCTTGGCATGCCCGTAGCCCATTCCTCCGTTTAGGTATTGATCCCGAAGGTCTTGTATTTGTTGAGGATTTGCCAGTAAGGTGTAAAGTGTAAAAACGGTACAGTTGTCGGGATCTTTCGGGTCTTCTAGAGGGGTAGAGTCCGTTTTTATTCCCATAATCTGCTTGCGCAATTGCTTTTCTGGCAAAAAGACATTGATCGTATTTCCTTTGGACTTACTCATTTTAGCACCATCGGTTCCAGGGATGTATTGACTGTTTTCTTCTATTTTCGCCTGAGGCAGTACAAAGGTTTCTCCCATTTGGTTGTTAAAACGGGAAGCCACGTCCCGTGTGATTTCCAAATGCTGCAATTGATCTTTTCCAACCGGAACGATATCAGCATCATAAAGTAAAATATCAGCAGCCATTAGCATAGGATAACTAAAAAGACCTGCATTGACATCTTGCAACCGATCGGCTTTGTCTTTGAAAGAATGTGCAAGAGTAAGGCGTTGATAAGGGAAAAAACAACTGAGATACCAACTCAATTCAGCAACTTCACTGACATCACTTTGTTTGTAAAAAATGGTTTTATCTGTGTCCAGACCACAAGCCAACCACGCAGCGGCAGTATGAAAGGTGTGTTCACGCAACTGCGCACCCTCTTTGATTTGAGTCAAGGAATGCAAATCAGCAATGAATAGAAATGACTCGTTTTCGGGGCGGTTTGCCATTTCGATGGCGGGGAGAACAGCGCCCAATAAATTTCCCAAATGTGGGGTGCCTGTACTTTGTACTCCGGTGAGAATTCTAGCCATGATTTGTATTTTGGACAAAGGTAATTTTTTTGAAAGAAACTCTTTGTGTTTTCTTACATTTGAAAAGATGAAAACGCTCTTAATACGGTTGTGGAGAATATGGTTTTATCTTCTTGCGGCCATCCCTGTCCCCTTTCTTTTTCCTTTTTTGGCTTTAGCATTACTGCACCCAAAAGGCTACACTTTCGTTTTTTGGGTGGCTCGAAACATTTGGGCTCCCATCATTCTCTATGGAAGTGGTTTTTACACCAAAGTCCGTTATTCCAAACCTTTACCTGCAGGAACTTCTTATGTATTGGTTGCAAATCACACCAGTTATATAGATCCATTTGTGATGCTTCGGGTTTCTAAAAACCCCTTTGTTTTTGTTGGAAAAAAAGAACTCGTCAAGATCCCAATTTTTGGATACCTCTACAAAAGGGCAGCAGTCATGGTGAACCGTTCTGACAAAAAGAGCCGTTGGGAAGTTTATGGGAGAGTTCAAAAAAAGTTAGATTTGGGTTACAGTGTATGTATCTTTCCAGAAGTCTCTTATGAAGACGACACCATTTTTTTAAACCCTTTTAAACGCGGAGCTTTTAAAATTGCAATTGATCATCAATTGCCCGTGGTACCAATGGTATTTTATGATTGCAAACGCAAACACCCTTGGTACCCAAGATTTGGATACCCTGGGGAGCTAAGGGTTCAGACATTTCCAGAACTTTATCCACCTAAAAAAATGGAAGACATTGAACCGTTTCAAGAAAAAGTACGCGAGGTGGTATTCCAAGGTTTAAAAGACGATCCTAAAAAGCGTCAAGATCAGGCCGTAGAAAAAGAAAAACAAATCGCGTTATCCAACGCTTAAATACACTTATATGGATTCAACAGCATCATTGATTTTAGCCATAGCCGTCATGGTCATAATGATGGGGATGGGTCTAAGTCTTACCCTTGAAGATTTTCGCCGGGTGGCCAAAAACCCAAAGCCCGTTCTTTTGGGTTTAACCAATCAAATTATTTTCTTGCCTTTGGTGGCCTTGGGGTTGGTCGCACTTTTTCAACCCCCAGCTTTTATTGCTGTGGGCCTTGTGTTATTGGCCGCTTGTCCTGGAGGTTCTACTTCCAATTTAATTACCCTTTTGGCAAAAGGGGATTTGGCACTCTCTGTCAGTATGACTGCGATCAACAGCGTGATTACCATTTTTACCATTCCTTTTTGGGTGGCGTATGCATATCAACACTACTTGTCGGTAGCTGGAACGATTGCCTCGCCAACAGCCGATATTTTTAAAACCTTAATCGTGGTTTTAGCGCTCCCATTAAGCATTGGGATGTTGATAAAAAACCGGGTTCCCAAGTTTGCACTAAAGATGGAACGTCCAGTCCGCATCGCCAGTTCTGTTTTTTTAACCGTTGTGATTTTATCTTTGATTGTGAAAGAATTTGATCTTTTACAACAGTACCTTCCACAAACATTGGGCATTGTTTTGGCCCTAAATGTATTGACCATGGGGATGGGGTATTTTTTTTCCAAAGGGCTAAAGCTTCCGTTTAAACAAGCCCTTACTATAGCGATAGAATCGGGCATTCAAAACGGAACCTTAACCATCAGTTTAGCGGTTATTACCCTAAACGATCCTGATTTAGCCATTGTTGCCGCCATTTATTCTTTGGTGATGTATGCTATGTCGAGTGTGCCGATTTACTTTGGTCTTAAAGCTTCAAAATAAAAAAACCCTCAAATCGCTTTGAGGGCAATAGAATCTAAATGTTAAAAAGCATTATTCATTCACGGCCTTGAGGGTGCCCATGATTTTTCCTTCCAGTTCATCCATAAGGTCTGGATTGTCTTGTAAGAGGGTTTTTACAGCATCGCGACCCTGTCCTAATTTGGTGTCGCCATAGCTGAACCAAGAACCGGATTTTTTAATGACCTCGTAGTTGACACCGAGGTCGATGATTTCTCCAATTTTAGAAATTCCTTCTCCGTACATGATGTCAAACTCAGTGGTTTTAAACGGGGGGGCGACTTTATTTTTAACCACCTTAACTCGGGTTTTATTTCCCATTACTTCGGCATCAGCATTTTTAATTTGCGTAGATCGGCGAATGTCTAAACGCACCGAAGCATAGAATTTTAAGGCGTTTCCGCCGGTGGTGGTTTCGGGATTTCCGAACATTACTCCAATTTTTTCGCGTAGCTGGTTGATGAAAAATACGGTACAATTGGTTCGCGAAATGGAACCGGTAAGTTTACGTAAAGCCTGTGACATCAAGCGGGCATGGAGTCCCATCTTAGAGTCTCCCATTTCGCCTTCAATTTCACTTTTCGGAGTTAGGGCCGCTACAGAATCAACGACAACAATATCGACAGCGCCAGAACGGATTAGGTTGTCTGCAATTTCAAGAGCTTGTTCCCCATGATCGGGCTGTGAGATGATCAATTCTGAGACATCAACACCTAATTTTTCGGCATAAAAACGGTCAAAGGCATGTTCTGCATCAATAAAAGCAGCGATCCCGCCTTGTTTTTGACATTCTGCAATGGCATGAAGCGTTAGTGTTGTTTTACCAGAAGATTCTGGACCGTAAATTTCTATGACTCTTCCTCGCGGATAGCCGTTTACCCCCAATGCAATATCCAATCCAATAGATCCAGAGGATATTGCTTCTACTTCTTCTATGGCTTCATCGCCAAGGCGCATGACAGACCCTTTTCCGTAGGTCTTGTCTAGTTTATCCAGTGTTAGTTGTAGTGCTTTTAGTTTAGCTGCTTTTTCATCTGCCATGGTATCTCTTTTTCGTTGAAAGTAAAAGTACATTATTCTCCCTTTTTGCAAAACCCCACCCGAAAAAGGTTATAAACAAAAGTTTTAAATGTTCACATGTTCGAATTTTTATATTGTAGGCACGTCAAGACGATGGGTGTTTACAAGGAGGGGAAACAGATCGGCAAGGGTTATACGGGAGAATGTTGAATTAAAAAGAAGAAAAGCTTAGCGATCTTAAAGAAGATCTTTGAAAAATTCCGCTAGGGAAACTTCCAATTCTATCGCAATTTTATTTAGGGTCCCCAGTCGGATATTTACTTCTCCTTTTTCAATGTGGTGAAGTTGTGTTCTAGAAATTTCACAGTCAAAAGCAAACCCTTTTTGGTCGATTCCTTTTGCTAGCCTTAAATGTCTTATCCGAAGCCCTATGGCGGTATACAACAAAACATTTTCCTCATTCATCGGTGTAAAACTCAATTATTTTTCTATATTCGGTGTTCACTAAAGCGAACACCCCAGCGTTTTTAATTTTTAAAAACAATGATCTCTAAGAGTAATGCAATGCGTGAGCTTTTTGATTTCGTCCCCCCTCATGCGTTAAGAAAAAGTGTGAGCACCGTTTTTTTCAATTATTTAGACGCTATGGAAGAAGTGCCAGAAGATTTCCAAAAGACAGCACAAGACATACACGCCTTAATTCAATTCCTAGACAAGGCAGCTGAGGACAGCCAATGATTTTTTAATAAAGACAGCGTTAAATTGTGTACTTTTGCAAAACACTTAATCTGTTTATAGCATGCAACTGTACAACAAACTAAGTGCGCAGGAACGAGCGGTATTACTAGAACAAGCCGGTACCGAGCGCTTAACGCTTTCGTTTTACCAATATGCGCACATCGGCAATCCAAACCTTTTTCGAGATCATCTCTTTCTCCATTGGAATAAAATGGAAGTCTTGGGCAGAATTTACGTAGCCCAGGAGGGCATAAATGCCCAATTGTCTGTTCCGGCTCCGCGCTTTGAAGAGTTTAAAGCTTTTTTAGATGAAATTAATTTTCTTAACGGTGTCCGCTTAAATATAGCGGTGGAGCAAGACCTAAAGTCGTTTTTGAAACTTACCATTAAAGTACGCAAAAAAATTGTTGCTGACGGCCTAGAAGACGACAATTTTGACGTAACTAAAAAAGGGAAACACGTGAATGCAGAAGAGTTTAATGCTCTTTTAAATGATCCCAACACGGTTTGTGTTGACATGCGAAACCATTATGAAAGTGAAATAGGTCACTTTAAAGGTGCTGTTACTCCAGATGTAGACACCTTTAGAGCATCCCTACCGATCATTGAGGAAGATCTTTCGGAACACAAAAGCAATAAAAATTTATTGATGTATTGTACCGGCGGAATTCGATGTGAAAAAGCATCGGCTTATTTTAAACACAAGGGGTTTGTAAATGTTTTCCAGCTGGAAGGGGGAATCATAGAGTACACCCGTCAGGTGAGAGAAAAAGGAATTGAAAATGAATTCATAGGCAAAAACTTTGTTTTTGATGAACGCCGGGGAGAGCGGATAAGCGACGATATTATCGCACAGTGTCATCAATGCGGAAGGCCTTGCGATACGCACGTAAACTGTGCCAACGAAGCCTGCCATTTATTGTTCATACAGTGTGAAGCCTGTCAAGAAAAAATGGAAATGACCTGTTCAGACGATTGTCACGCGATAATTCAACTTCCTGAAGAAGAGCAAAAAGCGTTGCGAAAAGGCACCCACAACAGCAATAAAATCTTCAAAAAAGGGAGGTCTGAAGTGTTAAAATTTAAGTCGCATTAACCTTTTTTTGGGAAGGCGGTTCGCCAAAAACCCCCTATATTTACCTTTTAACCCAAAACGATAAAAACATGGCTTGTGCTTCTTGTACTTCAAAAGATGGAACCCCTAGGGGGTGCAAGAGTAACGGCACATGTGGCACAGACAGCTGCAACAAACTGACGGTCTTCGATTGGTTGGCAAACATGCAATTGCCCAACGGACAAGAAGCGTTTAATATCGTTGAGGTTCGTTTTAAAAACAGTCGAAAAGAGTACTTAATCAACCCTAAAAATTTTCCTTTAAAAATCGGGGATTTGGTGGCCACCCAAGTGCAAAGTGGACATGATATAGGACAAGTTACGTTGACTGGAGAATTGGTTCGTTTTCAGATGAAAAAGAAAAATATTTCGGAGGAAGATCGACCAAAAATCTACAGAATTGCTACCCAACACGACATTGACCTATGGCAATCGGCGCGCGATCGGGAAGCAGAGGTGCAGAAAAGAGCCCGTGAAATGGCAATTTTTTTGCGCTTAGAAATGAAATTATCAGACGTAGAATTTCAAGGCGATGGTACCAAAGCCACCTTCTATTACACTGCAGACAAACGGGTGGATTTTCGACAATTGATCAAAGACATGGCCCATGCTTTTTCCATTCGGATTGAAATGCGTCAGATAGGCTTACGCCAAGAAGCATCGCGTTTAGGGGGGATTGGATCCTGCGGAAGAGAATTGTGTTGCTCTACTTGGCTGACCGATTTTAGAACGGTATCCACTGCGGCAGCACGCTACCAGCAACTCTCCTTAAACCCGCAAAAATTGGCCGGCCAATGCGGGAAACTAAAATGTTGTCTGAACTTTGAATTGGACGCTTATCGTCAAGCGTTAAAAAAGTTCCCTAAAACAGAAGTAAAGCTGCATACGGAGAAAGGAGTTGGCGTTTGTCAAAAAGTTGACATTTTCAAAGGGCATATGTGGTATGCTTATAAAGGGGAATGGATGAATTGGCACTTGTTAACCAATGAGCAAGCCAATGCCATCATTAAAATGAACAAGAACAAAGAAACGGTTACAAGTTTAGAAGACTTCGCCCTTGATCTCAGTCCGGTAACGGAAGAAAAAGTCTTTGAAAATGTTGTTGGGCAAGACAGCCTCAACCGATTCGATCGTAAGAAAAAGCGTAATAACAAGCGCAGAAATCCGCGTAATCGAAAACGAAATAATGCTTAAGCGTCGAATTGGAATACTTTTTTTGTGGATGCTGCTTTGGATCTCTTGCGGAGAATCACCTTTATTTTCTGCTTATGTAGATACCCCACAAGGCTGGAACCACAGCCCTGAAGTATCTTTCCAAATGGATGAATTACCTTCAGCACCATTGAACCTTTTTATACACCTAAGAAATAATGAAAGCTATGGGTACTCCAATATTTTTCTTATCGGTAGCATATATAGAGGAGACAGTTTATATCAAAGAGATACCCTCGAATATGCAATGGCTGCACCGAGTGGGGAATACTTGGGCACCGGTTACGGAAGCGTAAAAGAAAGTAAACTGTGGTGGAAGTCTGCTTGGACTGCCCCCCAATCAGAATCTCCCTACAGGGTGTCGATTCAACAGGTCATGCGTGAAAACAGTCAAGAAGAAGGAATCGATGTTTTAGCGGGCATAGTAGCAGTAGGACTATCGATAGAACCGTTTAAAACGGAAGAAGAATGACAAAGAAAAAGAAAAAGGCACGTCCCAATTATCGTAAGGCTAAAGCCTTTTTTTGGTCCCTTTTTGCCTTGGGTGTTGTATTGGTTACCGCAGTTTTTACCAGTGCGGCCTTAGGGCTTTTTGGTCCGATGCCAGACCTACAACAGCTTGAAAATCCAAAAACCAATTTGGCTACTCAAATTATTTCTTCTGATGGAGAAATTTTGGGGAAATATTTTTTCAACGACAACCGGACCCCAATTACTTTTGAAGAATTGCCTCAAAACATTGTTGAAGCCCTTATCGCAACAGAAGACGAACGATTTTATTCTCATTCAGGAATTGATTTTCGGGGGACCCTTCGCGCGGTCGCCTATTTAGGAAAAAAAGGTGGAGCAAGTACCATAACGCAACAATTGGCGCGTCAACTTTTTGTAGGTGTGCGTTCACGCAATAAAGTAGAGGCCATAACTCAAAAAATAAAGGAGTGGGTATTGGCAGTAAAATTAGAACAGCGGTACACCAAAAAGGAGATTATTGCCATGTACCTAAACATTTATGACTTTGGTTATCAAGCAGACGGAGTACAATCTGCGGCAAAAATATATTTCAACAAAACACCCATGACGTTGCGAATAGAAGAATCTGCTACGTTGGTTGGGATGCTAAAAAACTCTTCTTTATACAACCCTCGAAGACGACCAGAACGTGTAAAACAACGCCGAAACGTCGTCTTTCAGCAGATGTACCGAAATGATTTTATCACCGAAGAAGAACGCGATTCTCTGCAGCAACTTCCTTTAACGATAGACTTTACTCCCGATTCGCACAGAGAAGGGTTGGCGACCTACTTTAGAGCTTATCTTTTAGAGTTTATGCGAAACTGGGTAAAAGAAAACCCTAAGCCCGACGGGGAGAAGTACAATATTTTCAGAGACGGTTTGCGCATCTATACTACCTTGGATTCCCGCCTCCAGGGCTTAGCCGAGGCTTCAGTAAGCGAACACATGGAAAATTTACAAGAAGAATTTTTCCTACAAAATACAGCTGAGGCCAATCCTACCGCACCTTTTTTAGATTTACGTGAAGGAGAGATTGACACGCTTTTAAAACGAACGGCAATGCGTTCTGAAAGATGGCGGGCTTTACGCGTCGCTGGGAAAGAAGAGGACAGCATTTGGGCAAGCTTTAAAGTGCCCACGCCCATGACGGTTTTCAGTTGGAAAGGGGACCGGGATACGGTCATGACTCCGCTGGATTCCATTCGGTATTACAAACATTTTTTACGGGCTTCCATGATGTCTATGAATCCTACAACGGGGCATGTAAAAGCCTGGGTGGGTGGATTCAATTACAAGCATTTTCAATACGACCAAGTGAAACAAGGGCGGCGTCAAATAGGGTCAACTTTTAAGCCTTTTCTATATGCTACTGCCATTGATCAGCTAAAATTATCGCCTTGTGAAGTACTTCCAGACGCCCTTTTCTGTATAGAACCGATGAAGCATGGAAACGTAGAGGCATGGTGCCCTAAAAATTCTGGAGATACTTATGGCCGAATGCGCACATTAAAAAATGCATTGGCAAATTCTGTAAATACCATCAGTGCCCGTTTGATGGACAAAGTAGGGCCAGCACCCGTAGTGAATTTAGCCCGAAAAATGGGGATAAAATCACGTTTACCCAAAGTTCCTTCCATCGCTTTGGGCACTCCAGACATTAGCCTGTTTGAAATGGTGGGAGCGTATAGCACCTTTGCGAATCAAGGGATTTATGTAAAACCGATTATGATTACCCGAATAGAGGATAAAAACGGTACAGTCCTTTACGAAGTTGTTCCGGAAACGCAAGATGTGCTCAGCGCAGAATCTGCTTATGTAACCTTAGAATTGTTAAAAGGGGTGACTCAGAGTGGTTCTGGAATGCGGTTACGACACAATACTGCAGCTGAATACAGCTATGCCTATAAAAATGTAGTAACGGGCTATCCTTATGAATTTGACAATCCGATAGCGGGTAAAACCGGAACCACCCAAAACCAAAGCGACGGATGGTTTATGGGAATGGTCCCCAATTTGGTCACAGGGGTATGGGTAGGTGGCGAAGATCGTTCGGTACATTTTAAAGACATTGCTTTTGGACAGGGTGCCACCATGGCACTTCCGATCTGGGCGAATTATATGCGCAATGCGTATCTGGAAGAAAGTCTAGGCATCTCCAAAGAAGATTTTGAATCTCCTGACCAGCTTACAATTCCTATCGATTGCGATGAAGTTCCAATTGTAGATCCGCTTCAACCCAAAGAAGAAAGCCTGGAAGACCTCGGTTTTTAATTGCTTTGATCCGCCGCATGCCATTCGGCATAAGAGGTCGCGGTTTCTCTTAATTTTAAGGCCAATAATTCAATGTTTTCGGGCAAGCGTGTTTTGATTTTTTCAGCGAAATTAACAACCATCATTTCACTTGTGGGCTGATAGTCTACTTTTAAAACCTTGTGCCCTCTGTTTTCCATTTCTTCAGCCAATGCCTTATGAGGCGTATTGATGTTGAGTACTGTGGCGTGATCAAAAGGGAGAACAATTTCTTCTTTCACAATTTTTTTTAAATCACTAAAGTCAATAACCATCCCATTTTTTACGGCAGTAGCATCATTGATTGGGGTCCCAAGAACGGTCACAGACAATTTGTAACTGTGCCCATGTACGTTTTTACACAAGCCATCGTACCCAAAAAGGGCATGTCCAGTTTCAAAACTAAATTCTTTTGTGATCCTTATTTTCGCCGCCATAACATCTGCATTATATGGCCGCAAGTTCCGTATTTTTTTTGAATTGAAGGGGCTCACTTTTTTTCTCTTTTGAAGAAGCTCCTTTTTATGGTTTTTCCACCATTTTAAAAGACAATCTTCTAACTTTGTATAAAACTTCTGATAATGAAAAGCATTTTAGTACCTATCGGGATTTCTTCAAACGGGGAGAACACATTGGATTATGCCTTGGCCTTGGCCCATCATCATGGGGCAAAGGTTTATGTAATGGACAGCTATATAGCTAAATCGCCATCGCATTTGGGAAATATTAAAAACATCATCCATAAAAATAATTTTGAGCGCGTCAAAGAAATAATTCAATCTACTGACAGTAAAGGCACTAACATTCAGCTAGTTCAGTATGAAGGGGATTTGCTTTCAGCCATTGCATCACTAGACAAAAGAGTGCACTTAGATTTGATTGTTATGGGACGCACTCCCAACACCACAGACGATAAAGTATTCTTGGGCAGCAGCTCTGGAAAAATAGTAAAGTACACCGATATTCCGGTATGGTTGGTGCCGGCTGACACCACTTTTACTCCGCCAAAAAAAGCATTGTTTGCGTTTAAGTCCGGTAGAGTAAAGGGAGATCGCTCCTTGGATGTATTGAAAAGTATTGCGGATGAATTTAATACATCCATTCAGTTGCTGCTTGTAAAGACTCCTGAAAACACTAGAAAAAACCGTCAGATTGATCATGAAATTGTGGAATTGTCAGACAGTATGATTTCTACAGAAAACGCTACTGTTTATCAAGGAGTGCTGGAACATTTTCGTTCTGTGGAGCCCGATTTACTGACAGTATTCGCTCGAAAACGAGGCTTTTTTGAGAAATTGATTGAGTCAGGGAGCATTTCCAAAAAGGATTTCTATACCACCAAGCCGCTTTTGGTTTTGAAAAACAGAGCTTAACATCAAGACTTTCTCATCCTTCCCTGTCCGTTATTCGGTGCTTTTTTTCTTTTTTGGGAGCACTTTCCTTTGGAGTCAAACGGAGCGTTATTTTAGTTTTAACCTAGACAACGACCTTTATTTTTTATCGGATTATTACTATTCGAGTGGTATATTTTTTCAGTGGGGTAAGAAAACGGCTTCGACCAAAGACAGTTTAGCCCAGTACCGACAATGGGAATTGGGCCAAGAAATGTATACCCCATCGGATCGGTATTCAGAGAACACGGCGGAGTACGACTATACCTACGGTGGCTGGTCTTTTTTAAAGTATAGCCACTGGAGAGAACACCGGACGAATGCGCAATACCTTTATGGTGTGCAGGTAGGGGTTACAGGCGATTGGTCTTTGGCCCGCTGGATGCAGAACAATTATCATAAAGCAGTACTAGGACTCCCTTTTAATGCTTGGGTAGATCAGGTTCCAGAAGCGGTCCATGTCAATTTTTTTACGGCTTATTTTCACCAGCACTCCCTTACAAAATTCACCACTTTTGAAAGTCAGTTTTACAGCCGCTTGGGCAGTCAGCGAATTGATGCAGGCACCCGCTTAGGATTCAATATCGGGAGAACTTCGGTCCTGAATCGCGGGGACAATCCTTTTAGCGCAAAAACAATGGGTGATGCCGTGTATTTAGGCGTCAATGCTTCTTATGTTCAACATGATTATATGCTCTCAGGAAGCTTATTCCGTGATGATGCGCCTTTTACCCTTCAAAGCAATACCCAACGCCTGATTGTAGAAGCTGGATTTGCCCGTAGAACCCCCCGTTGGAAAGTATTGGTTTTGTTTTCCAGCCGCTCACGTGACACGCCCATTCAAGAAAAGAAAAATCACTTATATTTGAACTTCACCATTAGCCGTTTGTTTTAATCCCAATCGGCTTACAGTTTAATTGACCCAAAAACCGAAAATAAAATGAAAAAAGTATTTTTTCTAATATCCATTTCCTTCCTTTTTTCTTCTTGTATCGTGATTAAAGTTTACGAAACAGAAAAACAAGAAAAAGAACCCGCAACAGAACGCAGTGTAGAAAGACGCATGATAGGATCAGGCATAAAGGTACCGACAGAGCATGGCGATAAAGAAATGTTGTTTTTTGGCGAAGATATGGAACCTCAAAAATTACATTTCATTGCCAAAGACAGTCTAAATATCAAAGTGGACTCCACACAATCCAACATTTTTATATTTAAATCAGACGATGCCTCAGTAAATACGATGAAGTGGAAGTCAAAAGGGACGGTGCGGATGAACGGAAAACCAATCATCATGATCGATGGGGTTGAAAAAGAAGAAGGCTTTGAAATAAATACCATTCAACCGGATGCTATTGAAAGCATCAATGTCATCAAAGGCGAAAAAGCTTTGGAAATGATGGGAGAGAAAGGAGCCAATGGAATCATTCAGATTCGTCTAAAGGATTAGGGTTTTCCCAAAAGTAATAATTGTGCTCCCGGTCTAGGGAGAAATTCATCTTTGGATACAGGGCATTCCCTGGAATATTTGTTTTTTCAGTCTCTAGACTTATTCCAAAACTATGGGTTTCAATGCAATGCTCTTGTGCTTTTGTAATCAATGCTTTACTGATTTTTTTACCACGGTGTTTTGAATCCACAAAAAGATCATTCAACAGCCAGATGGGCTTCATATTGGTGGAAGAAAACAAGGGATACAACTGGGTAAAACCCACCAATTCATCTTCAATGCGTGCAACAAAAATGATTGACTCCTTTTTTTGCATCCTCTCATTTAGAAAGCGTCTGGCCCCTTTTACATCAGAGGCTTTTCGATAAAAGATTCTGTAGGCATCAAACAATCGGGACAAGCTGTCCAGATCGGTGTTGTTGGGAATGCTAATTTCAATCATTCTTAGGGCGTTTTAGTGGGCGTAAGCTGTAGTGAATTCCGATTCCAAAACTTTGAAAATTTTGTTTTTCACGGTTGTAGTTGTTGTAACTCCTTTTTTGAAAAGCATAGTTAAGACTGAGGGAAAACCGCTTCCACACCAAATATTCTGCATTGGCGTACATACCTAGAGACGACACAAACGTTCCTTCTGGATACGCCAATCTTTCTAAACTGGGTGGAGGTTGGCCCGTTGAATTGAGGTAAAAGTGATAGACTCCCCCCAAGCCCAAGCGGATTCGTTTTGTGGGATAAACGCTGATGCCCAAAGGAAAACGTAAAAAGTAAAGCCGATCTATGCTTTGGTCTTGCTCCAAATTGTATTGATACGCCAAACGGTGGTAACTGATTCCGGTGGTCAGCCCAAAGGTTTTTTCAATGCGATAATGTACACGCCCCCCAACATTTAGGTGAAGGCGTCCACGTGTCATGCCGTCCATGGGCTGGCTGTGATGGAATTGAAGAAAGGCGTCATAATTCCATTTGGGGTAATATTCCATATCAAAACCCACTTTGTGGTATTGCTGTATCAAGAGCTCTCCTCCTTGCGCAATTGAAGTAAGGGGTAAGAAAAGCAATGTTACGAAATAGAAGATGTTTTTCACAAAAGCGGTTTGAATTGTAAAGTAAAGAAAAATTCAAGCATCAAATTGGGAAAACATTTACCTTAGCCCCCTATGAAGAACTCCCCTGTGTTGCAGCATCTCGTTTTAATCGCATTTAAGGATCAATGTACTGCTTCAGAAATTGAAGCAGTAAAACAAGCCGCAGCAGCTTTAAACGACATCCCCGGGGTAGAAGGACTACAGTTTGTTGAAAACGTCTCTCCTGAAGGCTTAGACAAAGGCTACACCCATTGTTTGACTCTAACCTTTAAAAACGAGAATGTAAGAGACAATGTTTATCTGCCCCATTCGCTTCATCAAGCCTTTGTCGCTTTTTTTGTACCCAAGACCAAAGCGGTTTTGGTCTTTGATCATTGGAAATAATCGTTGAAATGAAGCCTTTCTTATATCTCCTAAGTTTACTGTTTTTTTTGAGCTGTGCTAGCCCATTGGAAAACGAAATGGAAAACGAATGTCCTTGTGTTCGCAAAATTTTCGAACGAACAACCTTTCCTTGTGACAATACACAAGCCGAGCTTTGTTATACAGATACTTTTCGTACCCAAGAGCCCTCATGCGAAGCCGAAGGGGCAACGACCTATCCCAATGACCAGGCCGTAGAAACGACCTGGTATCGAGTAGAATGTTCTTAGTGAATCAGTTCTTTTTCTTTTTTGATGGTTACTGTAGAAGGATTCATCAAAATCTCTGCTTGGCTGGTGGTTTTTGGTAACTCATAGGCAAAGAAATACTCAAGCGTTTCCAGTTTGCTTTCATAAAATTCCTCTGGCAACTCTTTGTTGCCCACCAAAAGGTCTTTTTGTGCGGTAACGCCAATTTCTAACCATGTCCACCCCATTAAGACCAAGCTAAAGAACTCCATAAAGATGCTAGCATCTGCTAGGTACCTCTCGTAGTCCCCTTTCATGGCATGCGGCATTAAATGCTGTAGTATTTTCTGGGTCAAGCCAAGTTTTTCTTCCATTATAGCAGCGTATCCTTTTAAGGAATCATAGGTCTTAGCTTTTTCGATGGTAGCAGCAACTTCAGCAGCCAATAATTGAAGGCCCTGTCCGTTGTTTAAGGTCATTTTTCGGCCCAGTAAATCTTGGGATTGAATGCCTGTTGTTCCTTCATAAATGGCAGAGATACGGATGTCGCGGATGTATTGTTGCAGAATAAAATCTGAACAAAACCCATAGCCTCCTAAGATTTGCAATCCGTTATTTACAGAATGTATTCCTGCTTCTGAAGGGTAGGTTTTTACTACCGGAATGATCATTTCCAGCAGGGTATTGTATTTTAATTTTTCCTCTGGTGAAGTGGCCGTAGCTTCTAGGTCGTAATATTTTGCGGCTAAAAACACCATACTCATAGAGCCTTCTACAACAGATTTTTGCAGCAAGAGCATTCGTCTTACATCCGGGTGATTGATGATTAGCGTTTGTTTTTCTTCAGGATTTTTTCTTCCATCGCTGGATAATTTTCTTCCTTGTGGGCGTTCATTGGCATATTGCAATGAAGCATAATAGGCGGCGGAAGCAATTCCGGAAGCGCCTCTCCCCACAGCAATTCGTGCCCCGTTCATCATTAGGAACATATAGTGTAAGCCCTTATTGGCTTCGCCTACCAACCATGCACGGCAGTCGTCCTTGTCACCAAACCCTAGATGGGTAGTACAATATCCTTTTTGCCCCATTTTTTGAAAATCGGCTACAGCTGTAACATCGTTGGGTTCTAGTCCCCCGTCTGCCGTTGGTCGATTTTTTGGTACAATAAATAAAGAAATTCCTTTGGTTCCTTTAGGTGCCCCTTCTATACGCGCTAAAAGTAAGTGCACTACATTTTCTGTAAACTGATTGTCTCCTCCAGAAATAAAGATTTTTTGTCCACTGATTTTATAGTGTCCTTCCGACGTAGGGGTGGCTTTTGTCACTATATCTGACAAAGAGCTTCCGGCTTGGGGTTCTGTTAGACACATGGTTCCGCCCCATTCTCCGCTTAGCATTTTGGGTGTAAAGGTTTCCTTGAGTTCTTGACTGGCAAAGTGAATGATCAATTCAGCCGCTCCTTGTGTTAAGCCGGTATAGCCTGGCATATGGTTATTGGCTGCATCCAAAATATAGTAAGCCGCTGTATTGGCCATTAAGGGGATTTGCATTCCGCCATCTTCATAATCAAAGCCCCCGGAAATCAGTCCCAATTCCCCTCCTTTATGCATCATGGTTTTTACCTGATCGTGTACATAAATTTTCCCGTCCTTATGATGGGCTGGGTTTTCATCCATTTCCTTGAAGTAGGGGTACAACTCTTTATCAGCAAATTCTTTTACGGAGTCTAAGTAGAGATTGAGCGCTTCTTTATCGTGATCTTGGAAACGTTCTCTTTCCAATACTTCTTCCATTTGATGTACTTGGTATAAAAAATATTTTAGGGTGTTTACATCTACATACTGATTCGCCATAATTCCTTCTATTTAAGTGTGACCCTTTGTGGGTCAGTTCATTGAAAACCAAATATAAAAAAACCCTTCGGTTTGGGAGGGGATGTGTCAATATTTTCCGAACATTGATCGGTATTGAATCTGAAACAAGTAACGGCTTTACGGTTGACATGCAACCTTGCATGCTGTTTCCCTAGAGAAACCTGTTGTTAATATTCAATTTATTGTGAATTAATGGGTGAATTGGACGAAGAAAAAGAATGATTAATCGGCAGTAATTATATGTAAATTGCATTGAAACCATTAAACCATGCAAAAATTCTTTAGAAAAATTCGTTACGATCTTATGGAGAAAAAGAAAATAGGGGGATACTTTAAATATGCCGTTGGCGAAATCTTTCTGGTAGTAATAGGAATATTGATAGCCTTGTCCATCAATAACATGAATGAAGGAAGAAAAAACGCAATGAATGAGGCATACCTCTTAAATGAGATTTTGAATAATCTCAAAGAAGACAGCCTTCAAATACAATTTATTTTAGAACGTAGAAATGCAACGCAAACCGCTGTAGAGAATTTGCTAGAAATCTTGAAGGCAAAAAAAATTGAAGAAAAAAACCTAGAGGAAAACATCGCCCAGTTTCTTACGTTTGAGCGATTTTATCCCCTAAATAATGCTTTTGAAATGATGAAATCCAGCGCATTAGTGGTAAAAAATAAACCCCTGCGTACCGCAATATCTAGATACTATGATTTTGAACAAAAAAAAGCAGTGCAGAGCATAAAAGACATAGAGAGTGTATATTTAAGACTTGTTCATACCGAAAATGCCATTCGATCTAATTTAGAATCCTCAAAATCAGGAACCAAAGAAAGCGCTTCAATAAAATTAATAAACCCATCCGACCCCAAATTTCTCGAGCTACTCAATACAGAATTGATTGGTTTCAAAGACAACAACAGCACATCAATCGTTCGTATTTCGGACTTTTATGACCTTAATGTTCAATTGACCTCTTTGATAAAAAAAGAGCTCGATAATCCGCGTTTAAAGCGGCATTTGGATTGATGTAAAAGAACAATTCAAATTATAAATTATTTATATTATATTGTAAAGCATGTTGATAGAGGAAAAGAACCAAAAAATTGTATACGAAAATCCAGCACCTATTTGTGCTTGTAAAGTTTCATTGGACTATCTAGGCGATAAATGGATTTTGATTATCATTCGTGATCTATTTAGAAAACGACATACTTTCACACATTTTATCAATGAATCTACTGAAGGTATCGCAACAAGTGTTCTTGCAGATCGTTTAAAAAAACTTACTAAGATTGGTGTAATAGACTTTAAATACCTCGACAATAACAATAAAAACAAGAACTATTATTTAACCGACCGGGGAATTGAATTGTATGATATCATTTTTGCATTGCAATTATGGACAATACAAAATGTAGATTTTACTTTTTCTGAGAACACAACGGCATGGAAATTACAAATCGAAAATGAAAATCATTCGACTGTAAAATCCAACTTTAAAGAAGAATATAAACTGTTCCGTAAAGAATTGTTTGGCTTTTAGTTTTTGACCGCCTTAAAGGCTTCTTAATTTCAACTTCAATAAGTGATACAACAAAAGACCCCAAGCCTTAGCAGGTGACTTTAGGGGCAAATCCTTATTGTACAGGGCTCATTTTCATACAAAAAAACGTGTCCAACCGATCTAAAACACAAAAAAACCGTTCTATTAGGAGCAGTAGCATCGACTTCAATATTGATTATAGTTCGGTCAATTGCGCGTTTAATCGGAGCTTTTTTTCCTTCAATGGCCACTTCATTCAAAGCAAAAGTGGATTCCGTTAGAACAAGATTTCCTAGCGTTGTGGCCTTATTTCTAACGAGGTTTAGCGGATTGGTAATGCGTGATTCGAAACCGATGCTTGAAATTTGAATTTCATAGGAACCGGTTTTTTCACCAGTAATTTCAAAATAGCCATTTTCATCGGATGAACCAATCGCAACAGCCCCTTTAGATGTTATGTCTTGTAACACAATATCCCCAAATGGGATGGGTTGCTAATTGGCATCAACTACAGATCCGCTAATTGTGGTATGTGTAAATGAAATTAAGGGGAGGAGGAAAACAAAAATTCTAAGTAAATAATTTTTCAAAATAATTGGTTTATGGTTGCTTAAAATTAAATAATAAATCTCATCGCACCTTTATTACTTTCAAAAAAAAAGTAAAAAATTTATGGAAGTATGTTTTCTTCTGGCTTAAGTGTATGTACCGCATTTAGATATAAGAAAGCAAGCGTGTCGAAAAAATGGAATATTTGTAGAAAGAAATGATAAGAAACAATTAATTTAGTGCCTTAACGAGACATTCAAATGTCTTGATTTACGAAGGGGATGTAGCTCAGTTGGCTAGAGCGCTTGACTGGCAGTCAATAGGTTGAAGTTTGAAATCTACTATTATGCTTTAATAAATTTACCGATGCTTCTATATCAATTAGTAAGTGGATTACTCCTTTTTAATTATTGGGTAGTTTTCCCTAAATAAAGCTTAAGGGTCATATCTTTTTTAAATAGCTTATCGAAAAACCAGTTGCCTTTGCTATTTCTTTTTCACTTATATTCCTTTTTCTAAGCTTTTTAACCAGTGATACTCTTTTATTGCGTATTACTTCGCCTGGATTCACACTACCCATATGGCTATAAAGCTGATTGTTGGATAAGCTAAACTCCGATTTTAATTTTTCAATATTGACACTATTTAAATTTTCTTGAATATAGTTTTCTATCTCTTGTTTTATGTCTCTTGAGGCACGAACCTTTATCTTTTGCGCGGTTTTAAATTTATTAAAGAGCACCAAATTTGAAATTAAAAGCAAAAACACGAACCCACCGATTAGTTGCCACTGATACCTTTTAGCAAAATTAACTAATGTATTTTTTTCTGGCTTTTTCTGATTAACCTTCCTTAAAAACAGATTTACTAATGAGCTATAATCAAAACTGTAAAGTCCATCTACTCCTCCTAAATAAAGACTGTCTTTTGTTACGTAGAATGCTTTTTTATTTAGTTCCTCGGAAATAATATTGGTTCCAGAAATTTCAGAATTACTGTCATATAAGTGAAGCCCCAAATCGGATGTGACAAAAATGAAATTTTCATAACTCCCCACATCATTTACAAGTCTTAAGTTATCCATCAAAATAGTTTGTTCCTCTTTTCCGGATATTTCATTT
>CBFIJA010000006.1:0-49422 GCA_965662875.1 Candidatus Arcticimaribacter sp.
ACCCTTTGCTATTGTCATAATTTCCTCCTGCAATTACGGTAACTTCATCGCTTGCCTTTGCTGCCTCTATCGCAGCGGTTACGCGATCAAACGCCCCTTGGTGGATCACGGCGGTTACAAAGTTTGAAAAATCTTCTGGCGATCCCATTTTTATGGTTTCGATGTCTGCCTTTACCTTATCCAATACTTTTTCTGCTATGGATTTTGGAAGGTATACACGAGAGGCTGCCGAGCATTTTTGTCCTTGAAATTCGAATGCCCCGCGAATGATTCCAGTAGCAACTTCCTCAGAATTTGCTGAGGGGTGAGCAATAATAAAGTCTTTCCCACCCGTTTCTCCTACGATGCGAGGATAGGTTTTGTAACGGTGAATGTTTTGTCCTATTTGTTTCCAGATTTCTTTGAATACAAAGGTAGATCCCGTGAAATGTATCCCGGAAAAATCTGGACTTTCCAAAACGGTTTGTGTAATCATTTCAGGGTCTCCCATAACCATGTTGATTACCCCGTCTGGAACGCCGGCTTCACGAAATACATCAAGAATTATTTTTGCTGAAAAAATTTGATGATCACTAGGTTTCCAAACAATAGTGTTTCCCATCAAGGCGGGTGCAGCAGAAAGGTTACCCGCAATGGCCGTGAAATTAAACGGACTAATGGCGTAAATAAAACCTTCTAGAGGACGATAGCTAAGGCGATTCCAAATTCCATCGTCAGAGATGGGTTGTTCCGCATAGATTTCTTGGGCAAACTTTACATTGAAACGCAAAAAATCTATGAATTCGCAAGCAGCGTCAATCTCAGCTTGATGAATGGTTTTGGATTGTGCTAGCATAGTTGCGGCGTTTATTCTCGCCCGGTAGGGTCCAGCGATTAAATCTGCCGCTTTTAAAAATATACTTGCTCTTTGTTCAAACGAAAGGGTAGCCCAATAGGTTCGGGCCTCCAACGCCTGTGAAATGGCTTGTTCTATGTGTTTTTTTTCGGCTAGGGTATAGGTGCCTAATGTGTGCTTATGATCGTGTGGCGGATGCATGCTCGCCGTTTGTCCAGAATTCACGTCTTTACCTCCAATGTATAAAGGGACGTGAATTTCTGTGTTGTATAGTGTTTTGTAGGCTGTCAAAACTTCAGCTCTTTCAACAGAGTTTGGAGCATAGGTTTTAACAGCTTCGTTTTGAATGTGGGGTACTTTAATGGAACTGTTATGCATGACTTTTTTTTTATCGAATTAAAGAAATTTAATCTTAATTCAATGCAAAGGGTGCAAATAATTTGAATAAGGGTATCTCAACTTCAAATTGTTCGGTTGAGGTGAAATTCACCATGGTGTAGTATCCTTTCATAGCTCCTACAGGGGATGTCAGTAAACAACCAGAATGGTAACTGTGGGATTCCCCAGATTTTATTACAGGTTTTTTTCCAATGACACCGTTACCATCTACATACTGCGGACGCTTGTTGCTTTCCATGATTTTCCAATGTCTTTTGGTCAATTGTACTACATCACGGGTTTGGTTTTCGATACGAACAGAGTATTTAAAAGCAAAATGGGGAACATTGTTTTTCAAGAAGTTTCCTTCGTACTGGGTCCGAACAGAAATTTTAATCCCTTTTGTTACTTGTTGAAACATTTTACTTCTTCTTTTTCAGCAATTTACGAATTTTTTTTAGAAAAACGACAATCTCTTTTTTTTGCTAAAAATAGTTTAATTGAGCAGTTCAAAAGATGTTGTTTGACCGATGCCAATTAGTTCATCGTGAAGCGCCCCAATAGGACGGTAATACACTAGAACTGTATAATCATTTTCTGTTGCAGCATAGTTTCCTGAAACCCCAGTTTTGTCCAAGCGTTTGCCCTTTTTTCGAACATATTTGTAGTTGTAAAACCCTTGCTTAAGCAATAAGATGCCCTCATAAACCTCTGATTTTGGGTTGTAGATCATTTTATTTTCTTCGGTTAGTTCATAATTATTGAACTTTCCATAAATGTAAATATCTCCTTCCTCTAGTATTTTTTGACGTGCTAAGCTAAAGTAAACAATGCTATAATCGGCCTCTATGCTTGGGTCGGTGCCTTGAAGGGTTTGGATTACAAAATCACCATTTACATCGGGGTAGTAGGTGTATCCCGCTCTATTTCTAGGAAGATCAGTATAAAGATAGGTGTTGTAAATTTCTTGTTTATCTACGTATTGAATGTTAGGTGTGGTGACCCGTAATTCTTTGGTGTCTAAAAAGAAATATTCGTTACCGCCATTGAATTGTGTCTCTTGATCGTATCGATACACCAATTGATTGTTGCTGGTGTATTGCGGTGGGGGTGCCAGTTGTTGACTGTCCCATTGGTAATTCTGTAGCAGTACAACTTTCACTGTTGTTTCTGGGTTACGCAAGTTGATGCCTAAGGGTGTAACGGTGAATTGTACAGTTTGGTGGCTGGTGAATTTCTCAATGTCTCTTGAAGCAAAGACCCCCGTTTGAACCGTAGATTTTGGTGCTACTACAAGAAATTTTCGTGAAAACATCAGTTCATCATAACGGTTGTATACTTCCAACATATAGTTTCCTGCTTTTTTGAAACGGGTAGAATTGTTGGGGAGTTCAAGTCGATAATGAGTATACCGTTGTAAGGTGCCATACGAGCTATTAAAATCATCTATGCGCTGATTGTCAAAACCGTCAATAAATTCATTTTTGAATAATACCGAAGGGGTCCAATCGTAATTGAAATATTGAATTTTATAATAATAGTCTGCGTCTGTTCCAAAAAGATCATCAAATTCGAGTACTAAGGTTTCGTTTAAATTTAGGATTGGAAATTGATCCTCTTTTTGTTCGCATTTGAAGTAAATGGTCTTCAAATGGTCACTCAATGTTTTTTCCTCCGCAATCTGAGCAAAAGCCCCAAAGGCTTGTATTAAAAGCCCTAGTACGATAAATTTTGAATTTGTTTTCAAGCCGCTGTGGTATATTCCTTCTTAGAACGTTTAAAATTAGGGTTTTCGTATGTGATTTTTAAAGGTTAAACAAGTTATTTAGATTCGTTATAAATAGCTTAAATTCCCTGATCTGTACTTTTTTCAAGACAGTTTTAATTAGTAAATTTGTGTGATTTTTAGAATTAAACATTTCTATCCTATGTCCAAAGACATTCGTATCGCTCAGGGAGCCAATTTAAACCTTGAGGGAGAAGCCAATAAGATTCTGGTAGACTTACCAGACTCAAAAACTTTTGCGCTAAAACCGGACGATTTTTTTTCCATGACCCCCAAAATGATTGTTAAAGAAGGGGAAAAAGTACAAAAGGGATCTCCTTTGTTCTTTTCCAAAAGCAATCCAAGGGTTCATTTTGTTTCACCCGTTTCGGGGGAACTAACGGCCATTGTTCGTGGTGCTAAGCGCAAAATATTAGAAGTTGTTATCACAGCTGACGGAACCGATGCCGCTGTGCAGCATCAAATTCCTGACTTGGCTGATTTAGACGCAGATGGAGTCAAAGAAGTTTTGTTAACCAGTGGTGCGTGGCCTTTTATAAAACAACGGCCTTATGATGTTGTTGCACAACCTGAAGATAGCCCAAAAGCAATCTTTGTGTCTACGTATTCTACTGACCCTTTGGGTGTTGACTATGATTTTTTACTCAAAAACAATAAAGCAGAATTCCAAAAAGGAATCGATGTACTTGCTAAGCTTTGTGATAATGGCGTTACGCTAACAGCAGATGCTAGTTTCAAGGGGATGTTTGAAAACATTCAGAATGCAGAGGTCGTTGGTGTAAAAGGAAAACACCCTGCAGGCAATGTAGGGGTTCAGATACATCACCTAAATCCTATCGGAATGGGTGAAAAAGTATGGGTTGTAGGTCCAGAAGATGTTGCCAATATTGGTGCTCTCTTTCTTACCGGTCAATATTCTGCCCAACGTACCGTAGCCCTTGTGGGTTCATCGGTAAAAAATCCACAGTATTACAAAGCAACAATCGGAGCTTCCGTTCAAGCTTTACTATCAGGAAGTGAAATAGATGACGCTAATCTTAATCGTTTGATTAGTGGTGATGTATTGACAGGCGATGCTGTATCTCCAGAAAGCTATTTAGGGTTTTATAAAAATGTTTTCTCTGTCATTCCAGAAGGGAACCACTTCCGTATGTTCGGATGGTTGCCGTTTGTGGATAACGCGATTCCAAGTCTTTCTAAAACATCTTTTTCTTGGTTGTTTGGAAGTAAGAAAAGAAAAGTGGATACCAATCTAAACGGAGAAGAACGCGCCCTTGTAGTAACGGGAGAAATGGAAAAAGTATTTCCGATGAACATTTACCCCATGCAGCTGCTAAAAGCCTGTATGATTGAGGATATAGAACGCATGGAAGCACTTGGAATCTATGAAGTTGCTCCAGAGGATTTTGGTATGATTGATTTCGCTTCGACATCTAAAATTGAAGCGCAGGAGATCATAAAGACTGGAATTGAATTAATGATTAAAGAAGAAGGATAAACGCAGGACTATGAATTTTTTAAGAAAAACATTAGACAACATTAAAAAGCCTTTTGGGAAAGGTGAAAAATTTGAGCGTTTTGCTCCCGCAGTAAATGCTTTTGATACTTTTTTATTTGTACCCAATCACACAACAAAAAAAGGGGCTCACATTCGTGATGCTGTAGATTTAAAACGAACGATGGTAACGGTTATTATTGCTTTATTGCCAGCACTTATTTACGGAATCTACAATACAGGCTATCAGTACTTTATTCAAACTGGAGAGGCGTTTACTTTTATGGATGCTTTCATTCACGGGGCTTGGAAAATTGTACCCATGATTGCAGTTTCCTACATTGTAGGGTTAACCATAGAATTTATATTTGCCATTTATAGAGGACACGAAGTAAATGAAGGCTACTTGGTTACAGGGCTTTTGATTCCGATGATCATGCCGGTAGATATTCCTTTGTGGATGGTCGCCATTTCTGTTGCTTTTGCAGTGTTAATTGCAAAAGAAGCTTTTGGGGGCACCGGGATGAATATTTTAAATCCTGCTTTAACAGCTAGGGCCTTTGCATTTTTTGCATACCCTACTTATATGTCGGGCAACAAAGTATGGGTTTCCGAAGCTTCGAATTACGATGGAGTTTCAGGCGAAACCATTCTAGGAAGTTTGGCAGCAGGGAATGATGTAAGTTACTCCTTTATGGAAATGTTTAATGGTGCCATTCCAGGTTCCATTGCAGAAACATCTACCCTATGGGTGTTGGTCGGTGCCGCAGTATTAATTTTTACAGGCGTTGGCAGCTGGCGAATCATTGTAGGTGGTGTTGTTGGTGCAGCCATTATGGGCTTTTTGTTTAACCTTTGGAGTGCCAATGCTTTGATGAGCTTTGATTGGATGAACCATCTTGTAGTAGGAGGTTTTGCCTTTGGTATTGTATTTATGGCCACAGATCCTGTTTCTGGAGCACAAACGAATAAGGGGAAATGGATTTACGGGATTTTAATTGGAATCTTCTGTATTCTTATCCGTGTGTTCAATCCTGCATATCCTGAAGGTGTAATGCTCGCCATCTTATTGATGAATGTATTTGCACCTACAATCGATCATTATGTTGTGGAAGCCAACATCAATAAAAGAAAGAAACGTTGGGCGGCTGCTCAACTTAAAACAGCATAATCATGAACAGAGACAGTAATCTATATACTTTCCTTTTTGCAGCCATTATGGTTTTTGTCGTAGCCTCTTCTTTGGCATTCACCGCAACGGCCTTGAAGGACAAGCAGAACGAAAATGTTCGTAAAGAACAAATGCAAAATATTTTGTCTACTATCGGAATTCAAACGGATAGAGATAAAGCAGAAGAGTTGTACAACCAATACATCAAAGAGCAGTTATCGCTTACCCTTGATGGAAGTACTGATGCCGCGGTTGATGCATTTAAAATTCAATTGGCTACAGAAACAAAAAAGCCCATCGATCAACAGCGATTCCCTTTGTATGTTGCTGAGGTAGAATCAGAAAGCTTCTACATCGTTCCGCTAAGAGGAGCAGGTTTATGGGATGCAATTTGGGGGTATATGGCATTGGAAGATGATTTGTCGACCATCAAAGGGGTTGCATTTGATCATAAAGGAGAAACCGCCGGTTTGGGAGCAGAAATCACTCAAGGTTGGTTCCAAGATCGTTTTGTTGGGGAGCGTATTTTTGATGAGGCGGGAACCCTTGTTGGAATCAATGTTTCCAAAACAAACAATGATCCACAAGGATCAGATAAAATGGATCATGAAGTAGATGCTATCTCGGGTGCAACCATTACGGGTGACGGAGTTACTGCTATGATTAGTGAGCGTTTAGCACACTACACACCCTATTTCAAAAATACTTTAAACGCAAAAACAGAAGCAGAGACAGCTCCAGAAGGATTGGAAGAAATTGAAGCTGTAACTGATGAAGCAGAACCAATTGCATATCAAAATTAAACCTATGTCTACAAAAAACTCTCAAAAGAAGCCCATGCTCCTTTTTGTAAACAAAGAAAAAGAACCGCTATTTTCAAAAAAGAATAGAGCGTTACTTTCTGATCCTATGGACGACAACAACCCTATTACCGTTCAGGTATTGGGAATTTGTTCTGCCCTAGCGATTACAGTACAGTTAAAGCCTGCCATAGTAATGAGTATTTCAGTAATGGCAGTTATGGCGGCAAGTAATGTGATCATTTCATTGTTAAGAAATTTAATCCCCAATAGAATCCGAATCATTGTTCAACTTGTAGTTGTTGCCGCAATGGTGGTATTGGTCGATCAGATTTTAAAGGCCTTTGCCTACGATGTCTACAAGGAGCTTTCTATTTTCATAGGGCTCATCATCACGAACTGTATTGTTATGGGGCGCTTAGAGGCTTTTGCTTTGGGTAATGGCGTTTGGAAGTCCTTTTTAGATGGTATTGGAAACGCTGCCGGGTACGGGTTTATTCTTATTGTAGTTGCTTTTTTCCGTGAATTACTGGGATCAGGCAAATTATTGGGATACCAGGTTATACCTGACAGCCTTTATGCTATGGGATACGAAAACAATGGTTTGATGCTGTTGTCTCCTATGGCCTTGATAACCGTTGGTGTATTTATTTGGTTCCAACGCTCTAGAAACCGTAAACTCATTGAAAAAAACTAAGGAATGGAAACATACGTTAATTTATTTGTCAAAAGTATTTTTATAGAGAACATGATTTTCGCCTATTTCCTTGGAATGTGTTCTTACTTAGCCGTATCAAAAACTGTTAAGACAGCTGTAGGACTTGGCTTAGCGGTGATTTTTGTATTGGCGATTACAGTACCCATTAACTTTTTATTGGACAGTTATTTGTTAAAGCCCGGTGCTTTGGCATGGTTGGGTGCAGAATATGCTGCATTAGATCTTAGCTTTTTGAGTTTTATCATGTTTATTGCGGTAATTGCCTCTATGGTTCAGTTGGTAGAGATGATTGTTGAAAAATTTGCTCCAGCTCTATACGGTGCATTGGGAATCTTCTTGCCGCTGATTGCAGTTAACTGTGCCATCTTAGGCGGATCACTATTCATGCAGCAAAAAGATTTTGGAGGAGTAGGAGAATCTGCTGTTTACGGTTTTGGCTCAGGGATTGGTTGGTTTTTAGCCATTATCGCTATTGCTGCCATTCGAGAAAAAATCACCTATTCAAACGTTCCTGCACCCCTTAGAGGCTTAGGAATTACTTTTATTATAACAGGACTTATGGCCATTGGGTTTATGAGTTTTATGGGAATTAAATTATAACTATCAGTATGGATTATACGATTATTTTAGCAAGTGTAGTTGTCTTTTTAGGCATCATCTTTTTATTGGTTGCGATGTTGTTGGGAGCTAAAGCAAAGTTATTGCCTTCTGGCCCTGTGTCTCTTTTAATCAACGGAGACAATAACGTCGAGGTATCTTCTGGAAGTACCTTACTCAACACCCTTGGAAACAACAAAATTTTCTTGCCGTCTGCTTGTGGAGGTGGGGGAACTTGTATTCAGTGCAAGTGTCAGGTTATGGAAGGAGGAGGAGAAATTCTTCCCACAGAAAAGCCTCACTTTTCTCGAAAAGAAATCGCTGAAGGATGGCGTTTGGGATGCCAAGTAAAGGTGAAAGAAAACATGGTGATCCAAGTGCCAGAAGAAGTGTTTGGGATCAAAAAATGGGAAGCTACCGTTGTGCGTAACTGGAACGTAGCCTCTTTTATCAAAGAATTTGTTGTTGAGCTGCCCGAAGAAATGGACTATAAAGCAGGGGGGTACATTCAAATTGAAATCCCACAGTGTGAAGTAAAGTACGAAGACATTGATATCTCTGCCCATCCAGAAGAGCATCCTGGGGAGCCTGATAAGTTTAAACTAGAATGGGACAAGTTTGGTCTTTGGCCTCTGGTAATGAAAAACCCGGAGTCTGTAGAACGTGCGTATTCGATGGCTTCTTATCCTGCAGAAGGGCGTGAAGTTATGCTGAATGTTCGTATTGCCACTCCACCATGGGATAGAGCTAAGAACGGTTGGATGGATGTAAACCCTGGAATTGCATCTTCCTTTATTTTTGCAAAAAAACCAGGTGATAAAGTAACCATCTCTGGTCCTTTTGGAGAATTCTTTATCAATGAATCTGATTCAGAAATGTTATACGTTGGGGGAGGAGCCGGAATGGCACCCATGCGTTCTCACCTGTACGAGTTGTTCCGCACCATTAAAACAGGTAGAAAAGTTACCTTTTGGTACGGTGGACGTTCTAAGCGTGAGTTATTCTATTTAGAACACTTTAGAGCTTTGGAGAAAGATTATCCAAACTTTAAGTTTTACGTTGCGCTTTCTGAGCCAACAGATGAAGACAATTGGAAAGTAAAAGAAGGTTTAGACGGTGAGGGAGATGGATTTAAGGGATTTGTCCATCAAGTTGTTATTGATAATTATTTATCAAAGCACGAAGCACCCGAGGACATTGAAGTATACTTCTGTGGACCTCCGTTAATGAATCAAGCGGTCGAAAAAATGGCCGATGACTTTGGAATTCCTCCTGAAAATGTTCGCTTTGACGATTTCGGAGGGTAAACTTTCTGTAAAAGGTGGTCGTTTGACCACCTTTTTTTATTTTTAAGATATGCTAGGAGAACAAGAACTACACAATACAGCCATGGATGTAGTGGGAAAACAATTGGAGGCCGATGGTTTTGAATTTATGACCGTGAATTCACAGCTTAAAAAAGATCCTCAGTTTGTTTGCCTCAAAGAGAAGAAGCTTCATTTTATAATTGTTAGGGCAGTTACTTACCCTGATAATCCTATAGCTTATGATTTTGCATTGATGGAAAAGGTAAGAGCCCATGCGGAAAAGTTTGAAGCCAGAACCTACTATGCGGGTGTTGGTCTGGCCAATGCAGAAGATTATGAACTCCCTCTTTCAGAAAATGATTCTTTTGCTATAAATTATCAAGGCTTACAAGAAATAACATTGCATGGTTAGGTGTATTTTTATTTTTAGTTTACTGTTCTGGAGCTGTCAAGAGCCCCCCGTTCAACTGGAAAAGCATACCGGCTATGCTTTAGGAACAAGTTATGCGATACAGTATGCAACAGATGCGGATGTTTATGAAGATATCCAAGAAGGTATAGACTCCTTATTTTATGTAGTAAACCGTTCCATGTCTACCTACCTCCCGCAATCTGATATCACTAAAATCAATAGGGACAACGATAGTTTATTGATCGTGGACAGTCATTTTATTCGCGTGTTTCAATCTGCAACTTCAGTTTGGAAAAAGACAAAAGGCTTTTTTGATCCTACTGTTGGTGCTTGGGTAAATGCCTATGGCTTTGGTCCAACAAAACCCTTAAAGTTTATTTCAGATTCCGTTTTCAAACAATTATGCGCAAGTACAGGCTGGGAAAAAATTAAATTGACATCAAAAAACACCATTCAAAAATCAGTTCCTGAAACCTATTTGGATTTTAATGCTTTGGCCAAAGGGTATGCCGTAGACCTGGTACACGAGTATCTTTTAAAAAAGGGATTGCACAATCATTTGGTTGAAATAGGAGGCGAGTTAGTTGCCTCTGGGATAAACCCAAAATCCAATAGACCGTGGACCATTGCTATTGATGATCCTTTACAGACTGAAACGCGAAAAATCATTCATGTTTTGTCATTAAATGACGAAGCCCTTGCTACTTCAGGAAACTACAGGAAGTTTCGAATCGACAGTTTGACGGGCGAAAAATACGTACACTCTATAAATCCAAAAACGGGCAAGCCTGTAAAATCCAATGTGCTTAGCGCTTCTGTAAAAGCCCCGGATTGTATGACTGCTGATGCGTATGCAACTTCTTTAATGGTTATGCCTTTTGCATTGAGCAAGGCTTTGATTGAAGCAGATGAAACACTTGAAGCCTATTGGATTTTGGCAGAAGGAGATCAGCTGCAAGAAGCCTATTCTTCCGGTTGGGAGCTCTAGGGTTTTACACCGATAGGAATTTTCTCTTCTTTTGGCAATCCATAACGTATTTTTTCTGTTTCATGGAGCTCTTGTAAAAAGTCAACCCCTTCAACTTGGAACCCTACAGCATTCAATCGTTTGTAGTAATCTCTCCCGTAGACGCGAACATGATCGTACTGACCAAAAAGACGTGTCCTTTCTTTGCGATCGGTAATGGAATCATCTTCAAAACTCTTTTCCTTTTTTTCATCTAGTGGTACCTGGGCAATGAGTGTCCCCCCTTTTCTTAAAACACGAAACAATTCTTGCATGGCTTTAGTATCGTCAGAAATATGCTCTAATACATGATTGCATAGGATGAGATCAAAAGAATGTTCTTCAAATGGTAGCGCACAAATGTCCGCTTTTATATCGGCTAAAGGCGAGTATAAATCTGCTGTAGTATAGTTCCAATGCGCGTATCCTTTAAAAATTTTATAAAAAACCTGTTCTGGAGCAATGTGTAGTACTCTAATTTTTTGAGTAAGAAAATCTGTTTTTTTATTTAAATAAAGCCATAACAGGCGATGTCGTTCTAAAGAAAGAGTCCCAGGACAAAGCGCATTTTGACGTAAACTTTGATAGCCATAGGGAAGAAATTTCCTGTATTGACTGTTGTCTATAGGATCTTCAAAGTGATTCCCTTTGAAGTACAATTTGATGAGCGGACGAAAAATAATACTGAGCTGAATTAACCAGGGGCGCGGAAAAAGATTCAGCAACCATTTCATAAAGAAAGGGGTTTAGAACGAAACACTTCTTCTTCGTTACTAGCTATGCCAAGGGCATCATAGATGTATTGAAAAGTAGAAAGGAGCTCTGGTTTTCCGTCAACCAAAGCCACATTATGCTCAAAATGAGCGCTGGGCTTACCGTCTGCAGTCAAAATGGTCCAACCGTCTTTTAATTGTTTTATTCTATGGGTACCTTGATTTATCATTGGCTCGATGGCCAAAACCATACCGTCAATGAATTTTTTTCCTCGACCTCGTCTCCCATAGTTGGGAACTTCGGGGCCTTCATGCATGACACGACCTAAACCGTGTCCTACCAGTTCACGAACTACCCCATAGCCTTCTTTTTCACAGTGGTTTTGAATGGCAAATCCCATGTCTCCTATTCGATTGCCTACTCGGAAAGTATCTATCCCCACGTAAAGTGATTCTTTGGTTATCCGAAGCAGTTTCTCTGTTTCCGAATCAATTTCGCCCACAGCAAAAGTGTAGGCGTGATCCCCGTAAAATCCATTTTTCAAAGCGCCGCAATCAATGGAAATAATGTCTCCCTCTTCTAAAGGCGTTGCATTTGGAATGCCATGTACAACCTGAGCATTAGGACTCATACACAAAGTATTTGGGAAGTCATAGAGCCCCAAAAATCCTGGTTCTGCTCCCTGGTCTCGTATATAGCTTTCTGCCATAGCGTCCAGCTGAAGGGTAGTGATTCCAGGTTTTATTTCCCGGGCTAGCATGCCTAGCGTCTTGGAAACAATCAATGCACTTTCACGCATCAATTCAATTTCTTCTGCCGTCTTTAAAACAATCTTACTCATTCCGCATAAGCGTTTTTATAGGGCTCTTCTTTCAAAATTTTTAGCATATCAGCCTCTAAGCTTTCGATCGGAAATTCTACGATTCGATTCATCTCATTGCCTTCTTTATCAAAGAAAATCAAAGTAGGAACATAAAATACATCGTGTTGCTTTTCTAAGCCTTCAGGCGTGAATTTATTTTCATCGAGCGCAATGATCTTAATATCGCCTACGGGATAATTGCTTTCTTCTAAGATTTTAATCATTCCCGGAACCTCTCGCTGGCTGTCTTCGCACCAGGTTCCCATGTAAAGTTCGATTTGTTTGTCCTTCAAAAGAGGGGATAATTTTTTTATTTTTTCTTGGTCGGTCTTAAAAAACTCTTTTTCGGTACTCAACCAACTTCCGGTAAAATGTCCAAGTTGTACCAAGCTAATGGCACCTAAAAGGATGTCATTTCCTTCTAAATCTTTTCCGATAAGGTTTTTAGGAATGTCAACGATATCTAGAGTAGTCGCTTGCGCTTTATTTTTTTTCTGAGAAGAAGAACAAGCGGTGAAGAGAATCATTACAAGGATAAAGCCTATTTTTTTCATGCTTCTAAGAGTGAGGTTTGAGTCATTGCTTCTGGTTTTGTTATGCCCATTAAATCTAAAAGGGTAGGAGCGATGTCTCCCAACACCCCTGCTTTGATTTTTCGCTTTTGGTTTTCCACTAAAATCATAGGAACAGGATTGGTGGTGTGTGCTGTATGCGGCGAACCGTCTTCGTTGATCATGGTTTCACAATTCCCGTGATCCGCAATTACCAAAATGCTGTAGTCTTGTTTTAGCGCTGCATCAATAATTGTTCCGGCACATTCGTCAACCGTTTCACATGCTTTTACGGCCGCCTTTAGATCTCCTGTATGACCTACCATATCTGGGTTGGCGAAGTTCAAACAAATAAAATCTGCAGTTTCTTTTTGTATTTCAGGAACAATAGCATCCCGGATTTCATAGGCGCTCATTTCGGGTTGAAGGTCATAGGTTGCTACTTTTGGGGAGGGACATAAAATACGCTCTTCTCCAGGAAAAGGCCTTTCTTCTCCTCCATTAAAAAAGAAGGTTACGTGGGGATATTTCTCCGTTTCAGCAATGCGAATCTGAATTTTTCCTGCTTTTGAGATGGTTTCACCCAAGGTGTCTTTGATGTTTTCTTTATCAAAAATAACCTTTACGTCATTGAAATTTTTATCGTAGTTGGTCAAGGTTACATAGTAGAGATTCAAAGGTTCAGTGCCTTGCTCGGGGAAGGCTTTTTGAGACAACATTTGTGTTAATTCTCTTCCTCTATCCGTTCTGAAATTGAAAAATAAAACAACGTCTTCTGCTTGAATTCTTCCGGTATTGTCTTGACGTACCAAAGGTTCAATAAACTCATCTGTAGTGCCCTCTTTGTAGGATGCCTCTAACGCTTCAGCAAAATGTGCGGTTGGGGTTCCTATTCCACGAACCAAAAGGTCATAGGCTTTTTTTACGCGGTCCCAACGCTGGTCTCTATCCATTGCGAAATAGCGCCCTATGATTGATGCTATTTTACCTGTGGTTTTGGCCATATGATTTTCAATGTCCTTTACAAACTTTGATCCGGATTGCTGATCTACGTCTCTCCCGTCAGAAAAGGCGTGGAGATAAACCTCGTCTAGGCTTTCATCTTTAAAAATATCCAAAAACCCTTTGATGTGATCTACATGTGCATGAACTCCACCGTCTGACAGAAGGCCGACTAAATGGATGGCCTTGTTGTTTTCTTTGGCGTAGGCAATAGCTGCTTTTAAATTTTCTTCGTCTTTTAGTGTATTGTTGGCCACTGCAAGATTGATTTTAGCCAAATCTTGGTAGACGATTCTTCCTGCCCCTAGATTCATATGTCCTACTTCGCTGTTTCCCATTTGCCCTTCTGGAAGGCCAACATGCATTCCGTCTGTAAGGAGATTGTTGTGGTGGTAATTTTGGTAAAGCTGATCGATGTAAGGTGTATGGGCTTGGTCTACTGCAGACACCTTTGGATTGGGAGCTTTTCCCCAACCGTCGAGGATCATTAAAATCGTTTTTTGGGCCATTTTTTATGTTTTTACAAAGATAGCAAATCACTCGATTAGATTGCGCTATTAAGATTCTTTAACTACATTTAAACCAAAGAAAATTCTTGCATTGATAGAAGGCATAGTTTATCGTTCTACAGGGAGCTGGTATGAGGTTAAAGCTCAAGACGGACAGTTTTACAATTGTAAGATTAAGGGTAAATTTAGGATCAAAGGCATTAAAAGTACCAATCCAATTGCTGTAGGAGACAGGGTTTTATTTCAACTCATTGAATCTGAAGATGCCACCATTGGGTGGATAGAAACCATATACCCAAGAGATAATTATATTGTCCGTAAATCTGTCAATTTATCCAAGCAGACCCATATCATAGCGGCCAATATCGATCAAGCCTTTTTATTGATTACCTTAGACAATCCACCTACTTTTTATGCATTTATTGATCGGTTTATCATCACCGCCCAAGCTTATAAAATTCCTGTGGTATTGCTCTTCAATAAAATGGATATTTACAATAGTACCCAATTAGAACAATTGGAGGAAATGATACAGGTGTATCAAAACATAGGGATAGACTGTTATAAACTTTCTTGTTTAAAGCAAGAAGATGTGAGCTCTGTTTCCAATTTAATGCATGAAAAAGTGTCTATGTTTTCAGGCCACAGCGGGGTTGGAAAGTCTACCTTACTCAACGCTATAGATCCGGAATTGAACCTGAAAACCAATACCGTTTCTGAGCAGCACAACCAAGGACAACATACCACTACGTATGCTCAAATGTTTGATCTTCAGAATGGCGCAAAAATCATCGATACTCCTGGGATTAAAGGCTTTGGCGTAGTTGACATTACGACAGAAGAATTAGGGGATTATTTTGTTGAGTTTTTTACGTTAAAGTCAGAATGTAAATTCAATAATTGCATTCATGTAGATGAACCCCATTGCGCCATTAAAACGGCAGTGGAAGAAGGTCAGATTGCCCCGAGTAGATATCAAAGTTATCTGCAATTATTGGAAGAAGATACCCCATATAGAAGTTAAATGAGAGCGGTTATACAACGTGTGAGCAATGCCTCTGTGGAGGTCGAAAAAGAAACTGTAGGAAGCATTGGTTCGGGTCTTTTGATTTTATTGGGGATAGAAAATGATGATTCAGAAGAAGACATTCAATGGTTGGTCAATAAAATCATTAATCTTAGAATTTTCAATGATCCACACGGAATTATGAATGTTTCCTTGAAAAATTCAGGGGGAGAATTACTGATCATTAGTCAATTTACGCTTATGGCGTTGACAAAAAAAGGAAACCGTCCATCCTATATAAAAGCAGCAAAGCACGATATTTCCATTCCTTTGTACGAACGTTTTTTGAGCGTCGCAGCATCTGCCTTAGGGCGCGCTGTAGAAAAAGGAATATTTGGCGCAGATATGAAAGTAAATTTATTGAATGATGGTCCCGTTACTCTTTACTAAAGAATATTTACTTCGGCTTCCAGTTCAACATTAAATCTATCTTTTACGCTCTTTTGTATTTTATGCGCAAGAGCCAAGATTTCACGTCCCTCTGCCTTGCCGTAGTTGACCAAAACCAAAGCTTGTTTTTTATGTACTCCTGCATCGCCTTTACGGTAGCCTTTTAGTCCCAATTGATCTATGAGCCAGCCCGCTGGAATTTTCACAAAGCCCTCTTTTGCAGGGTAGTTGGGAAGATCAGGGTAGGTAGCCAATAAATTGTTATAGTGCGTTTTGGATACAATTGGGTTTTTAAAAAAACTGCCGCTATTCCCCAGCTTTTTAGGGTCGGGTAGTTTGCTTTGACGAATAGAGATCACCGCATTGGCAATCGTTTTTGGACTGGGCGTGATCTCACCTAATTCGGCTGCGATAGCTCCGTAATGTGTTCTTAGGGTATGATTTTTTTTGGTCAAGACTAGCGTCACTTTGGTGATGACCCATTGATCTTTCTGGTGGGTTTTAAAGATGGAATTCCTATAGCCAAAGGCTACTTCTTCGCGATCAAAGACTTTTTCTTCAAGGGTGATTCTGTTTAGGGCATTACATGACACAAAAACATCTTTGAGTTCTACCCCATAAGCCCCAATGTTTTGGATAGGGGCTGTTCCAACATTTCCAGGAATCAATGCAAGGTTTTCAATACCACCGTATCCATTTTTCAGAGACCACAGAACACATTCATGCCAATTTTCCCCGGCCATAATTTCTATCCAGTCGTATTCCTCAGTTTCTTTAACGCGGGTTATGCCTTTTAGTCCAATGTGGATACACAATCCTTTAACTTTTTGAGTCAGCAAAAGATTACTGCCCCCCCCTAGGATAAATTTGTTTTCAAATGCTGGATGTTTAAGTGCTTTTTTAAGCTCTTCTGTGTTATCTACAGAAACAAAAGCATCGCACTGTTGTGCAATCCCAAAGGTATTCCAGGGTTGGAGAGAATGGTTTTTAATGAGGTTCACCCGAATCGTATTGTTTAGGGCAAGTTAAAAATTAGTTTTTAGACACGTAGGTATTCAAAGCTTTTTCTAAAATTGCTACTGCCCGAAGTAGTTTTTTATCGTTGAGGACAAATCCAATCCGGATTTGATTTTTTCCAAGACCAGGAGTAGAATAAAATCCGGCTGCAGGGGCAAACATTACGGTCTCATTTTCGTCTGAAAAATCAGTCAAAAGCCATTTGGAAAAATCTTCCGCATCTGCCACGGGTAATTCTACAATACAGTAAAAGGCTCCGGTGGGGTCGGATACTTCAACGCCATCAATTTTTTGCAATGCTTCCATCAACACATTCTTTCTGTGTGTGTATTCTTTGGCAGCATTTTTTAGGTAAGTAGGATCTTCTTTTAAGGCTGCTTCACTGGCCATAAGTGCATAAGTAGCAGGCGATAATCGTAAATGGGCAAACTTTAATGCCGTAGCTAAAAGTACTTTGTTTTTTGAAACAATGGCGCCAACGCGTGCACCACACATACTGTACCTTTTGGAAACAGAATCAATCATTATAGCGTGCTCTTCTAATCCTGGAATTTTGAGTACAGAAAAATGTTGAGCATTTTCTTCATGCAAAAATTCTCTATAAACTTCGTCTACAATCAAATAGATGTCGTGCTTTTTAGCAATCTCACCCAAGGCAATTATTTCTGCTTTAGTATACAGGTAGCCTGTTGGGTTACTGGGGTTGCAAATTAAAATAGCCTTGGTGTTTGGAGTGACCTTTTCTTCAATTTCCGCAAGTGGTGGAAGACAGAAATTATCTTCGAACTTTGATAAAACGGGAATGACATTTACACTAGCGGCGGCAGCAAAACCGTTGTAATTTGCATAAAATGGTTCTGGGATAATAATTTCTTCTCCTGCGTCGCAGATGCAATTTAAAGCAAAAGCCAGCGCCTCACTCGCCCCTGTAGTAATGATGATATCATCTGCTTTAAGATCAATATCGTGACCGCGATAGTATTCACAGAGTGCAGTTCTATAACTCAAAGAACCTTCGGAAGAACCATAGGGCAGTAATTCAAGTGTATTGTTTTTTACAATTTCCAATGCTTTTGAAGGTGCTTCAATATCAGGTTGCCCAATGTTTAGGTGGTAGATGTGTTTTCCTTCATTTTTTGCTTTTTCAGCAAACCCACTCAATTTGCGTATTGGAGATTCCGGAAGATTAATACCTTTTTTAGATAGCGTTGGCATGGTGTCAAAAACTAATGGCTGCAAATATCAAAAAAAAATACGCGATCAGTGGGCTTTGGAACAGCTTTTGTTTGATATAAAACAATTTTAAATAGAAAAAGTATAAATTTAAGCATGTTCCGATTCCTACCTTACTTTTTACTGGCTTTTCTTTGGCTTCCCTCTTTGCTCTCAGCACAAAATAACTTCCGGTTTACTCATGGCAAAAACCAAACAAAAATTCATTTTTCTCTGGTGAACAACCTCGTTGTGATTCCTGTAAAGATCAATGGCTATCCATTACAGTTCATTCTAGATTCTGGTGTAAACTACAGCTTGCTTTTTAGTAACGACAGGGTGAAATCATTGCCGTTTAAAAACAAAAAGGCTTTTCAACTAAAAGGCCTAGGAACAGACAAGGCTATTCCTGCTTATCGTGTAGTGGCCAATACATTTTCGGTAAAAAATATGACGAGTAAGCGGCACGAAGTTTTATTGATTCCAGAAGAGGAATTTGTATTTAGCCGAAGAATGGGAACCCAGATAGATGGCATTATTGGGTATTCTCTCTTTCAAAATCACAAGATACACATTGACTACCAAAGACAAATTTTGACCATAGCTGAAACTGAAAAAAAACTAAAAAGAAAATCCAATTGGTTTTCTTTGCCCTTAGTATTTCACCAAAGAAAACCTTTTATTTCTGTAGCGCTGAAGATGAATGACGGCACGCAAGTGACGGGTAATGTTCTTTTAGATACGGGATCTAGTGATGCGTTGTGGTTGTTTGAAGGCGCACAAGGGATAGAGAAAAACACACCTATTTTTGAAGATTTTTTAGGTACGGGGATAAACGGTGACATTTTTGGAAGCCGAGGAAAAATAAAAGAGTTGATCTTGTCGAACTTTTCTATGCAGGAGGTCAAAGTAGCTTATCCAGACACAACAGCATTTCAGAAAATAGAATTCATTAACCGAAGAATAGGGAGTTTAGGAGGAGAACTATTGAGTCGATTTAAAGTGTTGATCGACTACCCCAATGGGACACTTCATTTACGACCTTATAAGAAAACCAATCGGCCATTTTACTACAACCTTAGCGGTATGGAATTGGGTTACAACGGGGTGCGTTTGGTCAAGGAAAGAATGAATACCCTCCGTAGAAGAAGTATAGCGGACAAAGATGAAAGTGGAGGTGTGGAAGTTTTCCTAAATCAACGATTTCAATTGAAATTATATCAAAGCATCGAAGTGATACAAGTTCGCGCTGGCTCCCCTGCAGAAAAAGCGGGTTTACAGATGGGGGATATCATAACCCACATTAACAGAAAAAGTTTGCATCATCTTGGTTTATCAGAAGTGATTGGAAAACTACAAACATTCCCAAAAGATAAAATTAGAATCACCTATATGCGCAAAGGGAAAAGCTACCGAACCTTAGTGGTATTGGAAAAGCTTTTATGAGGAGGTTACATTCCCTTTAATCTTAATGGCTACGGTTTTTTGATCGGTAGCATTTGAATTTACAGTTACCGTTTTTCTGATGGGTCCAACACGGTTGGTGTCATATTTTACTTGAATTTCCCCTTCTTCTCCAGGAGCGATGGGAGCTTCTGGTTTTTTGGGAATGGTACAGCCACAAGAAGAATAGACTTTTTCAATAACAAGGGGGGCGTCTCCAGTGTTGGTAAAGCGAAATACACGGATGCCATCGCTTCCTTTTTCAATGGTACCGTAGTCAATAACATTAGATTCAAAAGTAAGTTGTGGTCCTTGGGCATAAGCCATTGCAAACGAAGCGAAAAAGACGATTAATAAACTACTATTTTTCATAAGACAAACTTTGGTCCAAATTAAACTTTTTTTCTGCAGAAAAGAAAGTCGATTTAATCCTTTTGTTTTCTGCTATAGGACATTTACTTTTGTATAGTACAAAAATCAGACCACTTATGTCGATTCCCTCTAAATTTGAAGCCGCTAAAGTTGAAAAAAACTGGTATGATTACTGGTTAAAGCAAAACTATTTTGCTTCATCTCCAGATGAGCGTCCGGCATACAGTATTGTTATTCCACCACCAAATGTCACGGGAATCCTGCATATGGGCCACATGCTCAACAACAGCCTTCAGGACATCTTGATTCGTCGTGCGCGAATGAAAGGCTATAATGCCTGTTGGGTACCCGGTACAGATCATGCCTCAATAGCAACGGAAGCTAAAGTAGTAGCGCGTCTGAAAGAAAAAGGCATAGACAAAAATAACCTGTCACGAGAAGAGTTCTTGTCTCATGCCTGGGAATGGACCCATGAATATGGCGGAGTGATTTTAAAACAACTTCAAAAATTAGGCTGTTCATGCGATTGGGATAGAACCAAATTCACTTTGGATCCAGAAATGTCAGCTTCCGTAATCAAGGTGTTTGTAGACCTGTACAACAAAGGCTTGATTTACAGAGGGTACCGTATGGTCAATTGGGATCCGGAAGCTCAAACTACGCTTTCAGATGAAGAAGTCATCTACGAAGAACGCAATGGCTTTTTATATCACATACAATATGCTATTGAAGGGAGTGATGAAAAATTAGTCATCGCTACTACGCGTCCAGAAACACTTTTGGGAGATACGGCCATTTGTATCCATCCAGAAGATGAACGCTACCAGCACCTAAAAGGGAAGAAAGCAATCGTCCCCATTGTCAACAGAACCATTCCTATTATTGAAGATGAATATGTGGATTTAGAATTTGGAACAGGCTGTTTAAAGGTTACCCCTGCGCACGACATTAATGATAAAGCGCTTGGGGAGAAACACGCTTTAGAAATTGTTGATATATTCAATGCAGATGGCTCTGTCAATGCCAATGGGATGCATTATAAAGGCAAAGATCGTTTTGTTGTTCGAAAAGAGATCGAAAAAGAATTGGAGGCACTTGGAATTTTAATCAAGAAAGAACCTCATAAAAATAAGGTTGGAACTTCAGAAAGAACAAAAGCAGTCATAGAACCTCGTTTATCGGATCAATGGTTTTTAAGCATGGAGAAATTGGCTCAGCCTGCAATTGATGCTGTTCTTCACTCGGGTGACATAGCGCTTGTACCAGAAAAATTTAAAAACACCTACCGCCATTGGATGGAAAATATTCGCGATTGGAATATCTCACGTCAACTGTGGTGGGGACAACAAATACCGGCTTATTATTACGGGCCAGGAAAAAATGATTTTGTTGTAGCTGAAACAGCGGATGAAGCGCTGGTTCTTGCAAAACAAAAATCAAATAATCCAAATATAACCCTTGAGGACCTTTGTCAAGATCCTGATGTTCTGGACACGTGGTTTTCTTCCTGGTTGTGGCCTATTTCTGTTTTTGATGGGATTCGAAATCCTGAAAACGAAGAAATAAAATATTATTATCCTACACAAGATCTAGTTACCGGTCCTGACATTTTATTCTTCTGGGTAGCGCGTATGATCATTTCGGGCTATGAATACAGACAAGCTCCTCCTTTCTCCAAAGTATACCTTACCGGATTGGTCCGCGATAAACAGGGAAGAAAAATGTCAAAACAATTGGGGAACTCCCCCGATGCTTTAAAATTAATTGAAGATTACGGGGCAGATGCTGTTCGTGTGGGGCTTATGTTGAGTTCTGCTGCGGGGAACGATCTGTTGTTTGATGAAAGCCTTTGTCAGCAAGGAAAAAACTTTTCCAATAAAATTTGGAATGCCTACAGACTTATTGAAGGGTGGGAGGTAGACGCTTCTTTGGTGCAACCAAAAGCCAATAAAGATGCGATTGCATGGTATTCTGCTAAACTGCAAGCTACTTTAGAACTGGTCGAAGATCATTTTAGTAAATACCGTATTTCAGATGCGTTGATGAGCTTGTATAAATTAGTTTGGGATGATTTCTGTTCCTGGTTTTTAGAAACCGTTAAGCCGGCTTATGGCGAAAAGATTGACGCTACCACACGTGAAAGTATACAGGCGCTTTTTGAAGACAACCTTAAGCTTCTTCATCCCTTTATGCCTTTCTTGACAGAGGAGTTATGGCATCAGATGGCAGAAAGAAGTTCGGAAGAGGCCCTTATTGTAAGTGCATGGCCAGAACCGATAGCGTACAGCAAAGAAATTATTGACAACTTTGGTTTTGCCATTGAAATAGTTGCAGGGATTCGAAACTTTAGAAAGGAGAAAAATATTCCGTTTAAAGAACCATTAAGCTTAATTGCACTTAGGGATGCTGCTTTACCATGTGAAGAGGTGATTTTAAAAATGGGACAATTATCAGAGGTGTCTACGCAGCTTTCTGCACCAGATGAAATGGGAGGGACGTTTCGGGTAGGAAGCACAGAATTTTTTATTCCTCTGGCAAATCAGATTAATCCAGAAGAAGAACGCGCTAAACTAGAAGAAGAACTAAAATACAATCAAGGCTTTTTGGCTTCTGTGCAAAAAAAGTTAAGCAATCAACGTTTTGTCGATAATGCACCAGAGAATGTAATCGCAATGGAACGCAAGAAAGAGGCAGATGCTCAAGAAAAAATCAAGATGATAGAGCGCAGTTTAGCGACGCTTTAATTTTTTGCCGTAATGATGGTTTCTCCACCGCGAACGACTTGATTCAGCTCAACATTTACTTGGGTGTCAACGGGTAAAAATAAATCTACTCTAGAACCAAATTTTATAAAGCCGGCATCAGTTCCTTGAACGGCTGTGTCCCCCACTTTTGCGTAATTGACAATGCGTCTGGCCAATGCACCGGCGATCTGACGGTAAAGTACAGGACCAAAGGTTTCATTTTCTACGACTATTGTAGTACGCTCGTTCAATTCTGAGGATTTAGGATGCCATGCAACTAAGTATTTCCCAGGATGGTACTTGCTGAATTTTACTGTTCCACTCATAGGATAACGGGTGACGTGTACGTTTATAGGAGACATAAATATAGAAACTTGTAAACGCTCATCTTTAAAGTATTCTTTTTCAAATACTTTCTCAATGATGACAACCTTTCCATCTACGGGAGATAAAATATGATTGTCGTCCAATACCGTATTTCGTTTTGGGTTTCTGAAAAACTGCAAAATCAAAATTAAAATAACCAAAGAAGCAACTTGTAAAACAATGCTTAGGGGTTTGGACTTCACAAAATATTCTGCGCCTAGGGCTAAACCAGCACAAAAGAGAAATGTAAATACGATGATAAAATAACCTTCTTTATGAAACATAGTTTGAAATGATTAAAATGATATAATAAAACGGTGCACTAAAAATAACACTATCCATCCGATCGTAAAAGCCTCCGTGTCCTGGTAAAAGGGAACCGCTATCTTTTACATTCGCTTTTCGTTTAAAGTAGGACTGAATCAAATCGCCGACGGTAGCCAACACAGGGATGCTGAGTCCCAGGAGTATTGCTCGTGATGATTCAATGTTGGTGTATTGGCTGTATGTGAACGCGAGGAAGATTGTCGCTACAGTTCCACCTAAAAAACCTTCCCAAGATTTCTTGGGCGAAATGTTCGGCAAGAGTTTGTTTTTACCGATGGCAGATCCCACCAAATAGGCAAAGCTATTGTTGGCCCAGGTTGCCAGATAAAAAAGCACCAATAGGGCCGTAGAATTTTCTGTTTGAGTACGTCCTATTTCAGGGATGAAGTAACTGGAAGACAAAACATAAGCTATGGAAAAATAGAATCCCTTTTGTGGTGATATATCAAGCCTTTTTTGCGAAAACAAAATATAAGTCAAAAAGAGATTGGTGATCAGGCTAAGACCTAGAAACAAATCGCGAATAAAATCGGGCATTAGCCTTAGGTGTCCGAGTGTAAAAGAAGCAATAAGCAAGATCAAAGGAATCCAAGGGCTTGTTTTACAAAGACGTAAAAACTCCCATAACGCTAGCGCAGAAAATATTGAGATTACCCCTACAAAAACCCCTTCACCCATATAAATAGCTCCGAGTAAAATTCCTACATAGCCTAAACCGGATAAACTACGTACTCCAATGTCTTTAATGTTAGTTGGCATCCTGTACCAGCAAATATAGATTTTTTGAGCTACTTCCGTAAGACAGAAAATCATTTTCTTTTGAGGGATCAAAAGTATTTAAAGTAGTAATGTTTGTCGGCAATTCTGTTTTGTATTTTGTGTTTATCAAGCTCATGGCTTCACTAACATCATTCACAAAATGTAAAGCATTGGCGATGATGATAAGATTCTCAGGGAGTTCACTGAGTTTTTTTTGTTGGATCTGTCTACTGCAAATCAAGATACCGCCGGTATTTGCAATCATGTATTCGCAATTCATCAGTTGTACTTTTTTTTCCTCCTTTGCCTCAGGCAATTGAAAAAAAGACCTTAGATTTTCTGAAAAGGTCACCACATAATGTGCTTCCCAGGAATTCTCATTTAGGATTTGAAGAAAGTATTTCCGTGTGGTTTCACTGTTTTCACTGTAAAGAAATTTCCCCCCTTTTCCTGTGAAATTTTGAGCAAATTCAAGCTCTTTGATGCGTTTTTTCTTTGGAGAATGGGGTCCTTTATCTTCTTTTTTTGGTTTAGAGGTTTTTCCAAAGAGTCGATTAAATAAAGCCAAATCTTAATTATGTTATGCGTCAGTAGTCGTTTGCTCTTCTTTTTGTTCAGCATCTTTACCCTCTTCTTGGGCATTTTCTTTTTTATCGAAAGGGCGTTCACCGAGTAGCTCAACCAAATCATCTTTAAAGATCACTTCTTTTTCCAAAAGTCTTTCTGCTAGGGCCGTTAGTTTATCCTTGTTTTTAGCGACTAAATCACATGCTCTCTCGTACTGAAACTCTACAAGGGTTGAGATTTCTTGGTCAATTTTACGCGCTGTCTCTTCAGAGTACGGCTTTGAAAACGTTTGATCGGTTTGCCCAGTGGAATCATAGTAGGTGATGTTTCCTATTTCGTCGTTTAAACCGTAAACCGTTACCATTGCTCTGGCTTGACGTGTAACTTTTTCTAGATCACTAAGCGCTCCAGTAGAAATTTTATCGAAGACTACTTTTTCAGCAGCACGTCCTCCAAGGGTAGCACACATTTCATCTAACATTTGTTCCGTACGCACAATCATCCTTTCTTCAGGCAAATACCACGCGGCTCCTAAGGATTGCCCTCTGGGAACTATGGTGACTTTTACCAGAGGTGCTGCATGTTCCAAAAACCAGCTAACCATGGCATGACCTGCCTCGTGGAATGCGATGGTTTTTTTCTCTCCAGCTGTGATGATTTTATTTTTCTTTTCAAGCCCCCCTACAATACGGTCAACCGCATCTAAGAAATCCTGTTTTCCGACAGATTTTTTGTTTTTCCTTGCGGCAATCAGTGCTGCTTCATTGCACACATTTGCAATGTCTGCTCCAGAGAAACCTGGGGTTTGTTTGGATAGAAAATCCACATCCAATGTTTTTGTTGTTTTTAGTGGACCCAAGTGTACTTTAAAAATCTCTTTTCGTTCTCTTACATCTGGGAGATCAACATAAATCTGTCTGTCAAAACGACCGGCACGCATTAGGGCTTTGTCCAGAACGTCTGCTCTGTTGGTAGCTGCCAATACGATGACATTGGTGTTTGTTCCAAATCCATCCATCTCTGTTAAGAGTTGGTTTAGGGTATTTTCTCTTTCGTCGTTGGACCCTGTAAAATTATTTTTTCCTCTAGCGCGGCCTATCGCGTCGATTTCATCAATAAAAATAATGGCTGGAGATTTTTCTTTGGCTTGTTTGAAAAGGTCACGCACTCTAGACGCTCCGACTCCTACAAACATTTCTACAAAGTCCGATCCAGACAATGAAAAGAAAGGTACTTTGGCTTCTCCAGCAACTGCCTTAGCCAAGAGTGTTTTTCCTGTTCCAGGTTGACCGACTAAGAGAGCACCTTTAGGAATTTTCCCTCCTAAAATTGTGTATTTTTCAGGGTTTTTTAGAAAGTCCACAATTTCTTGGACTTCTTCTTTTGCCCCTTCTAGGCCTGCAACATCTTTGAAAGTAACTTTTATGTCTGTTTTTTCATCAAAAAGTTTCGCTTTCGATTTTCCAATGTTAAAGATTTGTCCCCCTGCGCCACCGCCTGCATTTCCGGACATTCTTCTCATGATGAAAATCCATACCAATACAATCACAATGATGGGTAAGAAACTGAGAATGACGTCAAAGAATTTATTTTCGATGGTCACGAATTCGTAGCTAAAACTTTCTCCTCTTTCACGTGCATCCTCCAAGCGCTCTTGAAAAAGTTTTAAGTCTCCAAATTCAAAAGAATAGTGGGGACCTTTGATGTTTTCTTGGCCAAAAATATTTTTAGCTTTTGCCGCTTTGTGTTCGGTCTTATCAAGGGCTTCGCTAGAAAGAAAAATCCTTGCGGTCTTTTCATTCTGAATGACTACTCTTTCTACATCTCCATTGTTGAGGTAACGTAAGAATTCAGAAGTATTTGTTTTATTGGTCGTGCTAGCCCCTCCTTCCCCTATAAGGCTACTGCCTAAAAGGAGAACTGCTATAAGTCCATACACCCAGTAGATGTTAAACTTAGGGGTGGAATTTTTCTTTTTCTTTGTCATTTTTCTTTAATAATTTGAAGCAATTTTAGTGGTCTTTGCATCTCCCCACAGTTCTTCTATATTGTAAAACTCTCTAGTTTGTTTTTGGAAAACATGGACCACAACATTGATATAATCCATCAATACCCACTCGGCATTTTCAAGTCCTTCGGTATGGTAAGGTTTTTCTTTTAATGCTTTGCTCACCAGTTTTTGAACAGAATTGACTACAGCAGCCACATGCGTGTTTGAAGTTCCAGAGCATACCACAAAATAATCACAGACCGTATTGTCCAATTTACGTAAATCCAAGAGCATAACGTCAAGGCCTTTAACTTCTTCTATTCCAGAAATGATTTGAGCAATAAGGTGGTCTGCACCGTGTGTGGGTTTTGTCATTAAAATTATTTTCTTTATTACAAATTTATCACTTTATTGGCAGACAATATAGTTTCCCATGCCATATTTCAATGTAATCAAACTTGATGCCACCGATTCTACCAATGAAGCGTTAAAACGTCGTCATCAGTCGGGTGAGGTATCCTCAGGCGATTTAATTTGGGCTGAAAAACAGCTTCATGGAAAAGGGCAACGTGCGGCTTCATGGACAAGTGAGCCCCATAAAAACCTGACTTTTTCAATTTATCATGCCTTATCAAAAGGCTCAAAATTTGATTTAATGCACGCCAATGCTCAAATCGCTTTGGCGGTACATTCTGCTTTGGAATCGTTTTCAATACCAAAACTTAAAATAAAATGGCCAAACGACATTTTGTCAGGAAATAAAAAAATTGGGGGAGTGCTTGTAGAAACTATTTTTAGAGGACCGGTTTGTGTTGCCATGATTATTGGTGTAGGCATCAATGTGAATCAAACCGAGTTTCCTTCTTTACCTCGAGCATCGTCTATGGCTGTTTCGGCAAAAACTGAATTTTCTAGAGCCGAGGTATTCAAGACTTTGCAGCAAAGGTTATTCCATGCATTTAATACGAAAAAGACAAAGCATGAACTGTTGACGCAATACAACGCATTGCTTTTTAAAAAAGACATTCCAGCTAGTTTTCGTGTTCAAGATACGGTCTTCACCGGTTGTATACGAAGGGTAAACCCCCAAGGGATGTTGGTTGTTGAAAACGAAGACAATCAGAGTTTAGAATTTGCAATCAAAGAAGTGGAACTATTATACTAACGTCCCCATTCCGATGGATTTGTTCTCCAAGTTTTTAGCGTTGCTTGTTGTTCTTCTGAAATTGCCGCAGTTTTTGTAGCAAACGCTAACAGATGATCATAATCGCTTAAGGTATGGAGAGTAACGCCAGCGGATGCAAAATTTGCAGACGCTTTTTCGAACCCATAAGTAAACAATGCGATCATGCCCAATACTTCAGTCTTCTCTTCTTTTAATGCAGTAACAGCGTTTAGACTGCTCATACCTGTACTGATTAAATCCTCCACAACGACCACTTTTTTATCGGGATTTAGATGCCCCTCGATCTGATTTTTTCTTCCGTGTTTTTTAGGTTCAGGACGAACATAAATGAAAGGAACATTTAGTTCTTGGGCGACCAAAGCCCCGATTCCTATAGCTCCGGTAGCGACTCCTGCTACGGTAATGGCAGTTCCGTAAAGATCTTTTATTTGATTTGCTATCGTTTTTGCTAAAAAAGTTCTAATTTCAGGATAAGATAGCGCCAATCGATTATCACAGTAGATGGGAGATTTCCATCCACTGGCCCAAGTAAAAGGGTTTTCGGGTTGTAATTTTATGGCGTTTATCTTTAAGAGGTATTCGGCTGTTTTTAATGCCGTTGTTTCATTGTAAATCATACGCAAATGTATAAAGTATTTTTCAATCAAAAGCCACTATATCTAACAACTACTTTGCAAAAACAAGCCCCTGATTTTCCTTTGTTTTTTAGTAAATACACCACCAAGGATCTCATTGTAAAAGCCCTGAAATCTAAAAAGTGCAAAGGGCTTTACTTATTTCATTCAAAAGAGGATAAATTATGGCAGCATTTTTTGGCTTTTTTTCCTGTCGTGGTTGCAGCGGGTGGTTTTGTACAACATGCAGACGGAAAACGTCATTTGTTTATTTATAGAAATGATAAATGGGACTTACCCAAGGGAAGGGTAGAGAAAAAAGAGAATATTCAAAAAGCGGCTATTCGGGAGGTAGAAGAAGAAACTGCAGTGCAGCAGCTTGAAATCACCGGGATTTTACCCACCACCTATCATATCTTTAAACGAAATGAGGTCTATAAACTCAAAAAAACTTTTTGGTACGCCATGCAGACGGAATATGACGGGGAGCTAATTCCACAATTGGATGAAGGCATCGAAAAGGCAGTTTGGAAAGAAAAAATGGAATTTGATGCTCTTTTTGAGAATGCATACGAAAACATCAAAGAGATCGTTCGGTATTCTCCATCATAGTCGAACAGCATCGGGGACCATAGTGCTATAGTCTCCCTCAAATTGCATTACTTCTCTCACAATGCTGCTGCTGATAAAGGCTGTTTCAGAAGAAGTCAACAAGAAAACAGTCTCTATATCGGACAGCGTTCTATTGACGTGAGTAATGGCTTTTTCAAATTCAAAATCAGCAGGGTTGCGCAGTCCACGTAATATGAATTTAGCGCCGATTTCATTGCAGAAATTAACCGTAAGCCCTTCATAAGAGACTACTTTGATTTTATCCTCATCCGCAAATGTCTTTTCTATAAAATTCATGCGTTCCTCAAGACTAAACATGTATTTTTTATTTGAGTTGACACCGATTGCAATGACCAATTCATCAAAGAGTGGGAGAGAGCGTTGAATCACATCTACATGCCCCATAGTAATGGGGTCAAAAGAACCGGGAAAAATTGCTTTTCTCATACCGCTAAATTACACTTTTTTGCGGAGGCAATTGTGAATCACTTCTTCTAGCGTTTCTAAAAGAGAAAGACCAGCGGCTTCTAGCTGCTGGGGGATAATGCTTTGTAAGGTCATTCCAGGAACCGTATTGATTTCCAAAAGATGGGGAATGCCTTGATGAAAAATGAATTCACTTCGTGTTATGCCACTTAATCCAAGTTTGAGGTATAGGCTTTTAGCCAATGCTTCCACCTCCGTTTGCCACTGTTCTGGAAGATCTGCAGGTGTTATTTCTGTTGACTTACCAAGGTATTTTGCCTCGTAATCAAAAAAATCATTTTCACTGATGATTTCAGTGATGGGTAAAACTTTAACTGCTCCTTGCCATTCAAAAACACCAACGGTTACCTCTCTACCCATCAAAGCACTTTCGATGATCAATTGATGATCTTCTTCAAAAGCTTTCTGAATGGATGGGGTCAGTTGTGAAGCTTCCTTTACTTTAAATACTCCAAAACTGCTTCCCGCTCGGTTGGCTTTTACAAAACATGGAAGCCCAACCCGATCGAGTATTTCGTCTTCATTTATAGGTTGTCCCTGGTCAAGGCTATACCTTTTTGCGGTGGGAATATCAAGGCTTCCGGCCACGGACAAACAATCCCTTTTGTTGTAGGTTAAACCTGCAGTGTAGGCATTACAGCTGGTTTGTGGAATCCCCAATAATTCTAAATACGCGGCCAATGTGCCATCTTCTCCGGGGCTGCCATGAATCATGTTAACCACAGCATCAAAGCTTAAGAATTCTTCATTTTTTTGGAAGGTAAAATCTTTTTTTAATGGAAAGGTTTTACCATTCTGATCTCTCACCTCCCAACTTTCCGAGCGCATAGCGATCAAATAGCAGTCATACATATCGCTGTTAGAGAGGGTCTCAAAAACAACCTGCCCGCTTTTAAAAGATATATCTATTTCTGAAGTAAAACCGCCGCAGGCAATTCCGATTCGTTGCTTTTTCATTTTATTGTGTTGTCCAATACAAAGGTAATTTTTTTCTTTAGGAACATTCCGTAAAGGATTTATTATCTTTAACCCCTCAAGGGTGAACATGGATTTTATTCGATTTTTTTTCAGCAAACAATTTCTTAAACATTTAGGCGCTGCAGCGGTATTGAGTGCAATGCTATTGCTTTCCCTTTATTTTGGTTTATCAAAAATCACAGCCCACAATCAACACGTTGTTGTTCCGGATTTAGAGGGAGTGACCCTTACAGACATTAAAGCCTTAGAGGGGCAAGTAGATTTTCGTTTTGCAGTTTTGGATTCTACTAAATTCAATCCAAACTACCCTCCGTTGACCGTGATTGAACATGTTCCTGCAGCAGGAGCTGAGGTAAAAAAAGACCGGAAAATATATTTGACACTCAATCCATCAGGATACAGAAAACTTCGTATGCCAAATGTGATACAAGTAACTAAACGAAATGCAGAAACGAAACTAACAGCTGTAGGCTTCGTTTTAGGAGAAATCACGTATAGAGATTATATCGGGAAGAATATGGTTTTAGAAATACGCCATAAAGGGAAGAAAATAACACCTGGGACCCTTCTGCCCAAAACGTCTAAAATAGATTTGGTACTCGGCAATGGAAGAAGATAAAAATGTAGAAGAAAATTTTTCTGAAGAGCTTCATGAGCATTTTTCCTTTGTTGCAGACAAAGGGCAAGAGCCTTTACGGGTAGATAAATACCTGATGAATCGGATAGAAAACGCAACGCGAAACAAAATCCAACAAGCTGCCAAAGCGGGGAGTATTTTTGTGAATGAAAAACCCGTAAAGTCCAACTATAAAGTTAAAGGGAACGACATTGTTCGCGTACTTTTTTCGCATCCACCTTATGAAAATTTATTGGTAGCTGAAGATCTACCAATCGAGATTGTATATGAAGATGACACCCTGATTGTAATCAATAAAGAAGCGGGAATGGTAGTGCATCCTGGGCATGGAAATTATTCAGGTACGTTGATCAATGCACTATTGCATCATTTTGATGGACTGCCACAAAACGACCAGCAACGCCCTGGATTGGTTCATAGAATAGACAAAGATACCAGCGGTTTGTTGGTGATTGCAAAGACAGAACACGCAATGACCCACTTATCAAAACAGTTTTTTGACAAAACATCCGAGCGAAAATACATTGCTTTGGTTTGGGGAGACCTCAAAGAAGAACAAGACAGCATAGAAGGCCATATCGGAAGGCATCCAAAAAATCGTTTGCAAATGACGGTATTCCCAGAGGGAGAAGCCGGGAAACCTGCGCTAACGCATTATAAGGTTATAGAACGCTTTGGTTATGTTACGCTAGTGGAATGTCAATTGGAAACAGGAAGAACCCATCAAATCCGTGCACACATGAAACACATTGGGCATACACTATTCAATGATGAACGTTATGGGGGAAATGCGGTCTTAAAAGGGACAAGTTTTAGCAAGTACAGACAATTTGTAGAAAACTGTTTTAAACTGTTGCCACGACAAGCATTGCATGCCAAAACTCTTGGGTTTGAACACCCTAAAACTGGAAAATGGATGCAGTTTGATTCAGATATTCCACAAGATATGGAGCAGGCCATTTTGAAATGGCGACAGTATGCTCAGCATAAAAATTTGTGATATTTCCATTGAAAATGGATAATACAGATGACCTTGATGTGCCCAATTCTTTATATTTTTGAGTAAAAGCGGTAATATGAAAATGATTATTTCTCCGGCCAAGTCGTTGAACTTTGATTCGGCTTTGCCAACAAAACAATTTAGCACCCCAGATTTTATTGCAGATGCAGAGCGTATCAATGCCCTACTAAAAAAGAAGTCTGTGCGTTCTTTGGGGAAATTAATGAACATATCAGAACAATTGTCTCAATTAAATTGGGAACGCAATCAATCTTTTTCGCTTCCTTTTACAACAGAAAATGCTCGCCCTGCTTTATTTGCATTTGATGGCGATGTATACTCAGGCATTGATGCGTATTCTCTTTCAGCAGAAAAAATACAACGGGCACACGATAAACTTCGCATTTTATCGGGCTTGTACGGTTTGCTAAAACCATTGGATCTCATACAACCCTATCGTTTAGAGATGGGAACGAAAATGAACGTGGGGGTCAAAAAAAACCTTCCCCTTTATTGGAAAGATAAGGTTACGGAAACATTGAATCAAGAATTAGAAGGACAGGCGTATCTTTTGAATTTAGCAAGCAATGAGTATTTTGCTGCAGTAGATTCTAAAGTTGTAGCAGCAGAAATCATTAGCCCTCAGTTCAAGGATTTTAAAAATGGAAAACTGAAAATAATTTCCTTTTTCGCCAAGAAAGCCCGGGGAATGATGGTCCGTTATGTATTGGATAATGAAGTCAATAGTTTAGCGGAATTAAAAGACTTTAATATTGACGGTTATCAATACAGCGAAGAGCATACAGTAAATTCTTTGCAACCTGTATTCATTCGATAGAATTTAGCCGTTTTACTTTTTGTCAGCCTTGTCAATAAAAGGTGGCTTTAAAGTAAAGTTAAAGGCGCTAAATTACCCGGACTAAATGTTTTACCACACCCACCCTTACGATCCTTTTATTTTTCCGGATACAACGCGTTTGATCGTTGGGACATTACCTCCGCCACGTTTTACTACGGGGCAACTGAATGAACAGGATGTGGATTTTTGTTACGGAAGTAGCAATGGCCTTTTATGGAAAGTTTGGGATCGGCTATTTCATCTTGACTTGGTGTACGAAAACACCCATCACGCCATTGAGCAACGAAAGGCTTTTTTAAAGCGAGAAAAAATTGGCGTTTGCGATATCGTAGGCGCAGCCTATCGTGATAAAGTTGATGCCTCTGATTTAGGAATGCAAAAGGTAGAGCTTAGGGATCTATTTGAAATCCTTGAGCGCTACCCAAGGGTCCACGGTCTAATTTTTACCGGCGGTAATAGTAAAAATGGCCCCGAATACTTCTTTCGTCAATTGATAAAAAAACAAGGTCTTTCCCTTGCGTGTATAGACTCTAATGTCCCTCGAAAACACCAAGTGATATGGGGCGAAAGAACACTAACTACTTTCAGTCTTACAGCGCCCTCTGGAACAGCAAATAGGGCGATTGGGAGTACCGAGTGCTACAAAAAAAACAAAGCTAAAAACCCTAATTATACCACTTTTGATTATCGGGTAGCCCAATATGGAAAAGTATTTCTTCCTAAGGCATAATCCCTAAAAAGCATAATAAGTGTTTAAGGTGCTGGCTTTTATTGAAAAGTCTTGGGATTAAAAATTGTGGTGAAAGCTAAGTTGCAATTGGTTTTTTGCCCAAGCATTTGTAGATTGTCGCATTGTGCCAAATTGAATCTTCATTCCTTCTTTTATTTGATATCCAAGCGCATAGTACCTACGGTTACGGTCAAAAATCTCAACTGTATTTCCATTTCCTGTACTGCGTTCCCCATTGATAAAAAGTTCGTTGTATAGAGATAGATAAAAGGTTTTATCTTCAATTACAGATTTATTAAGGGGTACATTAAGAAAGAAATTATAGCGGTATCGGGTTCTGAAATCTTGATTCTCTACATAGCGCTGCTCGTAGCGAAAGCGGTGGTTGGTAAATAGCCGTTTCCCGAATTGAACAGGGAAAATAGCTTCCTGGTAGATTCTGTTTTCTTTTACGGTTGCATTGCTATCGCCAAAAGTGCCTGTGGTAATGTTACCGTACCCTAAGGTTAATTTAACATTAGCGTTTTTGGGTCTGTAGGTGATTCCACTTCGAAGGAGCAATTGCTCTAAATCTCCTTCAATGCCCCAGTTACGCAATTGAATGTCTCCCTGAATACCCCATGGACTTTCTTTGAATTGGGTATCGTAAAAATACATGTACCAACCTCCAAGCTGATTTTGGTCAATCTGAGCGGAGAGTATAGGGGCAAATAGGAACGTAAGGGCAATTAAAATTAGGGACTTTTTCATGGTCAATTTCATTTTTCTTTTGGGGGCAAAAATAAAGGGTTTTCAGGAAACCGACAAACACAAGACAAAGCCTGACTTATTCTCGAATGGAACGCACAAATTCTTCAATTTGATCGACTCCTTTATCTTCTAAAAATTTAATGAATGCAGAGCCAATAATGGCGCCTCTAGAATGTGCTGTTGCAGCGGTATAGGTAATGGCATTGCTGATTCCAAAACCAACGACGGTAGGCGTGTTTAAATTTAAGCTTGCAATCCGTTGAAAGTAGTCTGTCTGCGTATTTCCAAAAGTGCTTTTTGCTCCGGTGACACTGGCACTACTCACCATATAAATAAAGCCATTAGATACCTCGTCGATGTAGCGAATACGTTCTTCGGGAGTTTGTGGGGTAATCAAGAACATATTGTACAGACCATGCTGATCAAACAAGGTTTTGTATGATTCGTGGTATACGTCCACAGGAAGATCAGGAATGATTAATCCGTCAATTCCAATGGCTTCACAACGCGCACAAAATTTTTCAATCCCGTATTGCATCATGGGGTTAAAGTAGCCCATGAGCACCAAGGGGATGCTTATCTCTTTTCTAATGTTTTCCAATTGGGAAAAGAGTTTGTCTGTGGTCATTCCGTTTTTCAAGGCTTTGGTAGAACTTTCTTGTATGGTTGGGCCATCGGCCAAGGGGTCTGAAAAAGGCAGTCCAATTTCTACCATATCTACTCCAGCCGCTTGTAGGTTTTTTAAAATGGGAACTGTGTCTTCAAGCTTGGGGTGACCGGCTGAAAAATAAATGGATAAGAGTTTTTTATCTTCTTGAAATTTTTGATCGATACGATTCATTACAATTTAAAATAGTCTATGTAGGTAGAAAGATCTTTGTCTCCACGACCTGAACAGTTAAATACAATTACTTCTTCTGGACCAAATTTACGAACGTCTAGCGCTGCAAAAGCGTGAGCCGTTTCTATGGCAGGAATAATGCCTTCCATTTGTGAGAGTGTTAGTCCCCAATCCATGGCTTCTTGATCTGGGATAGAGATGAATTCAGCTCTTTTTGAACGGAATAAATGGGCATGCATGGGTCCAACACCGGGGTAGTCTAAGCCCGCAGAAATAGAATAAGGTTCGGTGATTTGCCCGTCTGGGGTTTGCATCAAAAGGGTTTTGCTTCCGTGTATGATGCCTTCTTTTCCTAAGGCTGAAGTAGCCGCACTTTCTCCAGAATCAATTCCTTTCCCTGCAGCTTCAACAGCGATTATATTTACTCTTTCATCATTTAAATAATGATAATAGAGTCCCGCTGCATTGCTTCCACCCCCGACACAGGCAATGACATGGTCTGGATAGTCTCTTCCTTCTACTTCCAAAAGCTGCGCTTTGGTTTCTTCACTTATGACGGATTGAAAACGCGCAACCATATCCGGGTAGGGGTGTGGTCCTACGACAGATCCGATGATGTAATGGGTGTCTACGGGGTTGTTGATCCAATCTCTAATGGCTTCATTTGTAGCATCCTTTAGGGTTTTGCTTCCTGACTGTGCCGGGCGTACTTCGGCACCTAACATTTTCATTCGCGCAACATTGGGGGCTTGCCGTTTTATATCCATCGCGCCCATGTATACAATGCATTCAATACCCATAAGCGCACAAACTGTCGCTGTGGCTACGCCGTGTTGTCCAGCACCTGTCTCCGCAATGATACGGTTTTTCCCCAAACGTTTGGCCAAGAGAATTTGTCCGATGGTGTTGTTTACTTTGTGCGCCCCAGTGTGACACAAATCTTCGCGCTTGAGATAGATTTTTGTATTGTATTTCTTCGAAAGACGTTCTGCAAAATACAAGGGTGTAGGGCGCCCGACATAGTCTTTTAACAGAGCGTCAAATTCTTTTTGAAAAGACTTTTCCGCTGTGATTCGGAGATAGTTTTCACGTAATTCGGCTACATTAGGATAGAGCATTTCTGGGATAAAAGCTCCACCAAAATCTCCGTAATATCCTTTTTCATCAACATTATAGTTCATACAATTCCGTTTTAAATTGGGTTAGTGCATCTATTTTTTTCATTGCAGGAGCGGTTTCAAATTTACTATTTACATCAATAGCATAAAGCGGTAAATTGGTTTTTAATAAGGCTTTGATTTCAGAAACATGGCTTTGTCCTATTCCACCGCTTAAAAAGAAAGGCTTTTGTGAGGGATAATTGTTTAATAAAGTCCAATCAAATGCATACCCATTTCCACCCGGGAGCGCTCCTTTGGTGTCAAATAAATAATAATTACAGCATTTTTCGTAGTGCTCTAGGGTAGAAAAATCAAATGTTTCTTTTACCGAAAAGGCTTTGATGACTTCTACACCGAAATTTTGAACAAGTCTGCAATACGCAGGAGATTCTTTTCCGTGCAATTGTACTGCCTTTAATGCATGTTGTTCGATGGTGCTTTGAATGTAATCTATACTGGCATCTACAAAAACGCCTGTTTTCTTAATTTTCGCGTTCAATTCAGGCGTATTTTCTGAAACATAACGGGACGAAGGTGCCCAAAAAATGAACCCCATATAATCAGGTTGTAGTGAACTAAGAGCAAGGATGTTCTCGGCCTCTCGCATGCCACAGACTTTAAATTTCATCTTTCAATTTCTTTTATGAATTCTAAAGCAGCCACACCAGGGTTTGCGGTTTTCATAAAATTCTCTCCGACCAAAAACCCTTGGTATCCAAATTCTTTTAAGTCGTGGATTGCTTCTACAGCGCTGATTCCACTTTCTGAAACTTTGACAAAGTCATTCGGAATTTTATCCGCCAAAGATTTACTGGTGTCCAAGGAGACTTCAAATGTTTTTAGATTTCGGTTGTTTACACCCAATAAGTCTAAACTTGGCATGATGGATTTTTCCAATTCTTCCAAATTATGAACTTCCAATAAAACATCCATTTCCAGTTGTTTTGCTACAGTGGAAAGCTGTTCAATTTCTTTTCGGTTTAAAACCGCAGCAATCAATAATACAACATCTGCCCCGTGTGCTTTGGCTTCAATCAATTGGTATTCATCGATTATAAATTCCTTCCGCAAAAGGGGAAATTGAGTTACAGCTCTGGCTAGATTTAAATCTTCTAGCGCACCGCCAAAGTATTTTAAATCCGTAAGGACAGACATCCCACAAACACCGGCATTTTCATAGCCTTGGGCTACCTCTGTTACGGTTAGGCTGTTGTTGATGTTTTGTCTCGATGGAGATCTCCTTTTGTGTTCTGCGATAATCCCTGACTCACTTTCGCGTAATTTTTCGGCTAGGGAGTTAGAGGGTCTTTCAAACAGTGGAGAGGCTTCCCAATAACCTACGGGAAAAAGTTCCTTCCTGTGTTGAACTTCCAAGCGTTTATCAGCAACTATTTTATCTAAAATATTCATGTTTTGCTAATGTTTTGAAGGGTGGTAAATGCTTTCAGTGCTTTCCCTGAAACCAAAGATTCCATTGCTTTTTCAAATCCTTCTATGGGGGAAAGATTTTCTACCGTAGCGATGGCCATCCCCGCGTTTGCACAAACAACATTTTGCTGGGCCTGAGTTCCTTTGTTTTGAAGTACATCCATAAAGATTTTTGCAGAAGAGTCCACATTGTCTCCCCCAGAAATGTCTTTTGCTTCCAGCGGTATAACGCCAAAATCTTGTGGGTTAAGAATTCGTTCGCCATTTTTATTGAATGCTTTGGTGGGGCCAGTTAGAGAAATCTCATCGTATCCTGCCAAGGCATAAAGCACCGTAAAGTTGGTGTCCGTTTGCTGAAATAGATAATGATAGAGTCTGGCCAATTCTAAATTAAAAACACCTGTCAATTGATTTTTGGGGAAGGAAGGATTCACCAATGGTCCCAGCATATTGAAAAAAGTTTTAACGCCTAATTCACGTCGAACCGGGGCCACGTTTTTCATGGCTGGATGGAAGAGTGGAGCATGAAGAATACAGATGCCAGCTTTGTCTACGCAACGTTTTAAGAAGTCGTTATCGTTGGAAAATTGTATGCCCAAAGCTTCTAAAACATTACTGGAGCCACAACCAGAGGAAACGCCGTAATTGCCGTGTTTGGTGACTTTTATCCCTGCCCCTGCGGTTACAAATGAGGCCAAGGTCGAAATGTTAAAAGTATCTTTACCATCTCCGCCTGTACCGCATAAGTCAACGGTGTTGAATTCACTTAGGTCAACAGCAATACAGAGTTCCAAAAGGGCTGCTCTGAATCCTTGAAGTTCTTCCAAGCTTATGCTACGCATCATGTACACAGTCAGGAAAGAAGCAATTTGAGAAGTATTGTATTTGTCTTCCGCGATATTGATGATGACTTGTCGTGCTTCTTCTTTGCTGAGTTGCTGGTGTTGAATAAGTCGGTTGAGTACTGCTTTCATTCCTTTAGCTTTTTATCCAGTTTTCCAATATTGTTTTTCCATGTGGGGTAAGAATAGATTCAGGATGGTACTGCACCGCACGGACGTCGTATTCTTTGTGACGCAGCGACATGATTTGATTTTCTTCGTCCAAAGAAGTGATTTCAAGTACCTCTGGAAGCGGCGCAGCAACCACCCAAGAATGGTAGCGGCCGATATCAAATTGTTTGGGAAGATTATTGAAAAGAACATCTTCCACAACAACATTCACTGGGGTTGCAATCCCATGGTATACTTTGTCTAGGTTAATTAACTCTGCACCAAAAACTTCTCCAATGGCTTGTTGACCTAAACAGATGCCTAGTATCTTCTTGGTTGGCGCATAACGCTCTATAGCCGCTTTTAACAGTCCCGACTCGTCTGGTATTCCTGGTCCTGGAGAAAGTAAGATCAGCGGATAGTTTTCCAATTCATCCAAGTCGAATTGATCGTTTCGTTTTACGGTTACCTCACAGTCCAATTCCTCTAAATAATGAACCAGATTGTAGGTGAAAGAATCGTAATTATCGATGACAAATACTTTTTTCATTTTACGTCTTCTGCTAGGGTTAAGGCTTTGTCCAAAGCCCCTAATTTATTGTATACTTCTTGCAATTCACTTTCGGGAACAGAATCTGCTACAATTCCAGCTCCGGCTTGATAGTGCAATTGATTGTTTTTGCTTAAAAAAGAACGGATAATAATGGCATGATTAAAGTTTCCATTGAAATCCATATATCCAATTGCCCCCCCATAAAAGTTACGTTGTGTGGTTTCGTACTTATCAATCAGTTGTAGGGCTTTGTGTTTTGGTGCACCGCTAAGGGTTCCGGCTGGGAATGTATCCGCCACTACGCGAAACGTTTTTGCAGCTTTTTTCATGGTGCAACTTACCTTGGAGACCAAGTGAATCACATGGGAATAAAATTGAATTTCCCTGTTTTTTTCTATTTTGACTTCAGAGCCATTTCTGCTGAGGTCATTTCGTGCGAGATCGACCAACATGACATGCTCGCTATTTTCTTTGGGGTCTTTGGCTAGTTCAGTCGCTGACTCGGCATCTTTTTTATCGTCTCCCGTTCTTCGGAAAGTTCCTGCAATAGGATGAATTTCTGCTTTGCCATTTTGAACGATTAATTGCGCTTCCGGAGAGCTTCCAAAAATTTTAAAATCGCCATAATCAAAGAAAAATAAATAAGGCGAAGGATTTATAGAACGCAGGGTCCGATAGACGTTGAATTCATCTCCTTGAAAGCCTTGAGAAAATCTTCTGGATAAAACCAATTGAAAAACATCTCCTCTATAACAATGTTCTTTCCCTTTTTTCACAAAATCAAGGAATTGGTTGTCTGTTAGGTTTGATGTTTTTTCTCCTACTTTTTCAAACTTGAAATGACTGCTATTTTTAGCATTCAGTAGGGTTTCAATTTCAGTAAGGTTGTGCTCCCCATTGTAAATATGAGAAAACAGATGGGCTTCGTGATTGAACAAGCTTATGGCAATGATGTTTTGATAAACAGCATAATAAATGTCAGGAATAGCTAAGCCCGGCTTTTCTTTGTTCAAGCTGAGATTTTCAAAGCGATCCACAGCATTATGAGCGACGTAGCCAAAAAGCCCGTTGCTGATGAATTTAAAGGGAAAGTTTTTACTGCTGAATTGTTTAGAGAATTGATGAATGCGTTCAGGAATATCCATCCCATCATTTGCGTCCTCTTTTTTGGTTTTGCCATTGGGGTAGTGGGTAGTCAAGACCCCATTTTTCAATTCAATTGAGGCAATAGGATTGCAGCAGATGTATGAAAAGTCGTTATTGTTAGCGTGGTAATCACTACTCTCCAGTAGTAAGGAGTGCGGAAATACATCGCGTAACTTCAAATAGGCACTTACTGGGGTAAGCGTATCTGCAAATATTTTCTTGTGTTCTGTGTTTAAGGCAAAAGTCTCCATAAGATGACCAAAATTAAAAAAGGCTTGTCGTGATGACAAGCCTTTTAATGTATTTATACAGCGTGGTTCACGAATAAGGTTTATTTATTCGCTCCACCAAAAATTGCTGTTATTGATTCTTTTCATTGTGTCAAATATACTTTTTTTATTTTTCATTTCACACGGTAAAGAAATTAATTTTTTGCATGAGAACCGTCACAATATCCATCAGGATTTTGAGTATTCCCACATCCGCATTTTGGTCGATTTGGCATGGCTTACATTTTTAAGGTTACATCTAGTTCAAAGTCATTGTAAATGGCTTTATCGCCTAGATTATCAAAAAAGCTATTGGAACCGTAACGGATATCATACTTTGATCTGTCAATAATTACCTTTGCAGTCGCGGTCCCTTCAGAAACTTTCAATTCAAAGCTTGCCGGATGGGAAATGCCTTTGATGGTAAAGTCACCTGTAACACTATAAACACCGTCGCCCTTTGCATCTACTGTTAAAAAAGCCAAGGAAGCTTCTGCATATGTCGCAGTTCCAAAAAAATCATCGGACTTTAAATGGCCAATGAGTTTATCTGCATATTCCCCTTCCAAATCAGTACAAGTCATGGATTCCATGTCAACGACAAAGTTTCCTCCGCTGAGTGTGTCTCCATCCATAATAAGTACACCTGATTTTAAGGAAATGTTCCCTTCGTGTTGTCCTGTTACTTTTTTTCCAAGCCAGTGGATATTGCTTTCAGCAACATTCACACTTTTTTCTTGTGCTTGAATTCCAAAGGCTAAAGCCATTGTTAACGCAATTGATAAAATTGTTTTTTTCATAGATAAATTATTTATTTATTAAGATTTAAATTAAACAAGTGTAGGTAAAGTGTAGGTGTTAGATTAGACGCTGCACAAGTGCAATCAATTTTTCTTTTTCTTTTTCGGTAAGCGTTGCTGTTAATTGTGCTTCTTTTTCTGTTATTTTTTTATCCAATTCAGACAGTAATTCAAGTCCATTGGAAGTAATTGTAAGTTCTATTTTTCGACGATTGGCTTTACAGATGTTTCTTTTAACCAATCGCTTTTCAATTAGCTTGTCCACTAAACGAGTGGTATTGCTCATTTTATGGATCATGCGTTCATTTACTGTCGAAAGATTTGCAGGCATTCCTTTTTGCCCTCTTAAAATGCGGAGTACATTAAATTGAGGCAATGAAATGCCGTGTGCTTTAACCAATTGATTAAGCGCTTCTTCTAAACGGTTTCCCGAACGTAGTAAAGCCACAACCAAGCCTCTATTTATTATTTCGTTTTCTTTTGTCATTACAACAATTGTACATACAAATGTATTATTATTTTTTGAAATTCGCCCTTTTATTTTTTTATTTTTCGGATAGTCCTACTTTTACAAAAAAAAACAAATGCAACAATTGAGTCAACAACAGTGGGCCGATCAAAAAGTAGCGGCAGATGATGCTTATGTTTTGGATGTAAGAACTCCTGAAGAATACGCCGAAGGGCACTTAGAGGGGTCACATCTTTTAGACATCAGAAATCCTCAGGGATTTATGGATGGTGCAGAAAAGTTAGACAAATCCTTATCTTATTTTATCTATTGCCGTTCAGGCGCTAGGAGTGCACAGGCGTGTCAACTCTTGGATCAAATGGGTGTAAAAGCAACTTTTAATTTAGACGGCGGAATTTTAGCCTGGACAGGAAACATTATTCAATAAATCGCAGAGCCCCAATTCGAATTGCGAGAAGATTTTTTACATTACCTCTGGAAGCGGCAACGCTTTAACCCCCAGCATATGATTACCGCTGAGGGAGATCAACTTTATGCGGTTAACCCCGGCCGGCACAATATGCTTGGCGGACCTGATTTTTTGTATGCTCACATCAAAATCGGTGGTCTAGATTGGTATGGCAGTGTAGAGTTTCATCTGAAGGGTTCAGATTGGTATGCGCACAAACATCATTTAGATTCAGCGTACAACAATGTGATATTGCATTTGGTATGGGAGGATGATGTTCCCGTTTATACACAAGAAGGTACCAAAGTTTATACCTGTTCTGTCCATACTTGGATCCACAAAAAAGACTTGAATATTTTTTCAGAATTTTTTAAACAGACAAATGATGAGATTGTTTGTGCCAATCAGTACTCCTCGGTGAACCCTGTAATCCGTTTAGGATGGAAGGAGCGTTTATTTGTGGGGCGTCTAGAGAAACGTATTGAAGAGATTGAGGAAAATTTAGCTGAGGCCAACCAAGATTGGGAGGCTGTCTTCTTTTGGTATTTAGCTAAAGGGTTTGGTTTAAACCACAACGGTACTGCTTTTTTTGAAGCTGCAAAGTCCCTTCCTTTTTCAGTTGTGCGAAAGTGCAGTCACAAAGTAGAAGAGTTAGAAGCTCTTTTTATGGGACAATCGGGTTTGTTGAATGAAAAAGCGAATGATCCCTATTTCCTGCATCTAAAAAAAACGTATGCCTTTCTAAAACACAAATACAGTTTAAAACGAACGGGTGTTGGCACACCCCATTTTGCACGAATCCGTCCTTCGAATTTCCCTACGCTACGATGGGCACAGTTGGCACAAGTGTATGCAGAAAATCAAGCATTGTTTAGTGATCTTATGAAAAAAAACGCCTTCCAGAAGCTTTCTCTATGGCGGGATTTTAAGGTTTCCAGGTATTGGATGAACCACTACAATTTTGGAAAAACCTCTCCTAAACGTTCAAAACGACTGACGCTTGGTTTTCTTCAATTGTTGGAAATCAATGTTGTTTTGCCCTTCTATTATTTCTACCACCGATCTAAAGGGAAACTGCACAACGATGAAATCATGGATCGCATGCGTCAGTTGCCCCCTGAAAAAAACAGTATTACACAGTATTTTAAGTCGATTGGAGGAATGGTAGAATGTGCCCTGGATTCACAGGCGTATATAAGTCTGAAAAAAGAATATTGTGATTTAAAAAAGTGTTTACTTTGTGCTGTAGGTCAATCTTTATTGAAATAAAAAATGGCACAACACAGATTTAGACAATGGTTTGAACGCAACGGCTTTGCAGTCTGCACCCGTCTAGCAGATCGTTTGGGGATGAAAGTAAAAAGCGTTCGTCTTTTTTTTATTTACGCTTCTTTTGCCACCTTGGTTGGGGGCTTTGTATTGTACCTCACCTTGGCCTTTTGGTTGCGTTTGAAAGACCTAATCTACACCAAGCGTACTTCAGTTTTTGATTTGTAGGTCAAATACCACAATAGAATTTGTTTTTAAGATTATATTTTGGATATTGTTCTCTTAGAAACTATACCCTATGAATTTTAAGAAACTGATTAGTTTTATACTATTATTTGCATCAGCACCATTATTTGCGCAAGAAAGAGGACTGGATGAACGTATAAACGAGGCTTTTACTCCCATAGCCAATTGGTGGGGAGCCGTTGTCTTACATAACTTCCCCGGAACTGAAATTCCCACCATAATCTTTTTATTGGTAGGTGGGGCATTATTCTTTACTGTATATTTTGGTTTTATAAACATCAAACGTTTTCCAACGGCGATCAATACAGTTCGTGGAAAATACGATGCACTCGATCATCACTCAGCAGGAAACCCCGCTTTGGCTATTGACGGAGATATAAAAGACACCATTGCGGATGAAAGCGAAGAGGGGGAGGTGAGTCATTTCCAAGCCTTGGCAACTGCTGTTTCTGGAACGGTTGGAAATGGAAACATCGCAGGGGTGGCCTTGGCCATTGCTATTGGAGGTCCCGGCGCCACTTTTTGGATGATTCTTTGTGGTCTTATCGGGATGTCAACCAAGTTTGTGGAATGCACTCTAGGGGTAAAATATAGAGATGTTGGAGAAGACGGGACCGTTTACGGAGGTCCTATGTATTATTTAACGAAAGGGTTGGAAGAAAGAGGTTTTGCACGTCTTGGAAAAACCTTGGCAATTATTTTTGCGGTTCTTTGTATCGGAGCTTCTTTTGGTGGGGGGAACGCTGCTCAATCCAACCAAGCGGCAATGCAATTGGTGGAATCTTTTGGTATGACAGGCGGAAACGCTCGTACTATTATAGGATTAATCATGATGGTCTTGGTCGGTGTGATCATAATTGGAGGGATCAAAAGAATCGCTTCTGTAACAGAAAAAGTAGTCCCTTTAATGGCTTTGATGTACATCTTGGCTTGTTTATACATTATCATTACAAACTTTTCTTTTGTCGACGACGCCTTTGGGATGATTTTCTCTCAAGCCTTTAATCCACAAGCCGGTTTAGGTGGGTTACTAGGGGTATTGATTACAGGGTTTAGGCGTGCTGCATTTTCAAATGAAGCAGGGGCAGGCTCTGCTTCAATTGCGCATTCTGCTGTTAAAACCAAATACGCTGCCTCTGAAGGATTGGTAGCGCTTTTAGAGCCTTTTATAGATACCGTGGTTATCTGTACGATGACAGCATTGGTGATTATTATTTTTAATGGTGACAATACAATTTTTCAATACGGAGGAGAAGGCGGAATTGTAACCATTGACGGACAACAAGTGGAAGGTGCTGCTATAACAGCCGCCGCTTTTGCAAAATACATTTCTTTTTCTGGGCCATTTTTAACAATAGCAGTTGTTTTATTTGCTATATCAACCATGATCTCTTGGTCTTATTACGGTCTTCAGTCATGGATGTATGTTTTTGGAAAAAGTAAACTTTCTGATTTGACCTACAAGCTTTTGTTTTTAGCGTTCATCGTAATTGGTGCAGCTGGAGACATGTCAGCGGTATGGACCTTTTCAGATGCTATGATTCTAGCGTTAGTATTCCCTAACATGATCGGTTTATTCTTCCTATACCCGAAGGTGAAAGAAGAATTGAATCGCTATTTATCCGCTATCAAGAGCATAGAATAAACAAGAACTCACATGAAAAAGCTACCGTCTTTTGGTTTTCGATTTTCTCGAACCCAAAAGGCGGTTTTGTTTTTCTTGACCTTACTGTTGTGCACACAATCAGTGGTTTTTTTCTTTGTTAAAACAAACGAAAATGCTAGCGGTTTTTTTGAAGATAAAGTCCTTCAGGCCAAGTGGGATGCGTCTATGGCGGTAAATAATAAAATCATTTATCCCTTCAATCCAAATTATATTTCTTCTTACAAGGCCTATCAATTAGAGCTTACCCCTAAACAATATGAAGCAATTTTAGCTTGGCGTAAAAAAGGGTTTTTTTTTCAAAACCTAGAAGAATTTCGAGCCATTACCTCCGTTTCAAATGATTGGACCGACACCTATGCTCCTTTTTTTAAATGGCCTAAAAACAAGAAAGCAGTTGTTAAACCAAAGCGAAAATTAATGCAGCTTGGAGAATTAAATGCGGCAACGCTTTCTGATTTGAGAAAAGTAAACGGTGTAGGGGAAGTGCTAAGTCAACGGATACTACGATACAAAAAACGCTTGGGTGGTTTTGCATCTCTCGATCAATTGCATGAGGTGTACGGCTTAGACTCAGCAGTGGTAAAACGAATGAGCACTCAATTTTCATTATCTGCCGTTTCGTACACAAAAATTGATTTTCAAACGGCAAGTTTATCTGAATTAGCAGCGCTTCCTTATCTCAGTTACCAAGAAGCAAAACAACTGGTAAGACTTCGTACACATAGCGATACGCTTAGTTTTCAGGGACTAAAAAAAGCCTTGAAATGGGATTCCTTGAAGTTTCAGAGATTAGCATTATATTTGTACTAAAACGCTATGATAGATTCCACTACATCTCAACTGACAGACCCGAATGATTTGAGGGAAATGGTTGCTTCTTCTGCAAAAGAATTTGCGGAAAAGCACCTCAGGCCTTACGTTATGGATTGGGATGAGAGCCAGTATTTTCCAAAAGAAGCTTTGCGCCAAGCAGGAGCCTTGGGTTTTATGGGGGTTTTAATTCCAGAAGAATACGGTGGCTCTGGATTGGGGTATCACGAATACATCTCCATCATTGAGGAAATATCCAAAGTTGATCCATCGATTGGCTTGTCTGTGGCTGCACACAATTCTTTGTGTACTAACCACATTTATTTATTTGGCAATGAAACACAACGTTGTAAGTGGCTTCCTAAGTTAGCCTCAGGAGAGCACATAGGGGCTTGGGGGTTAACGGAACACAATACGGGGTCTGATGCCAAAGGAATGCATACAACAGCCACGAAGAAAGGTGATCATTGGGTGCTTAATGGGACCAAAAATTTCATCACCCACGGTAGGAGTGGAGACCTTGCGGTTGTCATCGCCCGAAATGGAGAAAAAGGGGACAGCCACGGAATGACGGCTTTTGTTGTAGAGCGCGGAACTCCTGGGTTTTCACACGGTAAAAAAGAAAATAAATTGGGAATGCGCGCTTCGGAAACGGCGGAAATGGTGTTTGACGAATGTATGATTCCAGATGAAAATCGTCTGGGACCCGTTGGAGATGGTTTTATTCAATCCATGAAAATCTTAGACGGAGGCAGAATATCTATTGGTGCACTCTCTTTAGGGATTGCACGTGGTGCTTATGAAGCTTCTGTGAAGTACGCAAAAGAAAGAAAGCAGTTTGGCAAAGCCATAAGTCAATTTCAGGGGGTGTCCTTTAAACTAGTAGATATGGCAACAGAAATCGAAGCTGCAGAATTATTGCTGCACAAAGCTGCTGCAGATAAAATTCGTGGGAAAAACATCACTAAGATCGGCGCTATGGCTAAAATGTACGCATCAGAGGTGTGCGTGAAAGTGTCTGGTGAAGCAGTGCAAGTTCACGGAGGATATGGCTTTACAAAAGACTTTCCTGTTGAGAAGTTCTATCGCGATTCCAAACTTTGCACCATAGGAGAAGGGACTACGGAAATTCAAAAAGTGGTCATCTCAAGAGAAATATTAAAATAAAACTTCAAACCGCTAAAAACTTCCTTATATTTGCAGCCAATTCAAAGAAAGGAGGTGCATCATTATGTTAATTATACCCATTAAAGAAGGCGAAAACATCGACAGAGCGTTAAAACGTTTTAAGCGAAAATTTGATAAAACGGGATCTATGCGTCAATTGCGTAGCCGTAAACAATTTGTAAAACCTTCTGTAAAAAACAGAACAAAAATCCAAAAAGCACAATACATTCAAAAGCTCCGTGACGCTGAAGCGCAATAGAGCCGTGTTTTTTATGATCACTTTAGTTGTCCTTAAAATGTGTAATTTTAAGGACAACTTTTTTTATGGCGATATCTGCGTTTATCGATTACTTGGCACATGAGAAGAAGTATGCTCAACATACGCTTACTGCCTATCAGCGTGATTTAGAACGTTTTCAATTGTATTGCGAAACCGAGCACAACACTTTAGACTTAACTCAAGTTGCTTATACCCTTATTCGGAGCTGGATTGTAACTCTTGTAGACCAAGGGTTGACGCATAGAAGCATCAATAGAAAAATATCTTCCCTGCGATCCTATTATAAATTCTTACAGCAGATAGATCAAATTGATCAGCACCCACTTCGGAACCATAAACCCTTAAAAGAGTCTAAAAAAGTCCAAGTTCCTCTTTCAGAGGAAGAAATGGGGAAGTTGTGGGATTTATCTTTGTTTGAAGAGGATTACAATGGGGTACTCAGTAAAACCCTTATAGAATTGCTTTACAGCACGGGGATGCGAAGATCAGAATTGATTCATTTAACCCCAGGCGATATCGATTGGAACAATCATCAGATCAAGGTACTGGGAAAGAGAAATAAGGAACGTTTTTTGCCCATGCTCCCTTCACTGCAAGAAACCTTAACGGATTATGAAGCACTAAAAACAGAAATGGGGTGGGAGAAACAACCGTATTTTTTAGTCGGGACAAAAGGCAAGAAACTCACTGAAAATTTTGTTTATACGACTGTAAATTTTTATCTTAAACAAGTATCTTCTAAAAAGAAAGTGAGCCCGCATATGATTCGTCATAGCTTTGCTACGCATCTTTTAAACAACGGGGCAGAGCTCAAAGTTGTTCAGGATTTGTTAGGTCATGCCAGTTTGGCTGCTACACAAGTGTACACACACAGCAGTATGCAAAAAATCAAGGCTGCCTATGCAAAGGCGCATCCTAGAGGAACGCCTAGAAAAGAAGACTAATTTTAAAATTTACACTTATGAAAATCAACTTTCAGTCCACCAATTTCAATGTCGATCGAAAACTCATAGACTTTTCTGAGAAAAAAATCAATAAATTATCTCAGTATTACGATAAAATTTTACGTGCGGAAGTGATTTTCAGGCTAGAAAATGCAACGGATAAGATCAATAAGTTTGCAGAATTAAAGCTGTCTATTCCTGGGGAAGAAGCAGTTGTCAAAAAAACATGCAAAACCTTTGAAGAAGCCATTGACTTGAGTGTGAGGGCGGCAGAGCGAATCTTAAAGCGACACAAGGCAATCTTGCGCTAATTTTTTTATTTTTTCCATCATTTTTTTGGATTGCAAAAAAATAAATTTTTACATTTGCACACCGCTTGAAAGAGTGGTGTAAAAGCCGATGTAGCTCAGCTGGCTAGAGCAGCTGATTTGTAATCAGCAGGTCGTGGGTTCGAGTCCCTCCATCGGCTCTTTTTTATAGTTTTAAAAACTATTGCGTTCTATTACATAGGGGAGATACTCAAGCGGCCAACGAGGACAGACTGTAAATCTGTTGGTTTTTACCTTCGCAGGTTCGAATCCTGCTCTCCCCACACTTTTTAAAAGTATAATGCGGGAGTAGCTCAGTTGGTAGAGCGTCAGCCTTCCAAGCTGAATGTCGCCGGTTCGAACCCGGTCTCCCGCTCT
>CBFIJA010000007.1:0-49160 GCA_965662875.1 Candidatus Arcticimaribacter sp.
CACAAGGTCTTTAATGGCAATATTGTAATTGTCCTCCGCTTTGGTAATGTACTTTTTTAATTTTTCTGCACTGCCTTTTTCTTCGGCCTCAAATGCAGCATATATTTTTTCAAGGGTATCTCCGATTTTTATGGATTCTCCCTTTCCAAAATAAACCTCATACCCAGGGTCAAGTTTTTCTAATTGATAATAGTCTTTAACGCTTTTGCCAAAATCTCCAAAAAAGGATTCAAAAACATCAGGCATCCAATACCAAGAGGGGCCAATGTCAAAGGTAAACCCGTCTTTTTTTAGTTGTCGGGCACGCCCGCCAAAACTGCTGTTTTTTTCTAAAATGGTTACATTATGTCCCGCCTGTCTAAGGTAACATGCGGCAGAGATCGAGGAAAAGCCTGATCCTATTACAATTATATTCTTCATAGCCTTACAAAGGTAAACAAAACCCTGTCAAAGTCAGCGAAGAAATATCCGCCTAAAATCACTTTTTTTTCGTGTCTTTTGCTGCTTTTTTCTCTTTTTGCTTGTTGATTTGCTCTACAAAAGAAGCACTGATTACTCCGGTCGGTATGGCGACTACACCAATGCCAACTAGGGAAATCAAGGTAGCGAAGATTTTTCCACCAATGGTTATGGGATAAACATCTCCATAGCCAACAGTAGCTAGCGAAATTGTCGCCCACCAGATGGCTTCAGAAATGCTTGAAAACTTATCCGGTTGTGCATCGTACTCTAAATAATAAATTGCCGATGCCGAAAATAAAATGGTCAGTATTGAAAGAAATAACGTAAAAAGCAATTCACTCTTTACGGCTTCCAAAGCTTTTGTAAACACCTTTAAGGATTCACTTTTTCGCCCAAATTTAAATAAACGTGTTAAACGAAAAAGTCTCAGAATTCTAAGGAATCTGCCGTCTAGCGTCAAGAATTGATTCAGGTAAAAAGGCAAAATCGAAATTAAATCGATCAGACCAAAAACACTAAAAACATAGCTTACTATACCTTGGCTTCCACCGCTGCGGTACGCATGGTAAATGCGGTAAAGGTATTCGAATGAAAACACGAGGATAGACGCCAATTCAAAATAAAAAAACTGTTGCCCGTAAGCAAGTCTTAAATTTTCATGCGATTCCAAAATCATCGCCAATACATTCACTGAAATCAGTAAATAGATCAGACGATCAAATTGTTTGTGGAATTTTTTAAATGCCATGAATTTATTTTTTACTCATATCACGTAGGATAAAAAACGAAACAATAATTGTGGTTACAATAACAACATTGGCAACAAAAGTAGTGGTCATAATAGATATAGTGTTAGTGGTATAAAATTATAGATTTAATTGTTTAGAGCGCAATTTTTTGCATCTTAAAGTACAGAAATCCGTCAATTTGAACTTTTTTTAATCATTTTGTTTAACTTTTCTTGTTTTGTATAACTTTTTTTAATTATATTTAAACAGTTTAATTCAATTTGGTTTCTAAACGCCTCTGCAAGTTTACTTCCAAAGTCAAATTCTAAAATCCTATCTGCAGAGGCGTTTTTCTTTTTTTCTAAAGAAAACAGTATCTTTAATAGACCATGCAAGAAGAAAAAGAGATCACCACACTCACCTTATTTCATTTAAAAAAAAACAAGTTTTGGGCTTTCAAACAAATGGGTTTGGTAGGACAAAATCTCCACAAAGTACTGGGATTAAAGTTTTTTAAAGTCTTGGGTACTGGAGGAGGGAATGGGTTCAGTTTACGTCCTGATTTTTCGACCTATGCTTTTTTGGGGGTTTGGAAAGACGCACAACACGCAGAATCATTTTTTGATGCTCATCCCTTTTTTCAGCAGTACCTAAATAAAGCTGATAGCTATCGGACATTTTATTTGCGACCCATTCACGTTTATGGTTTATGGAGTGGCCAACAACCTTTTACTGTAACGGAAAGTGATAAAAAAACCACCCCTGTGCCGATAGCCATTATAACCCGTGCAACATTAAGATGGCAAAGGCTACTGTCATTTTGGAAAGCCGTACCTTTTGCAAGTAAAGCCATAGAGGCAGCGCAGGGGATTCAGTTTTACAAAGGCATAGGCGAATGGCCGTTTGTACAACAGGCTACTTTTAGCATCTGGGACGATTTTGAAGCAGTAAAAAACTTTGCATACAAGGGCAAAGCCCATGCTAAAATCATTAAACAAACCCGAAAAAAGAATTGGTACAAAGAAGACTTATTTTCGCGATTCGAAATTTTAAAGGATACAGGAAACTTGACATAAAATGAAGAAAGTTGCAATTGTTGGCTCTGGAGTAGCGGGTTTGGCGAGCAGTATTCGTTTAGCTGCAAAAGGATATAAGGTTGAAGTTTTTGAACAAAATGAATACCCGGGAGGTAAACTCAGTACATTTACTTTGGGTGATTATCGCTTTGATGCAGGGCCTTCTTTGTTTACCATGCCACACTTTATTGAAGAGCTTTTTACACTTTGTGGAGAAAAATCGTCAGCGCATTTTAGGTATTCAAAAAAAGAGATTGCATGCGAGTATTTTTGGGAAGACGGAGTCACACTAACGGCCTATGGCGATCAGAAAAAATACCTTAAAGAAGTAGAACAAAAACTTGGGGTGCCCTCAAAAGTGCTTCAGGGTTATTTGGCTAGAGCAAAAAAGAAATACGATCTAACCGCAAGTTTGTTTTTAGAAAAGTCACTACATAAGTTAACCACCTACCTAACCAAAGACACCTTAAAGGCGATTTCTCAAATCTATAAACTTGATTTACACACTTCACTAAATAAGGTCAATGAGCGTCAACTCAAGGAACAGCATTTGGTTCAGATGTACAATCGATATGCTACTTATAACGGATCTGATCCTTATCAAACTCCAGGGATTATGAGTTTGGTGCAGCATTTAGAGCAACATTTTGGCACGTTTGTTCCAGAAAAGGGAATGGGCTCTATCTCGCAATCCATCTATGAATTGGCCATTCGTCAAGGGGTTAAATTTCACTTTAATCAAAAAGTTGAACGCATTTTGGTGGAAAAGAAAAAAGCAAAAGGCTTGTGTGTTGGAGGTAAAGAATTGGAGTTTGACATTGTTTTATCCAATATGGATGTAGTGCCAACCTATAGGCATTTACTGCCCGATCAAAAAGCACCTGAAAAAACATTACAACAAGAAAGATCCAGTTCTGCAGTGATTTTTTATTGGGGAATGAATGCTTGTTTTCCACAATTGGATTTACACAATATATTTTTCAGCAAAGACTACAAAGAGGAGTTTAAATGTATTTTTGAAAAATATAGTGTTAGTGATGATCCCACGGTTTACGTCAATATTACGTCAAAAGACGTCCCTACGGATGCCCCTTCTGGAGGAGAAAATTGGTTTGTTATGATTAACACCCCTGCAGATAAAGGGCAAGATTGGGAACACTTAGTGCGCGACTTGCGTCTGAGTGTAATGCGAAAACTGGAAAGAATTTTAGGAACTGCTGTAGAAGATAAAATAGCTGTTGAAACGGTATTGACCCCTCCTTTGATTCAAGCTAAAACCCAAAGCCATATGGGTGCTTTGTACGGTGCTTCTAGCAATAATACTATGGCGGCATTTTGGCGACATCCTAATTTTTCGCAACGGATTAAAAATTTATATTTTTGTGGAGGCAGCGTTCACCCTGGCGGAGGAATTCCTTTGTGTTTGTTGTCCGCTAAAATTGTTTCCGAGCAAATTCCTAAAGTACCCTATGCAGTCTAATAAACTCTTAACAAAACAGACCCTTTCGATTGCCGTTATTTGGCTTTTTCACGTGAGTGGAATATTGGGGTTGTTGTATGGAAATTCTAAGTGGTTTGTAGGTGCAACCCCATTGAATTTATCTTTGTGTTTTGGACTTTTGCTGTATACAAGTTGGGGAACTCCAAAGCTAAATGGAGTAGTTTTGCTTACTTTTTTTGTTGGAATGTTTGCCGAAATATTAGGAGTGAATTACGGGTTGATTTTTGGACACTATGCCTATGGAGAAGCTTTAGGCCCAAAATTTATGGGCGTACCATGGTTGATAGGCGCCAACTGGTGTATCCTAGTGGTTTGTTCAGGCGCAATTGCACAGCAACTTTTTGATACTGTATGGGCAAGAATTTTGGCGGGGGTAGGATTGATGTTATTGCTGGATGTATTGATAGAGCCCATTGCGCCAGTTTTGGACTTTTGGGTCTTTGACGAAGGTATTGCTCCAGTACAGAATTATTTAGGGTGGTTTGCTGTGGCACTTCCATTGCATGCACTCTATCAGATACTAGAAATTAAAGTCAAGGGATGGTTCACCCATCACCTTTTTCTGTTGCAATTATTATTTTTCACCCTTTTACTTCTTCAAATCAATACCTTGCAAAATGCATTATAAATTCTTTGTTCTTTTTCTAATCAGTATTTATTGTTCTTCGTGTTCCACTTCTTCCTCAAAGCCTGTAGAGAAGGTTGAGGTGAAGGATAGCCTTAGATTAGAAGTAGAAACCAAAAACATCTCTATATATGCTTTGCCTAAAGAAGGGATCATAGATTCTACATTGATGCAAAACACGAGATTTCTGTCGTTTAAAGGGGCAATGGAAGATTTAAATAAATTAAATCCTGAAGGAATTTTACCTTTTGTTGTTGCTGCACTTCAGGCATGTCAACGTGTAGAGCGTTCACCCTTACCCCAACCTTTTGATGCTTTAGATATTTCTGCTCGTTTAAAAGTAGTTAAAACCCAATTAATCAAAGTCAGGTATTTTACACAAGAGGAAAAACAGGAAGAATTGAACCAAGCCCTCGAAGGTTTATATACTGCGTATAACGATTATTTAAAGCGCATCCACTCTTTTTCAGAAGAGGAAACTTTTGAAGAGGGTGAAATTTTATTGGATACTGCAGATTAGGCACTTACGACCTTGTACGACAAGTGCTCATTATAGCCCTCACTTTCAACAACTCCCGCTTTAATTTTCTGTAGGTGTTGCATCAGTCGTTTTTCAACAGTTTCGTCTGTTTCTATACGGATAACTTCGTATAAACTCTGTAAGAGAAGATTGTCAGCGCGCAATAACTTTTTAAAAGGATTCTTTTTTTCTCGATCAGGAGAAGTTAGCATGTATTGTTGAATGTCAGGTCGACGAAGAAGAAGAGGATCTACTTCGATGCCTTTTTGAGAAAGTATAGCACTCAGGTCATTGAATAACTGATTTCTAAGCAAGGCCTGTTGGTTGAAAAAACGTTTGAAAGCAGGTAAATTTTGCCTATCAGCTGCGTTTAGGTACATGATTTTGTCTTTACGCGCTGCGTTGAGCAGTTGTTCAAGCCCGTTCAAAAGTTTCTTATGGTCTGGACGTTTCATTATTTTAAAATTATAAAATAAATAATGCCCTTTTAAACAACGATCATTTTAATGTCAACAAGTTTTCCACTAAAAAGGTATAATTGAAATCGTTTTGAAATTTTTGAGGAGAAACTTCCCTTATAAGCGGACTTGTTTTGGAAAAAGAAGGTAAAGTAATCTCTGCGCGTTTCGCCATTTCGGTATAATATTCTTTTCGAGTGGGATGATAGGGACTTACCCCATTGTATACGCCAGTTGTAATGGATGTGCTCAAAACCCTTTGGATCATTCCAATGCAATCGTTTAAATGAATGAAGTTGATTAACCCCTCTGGATTGGGGATTGATTTTTTAGCTGAAACATTGTATACAGGATGTCGTCCTGCTCCAATAAGCCCACCAAAACGAAGGATTAAGGTATTAAAACCCGGAGCAGAAAGCAATCGTTTTTCACATTCCAATAATTGCTTTCCCGATTCTGTAATTGGTTGGGCAGCAATGTCTTCTGTGATGGGTCCATTTTGATTACCATAAACAGCGGTACTGCTTATAAAAATTACACGATGAATTGCCTCCGAGCAAACCGTTTCAATAAGGGTGTTTATAACCTTGATAAAATTTCTTTTTGGATTTTTTCGAATCCCTGGCGGTAAGGAAATAATCAATACATCCAAACCTTTAAAAAAATCCAATGCTCCAATTACTTCATCTTCTTTAGCTTCCACTAGAAAAGGAGAGACAGCGCTGTGCCCAATGCGCTCCCATTGTTTTTCTGATCGGGTAGCCCCCCGAACAGTATAGTCTTTTTCCATCATAGCAAGAGCCAAGGGAAAACCCAGCCAGCCGCAGCCCAATACCCCTACTTTAGTGTTCACTTTTTTTTCTTTTTCTACCCTCTAATATAGCCAAGTTGCACCAGATCAATGAGGAGTTAAATTATTTTTCTTACCTTCTAGGAAACCAAAACGAAGAAATCATGGCAATAAAAAGTTTTCAAGGGCCCAGAGCAGAAGTAAAAAAACGAAGCGATTCTCCTTTATTGGTAGAAAATATTATGACCCACAATTTGGTTGTCTTTTCACCAGAACAATCCATCCACGAGGTGATGCGTGATTTTATAAAGTATAAAATATCGGGCGGCCCTGTTGTGGATGAAAAAGGAGCGCTCATCGGTGTTATTTCAGAGGCAGACCTCATGAAACAAATCTCTGATAGCCGCTATTTTAATATGCCAATTTTGGATAAGTCTGTAGCAAATTTTATGTCTACAACGGTGGAAACCATTCCGTCAAGTCTTTCTATTTTTGAGGCAGCGTCACGTTTTCACAAAAACAATAGAAGAAGGTTTCCGGTGGTAAAAAACGGCAATCTGGTCGGTCAAATTTCCAGAAAAGATATCGTCATAGCTGTCGCCAATATCAAAAGCAATACTTGGCGTTAAGTATATAAATCACGTGCAATGCGGTAGGTGTTTGCATGTGCTTCAATAATGAGTTTGATGTCAGGAGAATAGCCTCCACCCATACTGCATTGTACAGGTATTCCGTAGCTATGGCACAGGTCAAAGACGATTGCATCACGTGTTTTACACCCTTCAATACTCATGCCTAGTCGCCCGAGCTTATCAGAAGACAATAAATCTACCCCAGCGAGGTAAAACACAAAATCGGGTTTTTCTTCTTCGATCAACCGTGGAAGTGTTTTTTCCAATTCGGTTAAAAATTCTTCATTGCCTGTTCCGTCAGCTAAGCCGATGTCGAGGTCGCTTTTTTCTTTTCGGAAAGGATAGTTTTTTTGACCGTGCATGGAAAAAGTAAACACGCTATTGTTTCCTTGAAAGATGACTGCAGTTCCGTTGCCTTGATGGACATCCAAATCGACGATTAGGACTTTCTTGACTTTTTTTTGATCCAATAAGTATTGCGCTGCAATGGCCTGATCATTCAATAAACAAAAGGCTTCGCCATGTCCTGGATAGGCATGATGTGTTCCTCCTGCAATATTGAATGCAACACCTGTATCAAGGGCTTTTAAACTGCCCTCAACTGTACCTCCTGCAATGATAAACTCTCGGTCAATTAACGTTTGACTTAAAGGAAAGCCAATTTTACGAATTGCTTTTGCATCCAAATTTAAATTCAATAGATCCTTAACATAACTATTGAGATGAACAGTTTCTGCTAAATGGGGGGCGAGTTTAGTAGGAGAGAAAAAATCTTTTGGGCTACAGCTGCCTTCGTGAACCAATTGCCGAGGCAATAAGTCATACTTTTCCATCGGAAATCGATGGCGCTCGGGAAGGTCTAGTTGATATATAGGGTCGTGTGCTATGTTTAGACCCCCCATGGCTATGCGATTGGAAATCCATTTTCAGCGTTTCCATTTGAAGGGGCAATTATTACATGCTTCCCTGCCTTGTCCTCGGACATTAAAAGCATGCCTTGACTTTCTACCCCTCTTATATTTCTTGGGGCCAAGTTTGTCAGCACAGTTACTTTTTGTCCCACAATTTCTTCTGGACTGTAACTTTCTGCAATTCCAGAAACGATCGTGCGAATTTCTGTTCCAATATCAACTTTTAATTGAAGTAACTTTTTTGTTTTCTTTACCTTTTCAGCTGCTAGAATAGTGCCTACACGCAAGTCTAATTTTTTAAAATCTTCAAATGAAATTTCAGCTTTTTTTTCGGGTAGGGGTTTACTTTGGATTTCATTTTCAGTTTTGGTACGTTCCAACTTTTCCAACTGAGCTGCTATGGCTGAGTCTTCAATTTTTGAAAATAAAAGTTGTTGCTTTCCAATGGTATGTCCAGCCCTTAACAAAGTAGATGTTGCGCTGATGCTTTCCCACTCCGGGAGCGTGTCTAAATTTAAAATGCCTTTAAGGCGTTCTGCACTATGCGGCAGAAAGGGAGCACATAAACGGCTAAGTGCAGTGGCTATTTGCAAAGCAATATGCATGATTGTAGCCACGCGATCTGGATCTGTTTTAATTTTTTTCCACGGTTCTTCATCCGCTAAATATTTGTTCCCCAATCGGGCCAATTGCATCATTCGTTGGCTGGCTTCTCTAAATCGATACTGCTCTATAGAAGCTCCAATATAATCCGGAGCAGTTTTTAACTCTTCTAAAACGGCTTTATCTTCTTCTGTCAATACGCCAGAATCGGGCACTATTCCGTTATAGTATTTATGGGTTAGGACAACCGCTCGGTTAATAAAGTTGCCAAAAATAGCAACCAACTCGTTGTTATTTCTTGCTTGAAAATCTTTCCATGTAAAATCATTGTCTTTACTTTCAGGAGCATTGGCGGTAAGGACATAGCGCAGTACATCTTGTTGTTCTGGAAAATCTTCTAAATATTCATGCAACCAAACGGCCCAATTTTTTGATGTCGATATCTTCTGTCCTTCCAGGTTTAAAAATTCATTAGCAGGAACATTGGCAGGCAGAATGTATTCTCCTGTTGCTTTTAGAATTGTTGGGAAAATGATGCAATGGAATACGATATTGTCTTTTCCAATAAAGTGAACCAATTCTGTTTCTTCATCTTTCCAAAAGGGCTCCCAATCTTTACCTACTCGTTCTGCCCATTCTTTGGTAGAAGAGATGTATCCAATAGGAGCGTCAAACCATACATACAATACTTTTCCTTCTGCTTGGGGAACCGGAACGGGAATTCCCCAATCCAAATCGCGGGTTACCGCTCTTGGTTTTAGTCCATCGTCAACCCAAGATTTTACTTGACCGTATACGTTGGGCTTCCAATCTTCTTTATGGCCTTCTAATATCCAAGATTTTATAAAACTTTGATATTGATCTAAAGGCAGATACCAATGCTTGGTTTCTTTAAGGATAGGCTTAGATCCTGTTATGGTGGATTTTGGTTCAATCAGGTCTGTTGCATTCAGTGAGGTGCCGCATTGCTCGCATTGATCGCCATAGGCTTCGTTGTGATTGCATTTTGGGCATGTGCCTATAACAAAACGGTCGGCTAGATATTGTTCTGCTTCTTTGTCGTAAAGCTGAGCAGAGGTTTCTTCAATAAATTTTCCTTCTGCATGAAGTTGTTTGAAAATAGCGGAAGCCGTTTGATGATGAATAGGGGCTGAGGTTCTCGAAAAATTATCAAATGAAATCCCCAGTTGGTCAAATGAAGTTCTGAAAAGGGCATCGTATTTATCAATGATGGCTTGGGGTTCAACCCCTTCTTTTTTCGCTTTAATTGAAATGGCTACGCCGTGCTCATCGCTTCCACAGATAAACGCAACTTCTTTTTTCTTGGCGCGCAGGTAACGTACATAAATATCAGCTGGGACATAGACCCCTGCAAGGTGTCCAATATGAAGCGGTCCATTGGTATAGGGCAGGGCAGCGGTAACTGTATAACGTTTTGCGTTGAGCGCCATGAAATTTTTTGTGCAAAAATACGGTTTTTTTTATGAGGCTTTTGGTCTAAATTCGTATTTAATCAGCCCCAAAAATACACATGAAAAAATCACACGCCTTAGGCCAAGAAGCAGAACGCAGGGCTTTGACCTACTTTCTCGCTCAGGGTTATTGTCTTTTAGAAAAAAATTTCAGGCACCGAAAAGCAGAAGTTGATTTGATCCTTCAGAAGGATAATTTTTTGGTAGTCGTAGAAGTTAAAGCCAGAAGCTCCCATTATTTTGGTGAAGCAGAAACTTTTGTTTCCCCAAAAAAAATTGAACTTTTAGTCATGGCCATCGATCATTACATTCAAAAACATAAATTGGATTTAGAAGTTCGTTTCGACATCATGGCCTACCATATAGAAGGAAACCAATGGAAACAAAATCATTTAAAGAGTGCATTTTATTTTTTCTAAATAAATGTTTTAAATACAACATTGAGTTATATTTATTATATTTGCAAAAATATTTTTCATGAAGACCATTGCTTCCGTTGTTGAAAACTACATCAAGACCAAACCTTTTTTATCTACTGCACTGTCACAGGGAATCATCAATTTAACCTCTTTAGCAAGACAGATTCAACCTGAAATAGAAGAAGTACTTCAAAAAAGCGCCCGAAGCGGTGCTATTGTTATGGCCCTTAAGCGTATTTCCGATAACATGGAATTTTTATCTACCCATAAAATTGTTCGCGTTTTAAAGGGTATAGGGGACATTACAGTTCGGTCATCTTTGGTGGATTACAGTTTTAAAATATCCGATACATTGCTGAATGCACAAGCACAATTTTTGGCGGAAGTCAATCAAAACAATCAGGTATTCTATACTTCCTCACGCGGAGTTTCTGAATCTAATATTGTTGTCAGTAGTGATCTTAGTCCTTCTGTAGAAAAGTATTTTAAAAATGAAATTCTCATCGGAAAATCAGATGAGCTTTCCTCTGTAACCATAAAATTACCTACTGAAAACGTCAGCATACCAGGGATTTACTACTTTATATTTCAGCGCTTGTCTTGGGAAGGGGTTAATATTAGAGAAGTCATTTCTACTTCGAATGAGTTTACCATTTTGGTAAATGACGACGATGTAAATGTTGCTTTTCAGGTCATTAAAAACCTAAAACAATTATAGGCTAGGGAAAACATTGACCGCTTCTTGGACGTTGTTGATTTTTGGAATGGCAAGTCTAAGGCGAAGCCCATTTCGGGTTTCTTTTTCTTTAATTTGAATTTTTCCATCGCTGTTTTGTACCCAATTCAAAACAGTATTGAAGGCTTCACTTTGATAGAAATCACTTTTTTGATCTGCAACAAAATAGCCCACCAATTGATTTCTTTTTAGCAACAAACGTTCAAGCCCAAAGCGTTGTGCTTTCCATTTTAGTCGAACGCTGTCCATTAAATCGAGTGCTTGAACAGGTAAAGATCCAAAGCGATCTTCCAGCTGTTTTTGGAATTTTTGCAATTGTTCCTCGTCTTGAATTTCACCCAATTGATTGTATTGTGTAAGTCTTTCGCTGACACTGTTTATGTAATCATCCGGAAAAAGAATTTCTAAATCCGTATCGATTTGAACATCATTCACAAAGGTTTTTTCCTTTTGGTCCAGTTCATTAAACAGGTTTTTAAATTCGTTCTCCTGCAATTCTGTAATGGCTTCTTTCAGAATCTTTTGATAGGTTTCAAACCCGATATCGTTGATAAAACCACTTTGCTCTCCCCCCAATAAATCGCCAGCACCCCGAATTTCCAAATCTTTCATTGCAATCTTAATTCCTGAACCTAGGGCTGCATATTGTTCAATGGCTTGAATTCGTTTTTGGGCATCACTCGACATTGCACTTAAGGGGGGTGTAATAAAATAACAAAAGGCCTTCTTGTTGCTTCGTCCAACACGACCACGCATTTGGTGAAGATCGCTTAAACCAAAATTATTGGCATTGTTGATAAAGATGGTATTTGCATTGGGAACATCCAATCCATTTTCAATAATGGTGGTGGCCACTAAGATGTCGTATTTCCCTTCCATGAATTCGAGAAGGTTTTTTTCTAATTTTTTCCCATCCATTTGTCCATGGCCAATACGAATGCGCGCATCGGGAACAAGACGTTGAAGTGTACCGGCTACTTCTTGAATGTTTTCAACCCGATTGTGGATAAAATACACTTGTCCACCACGTTGCATTTCATACAAAATTCCATCCCGGAGAATTTCTTCATTAAAGCGGACCACTTCACTTTCTATCGGATAGCGATTGGGTGGGGGGGTGGCAATAACAGATAAATCTCGAGCTGCCATAAGGCTAAATTGTAAGGTCCTGGGAATGGGTGTAGCTGTAAGGGTCAATACATCTACATTGGTTTTAAGGGCGCGGAGTTTTTCTTTTACTGCTACGCCAAATTTTTGTTCCTCATCTACAATCAAAAGCCCAAGATCTTTAAAGGCGACTGATTTATTTACCAATTGGTGTGTGCCAATGATAATGTCAATTTTCCCAGCTTTTAAATCCTCAATGACGGTTCTTTTTTCTTTGGCAGTACGGAAACGATTGAGATAATCTACCCGAACAGGTAAATTCTCTAAACGCTTACTGAAATTTTTGAAATGTTGAAATGCAAGAATGGTTGTGGGGACTAAAACGGCAACCTGCTTGCTGTTGTCAACGGCTTTGAATGCGGCTCGTATGGCTACCTCTGTTTTTCCAAAACCTACATCTCCACAAACCAACCGATCCATTGGACGTTCGCTTTCCATGTCTTCTTTTATGGCTTGGGTAGCGCTGCTTTGGTCTGGGGTATCTTCAAATAAAAAGGAAGCTTCTAATTCCAGCTGTAAGTAACTGTCCGGGGCGTAGGAATATCCTATTTTTTGACGTCGTTTAGCGTATAAGTCGATCAGGTTAAAGGCAATTTCTTTGACCTTCTTTTTTGTTTTTTGCTTTAAGGTTTTCCATGCATTGGATCCCAATTTATAGACTTTAGGAACTTTTCCGTCTTTACCATTAAACTTGGCGATTTTATGCAATGAATGAATACTGAGGTATAAAATGTCTCGGTCTGCATAGATTAATTTGATGGCTTCTTGTTGATTGCCTTCCACATCAATTTTTTGCAAACCGCCAAATTTTCCAATCCCGTGGTCTATATGGGTGACATAATCTCCCACTTCCAAATGCGTGAGTTCCTTGAGTGTAAGGGCTTGTTTTTTTGTGTGCCCAGACTTTAAACGGTATTTATGGTAGCGTTCAAATAGTTGATGATCTGTAAAGAATGCTACCTGTGCTTCTATGTCCTCAAAACCTTCAAAAATGGGCTGGACAACGGTTTTATAATGCACCGTTTGTTCCATTTCCTCAAAAATATCTTGTAATCGTTGTGCTTGTTGCGCGGAGCTACAGCAGATAAAATTTGTGTATCCACGTTCGTGATTTTGATTGAGATAGGCAATCAACTGATCAAATTTTCGGTTGAATGCCGGTTGAGGACTTTGCTTTACATTTATTTTTTCGGTGGTTTTCAAAGCCTCTGAAGAAGATAAACTTACGGTAGGGAGCAATCGCGTTTGTTCCTCATAATGTGTTTTGGACAAAAAAAGGCGTTCGGGTGGTAGGTGTTGTGTTTCTCCGCTGAGGCTTTCAAAACTATGCTGGGCTTCTTTGTAATACTGAGCTAATTTTTGCCCGATTCTGTCGGTATTTTCATTGAACAAAAGTCCCTCTTTGCCAACCACTTCTACTAGGCTTTTTCGCGTAGCTTTTTTGAATCCGATGCTGGTGTTTGGCAATAACTTTATGCGTTCAATCCGGCTAATGGACAGCTGTGTTGCAACATCAAAGCTACGAAGGCTTTCTACCTCATCCCCATAAAATTCAATCCGATAGGGGTATTGATTGGCAAATGAAAAAACGTCAATGATTCCACCGCGTACAGAAAATTCTCCAGGTTGGCTTACAAAATCTACCCGTTCAAAATTATAGTCAAACAATACCTCATTGACAAAATCCAAAGACAGTTTGCTGCCTTGCTGAATTTCGAGGGTGCTTTTTCGTAAAGTAGATTGGGAGACAACTTTCTCAAAAATTGCTTGAGGGTAACTGACTATAACGCGGGCTTTGCTAGAGTTACTCAATTTAGATAAAACTTCAGACCGCAATAAAACATTAGCATTGTCTGTGGTTTCTGTCTGGTAGGGTTTACGGTAACTGGACGGAAAAAACAAGACATTTTCTTCTCCCAATAGCTGCTCTAAATCATTGAGGTGATAAGCTGCTCTTTCACGGTCATCACAAACAAGCAATAGCGTTTTTTGTAGTGAAGTAAAACAACTGGCTATACGAAAGGTAAGTCCAGAACCGACGACTCCTTTCAAAACAATGAATGGGGAATCCTTCAAAAAAGCGGCTTCTAGCTTTTTTTGGGAAGGACAAGATCTGAAAACATCCCAAGAGATTTCGATAACTCTTTTTTTTGGCAAATATAAAGGCTTGTAGAATAAATTACTGGATTTCCATCACTTCTTTTCCAGTGGTTACGTAGACCTGATCTCCTTCTTTTGGAGTGAGGATGTGTAAACCCGTAAAGGCACCAAAGGCAGGAAGAATCAATTGGTTCGAACTTCGATAAAAACAAGGCACTTTTAGCTGTTGCAGCCCAGCGCCCTTTAATTTTACGCCGGGGTGTACATGTCCGCAAAACACAAAATCTTTTTCTTTTTCATTTGGATAATGTGAAAAATAAAAGCCTTCTTCCCTTAACTCTCGAACAACAGATAACCCCAGTTGTTTGAATTTCCAATCGGGAATCACATCGTGATTGCCTTCAATTAAAATCAAATTGATTTTTTGCTTCTCCACCCAAGCACTAAACAAATGCCATTCGTTGTTCTGAAAACTATGGAAAAGATCTCCCAGAAAGAGAAGGCGCTCTATTTCAAATGCATTGAAAAGCAAGGTCATTTTTTCATAAAAAGCACCTTCTGCTTTTCGAGGAACAGCGATGCCATTTTTCCGAAAATGAGCTACTTTTCCTAGGTGAACATCTGCCAACATTAGGGTTTTTTTTTCACGCCAAAACACGGCTCCGCTTGGGTGTAAATCAAAGTGACTTCCGTTGATCTTTATCTGCTTCATAAGGCCGCTTTTTCCAATTGCAAGTACATTTTTTTGATGCGATCTTCAACGCTCTCAGAAGAGAGTTTAGAGCGAATTCGATCCGTTATCAAAGGAAATGAAAATGGAGTGGGTTGACTACAATCGCACCATACGATTTCCTGGCTTGTTATGTTTTCAAACACTTTTGTCATTCGCCCGTGTTCCATTCCGTGGTCAAATGTTTCTTCTAAGGCTTGTTGGTACAAAAGATTATCGGGTTCATAATCCTTGAATACATCATAAAACAATTGCGATCCACTTTGCAGGTGTTTTGATTTTATAGGTTTATTCGGAAATCCTTGGAAAACCAAACCTGAAATAACAGCAATGTCCCGAAAACGTCGTCGCGCCATTTCAGAAATATTTATGCTTTTTTCCAAATCCTCGTGCAAATGGTCAACAGTCAGTAAATTATTATCTAAAAAGTCTTCCTTTGAAAACGCCTGGTCCGACAATAATTCAAAGCCATAATCGTTAAACGACATGCTAAAGGTAATAGGGGACAACAAACTTATACGATAGGCCATTAAACTAGCCATGGCCTCGTGTATGGCATACCCTTCAAAAGGATAAAAGACGGTATGAAAGCCTTCTTTAGTTTCAAAGCGTTCAATTAAAAATTGATGGGGTTTTGGCAGAATGGATTCCTTCTGCTGTTGTTGAAAAACGGGGGTCAAAGCCTTGAACTCTGGCGTATCGTGGTTGCGTTCTTCAAACAAAGCTTTTTTTAATAAATCACTCAGGTGCGCGCTGAAACTCATTCGTCCTCCCATCCATGCGGGAATTCTACTTTTTTTAGATTTTGATTTCCGTACGATGACTTCCATATTATGCATCCGAATCAATTCTAGATTTCTTCCCGAAAATGTAAAGACATCTCCTGGTTTTAGCTTTGCTACAAACCATTCTTCTATTGTTCCTAAATATCCCCCTTTTTGGTAGCGTATTTTTAAATTAGCATCGCTTACAATGGTTCCCATTGAGAGTCGATGTCGCATAGCGATGCCTTTATTCAGTACTTTTAAAGTGCCATCTTCTAGTACGCTAACTTTTTTGTATTCATCATAATGTTCTAAACTTTGGCTGCCTTTTACTAGAAAATTAAGCAGCCATTGCCATTGTTCTGGGGTTATGGTTTGAAAGCAAAACGTTTTTTGGATCAAAGAAAAAACCTTTTTGGGATGAAAGCCACTGCCTATGGCTAGCGTCATTAAAAATTGTAAGAGGACGTCATATGAATTGAGAAATGGAATACGGTCCTCAATTTGTTGCTGTTCAATTCCCCGTTGCAAAGCAACCGATTCTATCAATTCCATTGCATGTGTGGGTAGAAAGTGAATGGTGCTTCCCGCTTTTGGGCGATGACCGCTTCTTCCTGCACGTTGAATAAATCGTCCCACACCTTTGGGACTTCCAATTTGGATGCAGTTTTCTACGGGAGAAAAGTCTACTCCTAAATCTAAGCTAGAGGTACAAACCACCACCTTTAGTTGCTCTTGTCTTAAGGCGTCTTCTACCCAAAGGCGAATTTTTTTATCAATACTACCGTGATGCATGGCAATGTCACCCGCCAGCTTTGGGTCTGCTTCCAAGAGGCGATGAAACCAAATCTCACATTGTGCACGCGTATTGGTAAAAACAAGTGTGGTTTTGTTTTTTTGAACCAATTTAAGCACCTGCGGTAAAAGGTGAATCCCAAGGTGCCCACGCCAAGGGAAACTTTCCATATTTTTAGGCAGAATGGATTTGACCTTTATTTTTTTATTGATTTGAGCATTTACAGTTACATGATTTTCAATGGGTCCCAATAAGATTTCCCTAGCCAAGTCTTTATTTCCTAGCGTAGCAGAAATGCCCCACACTTTTAATTCGGGCAAAAAAGAGCGTAAATAGGCCAAGGCCAACTCTACTTGTACTCCTCTTTTTGTTCCTAATAATTCATGCCATTCGTCGACTACAACTGCTTTGAGGTGCTGAAATTGTTTTTGGTGATCTTTGGTACTCAGTAATACATGCAGGCTTTCAGGAGTAGTCACTAAACCGAAAGAGGGTTTGCGTTTTTGTTTTGCACGTTCACTTTGGGAAGTATCTCCTGTTCGAAGAGAAACGTTTAATTCAGGAATCAAATCCGTGGTCATGCGTTGTGTGGCTTGCTGGATTTCTGCAGCCAAAGCACGAAGGGGGGTAAGCCATAATGCTTGAACACCGGTTGGATGATTTTTTGAATCAAGGGCTTCTTGGGCTATAGCCCCCCAGAGCGCATAGGTTTTTCCGCTCCCCGTAGGAGCGTGCAACATCCCATTTTTTCCTTGTGTATAATGCTTCCAACATTCTTTTTGAAAAGCTTGTGGGCGCCAACCTTGATTACTAAACCACTCGGAGACTTCTTTCATGGCAATAGTTTTTTAAGATCCTCTAAGGAATTTGCATCTTTAATTTTTTTGTCGTGACGCCAGCGTAAAATTCTTGGAAAACGAACGGCAACCCCGCTTTTATGTCGCGAAGAAGCCGCAATCCCTTCAAAGGCAATCTCAAACACTAATTCTGCTTTTACCTGACGAACAGGGCCAAAACGGTCGGTTGTATTTTTTTTCACGAACTGATCTACTTGCTTGATTTCTGCATCCGTTAATCCCGAATACGCTTTAGCAAACGTAACCAGCTCTTCCTCTTTCCATAAGGCGAAGGTATAGTCTGTATACAGATTGGTGCGCCGTCCGTGCCCCCGCATGGCATAGGTCAATACCGCATCTATAGTTTTGGGGTCAGACTTCCATTTCCACCACGTTCCTTTTTTTCGACCTACTGAATAGGGCGAATCTTTGTGTTTGAGCATTAAACCTTCACTGCGTTTTTCTGACGCTTTTTCGCGTTCAAAAGCTACTTCTTCCCAGCTCGAAAATTGTTGTACTTCAGACAGAAGTAAAGGAACATTATCGCCTTTTGCTTGCTGGTAGAGTTGTTTTAAAAGGGCTTGACGTTTTGTCAATGAAAGTGCGCGTATGTCTTTGCCTTCCCATTCCAAAAGATCATACAGCATTATGACTATGGGAATGTCTTTCTGTAATTTCTGCGAAACGGTCTTTCTGCCAATACGTTTTTGTAAGGCGTTAAAGTCCCCAATTTCCCCCTCAATAATGGGTAAGAGTTCCCCGTCTACAACGGTTCCATTAGGGAGGTGATCAGCGAGACAAGCCAGTTCAGGGAATTTATCTGTGATGAGTTCTTCTCCGCGACTCCACAGAAAAGACTTCCCTTCACGAACAATTAATTGGGCGCGCATTCCATCCCATTTGTGTTCAATATGCCAGTTGTCGACTGCTTCTTTTTCTTGGAAATTTTCTTCTAGGGCATAAGCCAAAAAGAACGGGTATGGTTGTGAAATTTGATCCTCGGGTTTGGGGTGCAGAATAAGTTCGTCGAAAGTTGTGTTTTGCGGTGTCCACTGTCCCATCAGACGATGGGCTAAAATATTTTCATCAATGTCAACGGCTTTTGAAAGTGCCCGCGTCATAAGTTTTTGACTCACCCCAATTCTAAACCCTCCAGTAAGAATTTTATTAAAGACAAAACGTTCGAAATTTGTAAAGCTTTTCCAGCGTTCTAGGATATACGCTTTTTTTTCAGTTTCTTCTTTCGGTTTTAACGCAATGATCTCTTCGATGCACTTTGTTAGGGAAGGGGCAGTGCCTTCTGCATCTTGCTGCACCAAAAGGGCTATGGTTTCGGCCAAATCGCCTACAATATGATAAGACTCCTCGAACAGCCATTCAGGCAACTGTGCTACTTCTGCTGCCCATTCTCGCATAAGAGTTGTAGTTACCGGCCTTGACGGACGTCTATGCGAGAGTAACGCAACAGCCCAAAGGGCGTCTTCTTTGGGTGCATCATGAAAATACTGACTTAATGCAGCAACCTTTTGATTGGTTTTATTGGTGCTATCGAGTTGTTCTATAAGCTGGGCAAAGCGTTTCATTCGGCAGCAACAGTTTCAAGGGTTTCCGCTTCGTATTGGGTCTTTTCGGTGCGGGCGTTCCAGCCTTGTTCTCTTAGGTATTGCGCAAAGAGATCTGTATAGCCGTGCGTGGTGATTACGTTCTCACAACCGCTAGCTTTGATGGCGGACAGTAGTCCTTCCCAATCGGCATGATCTGACAGTACAAATGCACGATCCACTGCTCTTCTTCTTCGGGCACCACGGAAGGCCATCCATCCAGAAGCATAGCCAGTGGAGAGCTGTCCTAGTTTTTTTACCCAGGCGCTACCCAAAACCGCTGGCGGAGCCAGGACCAAATTTCCTTCGATTTCTTTTTTTGTGGTATCGCGGGTGATCAAATGCGTTTCCGGGAAATCGATAAATGACCGCAAAACCGACGTCATTTGTTCCGTTGCACCGTGGGTATAAATTTTACCGATTGAGGGGTCTAGATGCTTTAGTAGTCGTTGTATTTTTCCCAGTGAATACCCCATCAACAAGCTGGTTACCTTTTCATTTTGATTTTTCCCCCACCACTGATTTATAGTGTCGTGTACTTTTTTGGGTTCTTCCCATTGAAAAACAGGTAATCCAAAGGTACATTCTGTGATAAAGGTGTCGCATTTTACAGGGTCAAAGGGAGTGGATATGCCGTCTATTTGGGTTTTATAATCTCCGGTAAAGACCCAAACTTCCCCTTTGTATTCCACGCGAATTTGCGCAGAGCCTGGAACGTGTCCTGCAGGATGAAAAGAAAATTGAACCCCATTTACCGTAAAACGTTCCCCGTATTTTTTCCCGGATACAGAAATCTTACCCAAACGGTGTTGAATGATTGGGACATTGATTTCATGGGTGATATAATGTTTACTTCCCCAGCGGGCGTGATCGGAATGCCCGTGAGAAATAATCGCCCTGTCCACCCCTCGCCAGGGGTCGAGATAAACGTCGGCTTGTTTACAGTAAATTCCTTTTGAGGTGAATTCCAGTAATGACATGCTTTATTTTTCTTTTTCAAGGGGAAGGTACAAAAAAGGGGAAAACCAAACCGTTAATAACTGCCAATAACTCCTTTTCTCTTGCGGCCAATTATTTGCTATTTTCGTTTTGATGTATTTAATTTTTGACACCGAAACAACAGGACTTCCAAAACGCTGGAATGCACCATTAACAGACAGTGAAAATTGGCCCCGTTGTATACAAATTGCTTGGCAAATCCACGATGCAAATGGAGCTCTGGTTTCGCACGAGGATTACTTGATTCAGCCGGATGGTTTTACCATTCCTTTTGATTCAGAACAGGTGCATGGGATTTCCACTGCTTTGGCCGAAGCGCAAGGCGTCCCTCTAGCGGAGGTGTTGGATAAATTTCATCAAGCCCTGAATCAAGTAGACTATGTTGTAGGACACAACGTTTCTTTTGACCGAAACATCATGGGGGCAGAATACCTGCGCGCGGGAGTAGCGGACATATTAGAAGGAAAGGCTGTTGTAGATACATGCACAGAAGAGACAGCAGCTTTGTGTCAGCTTCCTGGCGGAAGAGGCGGAAAGTTTAAATTGCCTACGCTCAGTGAATTATACCATTTTCTCTTTCAAGAAAGTTTTGAGGAAGCCCACAATGCTACAGCAGATGTTGAGGCTACATCGCGTGCTTTTTTAGAGTTGCTTCGTCAAGATGCACTGCACCCAGAAGCTTTTTCTACAGATAGCAATCAAACCCTTGAAATCAAAGAACAAACTCATCCATTTGATTTGGTGGGTCTATCCCATCAGAATTTAAAAGCAGCATCAGCCGCTTTAAAGCAGGAAAAGAAAACCCCTACCGGCACAGCCAGTGTGGAAGTGAGTTCCGCTTTGCGTGATGCGCCTTTTGTGCACTTGCACAACCATACCCAGTTTTCGGTTTTACAAGCCACTTCTCGCATCAATCAATTGGTGGATGCTGCAGCAAAAGAGGGCATGTCAGCATTGGCCATTACCGATCATGGAAATTTGATGGGGGCTTTTCACTTCATAAAAGCCATAAATGGATACAATGCCACTGTAGAAGAAGAAGAGAAAAAAATAAAACCCATTGTAGGGTGTGAATTCTATGTCTGTGAAGACCACAAAGACAAAACGCGTCGTGACGATGGCTATCAAATTGTTTTTATCGCCAAGAATAAAGCAGGCTATCACAATTTAGCTAAAATGACTTCGGCAGCGTATGTAGATGGATTTTACTACGTTCCCCGCATAGACCGGCAAGTGGTAGAGCAATACAAAGAGCACCTGATTGTTTTGACAGGTAATACCTATGGCGAGGTTCCTTCTAAGATTTTAAATGTTGGCGATCGCCAAGCAGAAGAAGCCTTGCAATGGTGGCACCAGCAATTTGGAGAGGACCTGTACATAGAGCTAATGCGACACGGGGAGGAAGGAGAAGACCGTGCCAATGAGGTGTTGATTGAGTTTTCAAAGAAATACAATGTTCCTTTAATCGCTACAAACAATACCTACTACACCCATAAAGAAGAGGCCAATGCGCATGACATCTTACTCTGCGTAAAAGAAGGTGAAAAACAGGCAACGCCTATAGGGCGTGGTCGTGGATTTCGATACGGCTTCCCGAATCAAGAATATTATTTTAAGTCTCAGGAGGAGATGAAAAGTTTGTTTCAGGATGTGCCGGAAGCCATTTTAAATATACAAGCCCTCGTAGACAAAATAGCGCCTTTTGCATTGGCCAGAGATGTGTTGTTGCCCAAGTTTGACATTCCTACTGACTACCAAGTAGAAGAGGATTCTGATGGAAAAAAAGGAGAAAATAATTACTTGCGGTATTTAACCTATGAAGGGGCAAAAGAGCGCTACGCTGAGTTGACAGCAGAGATTACTGAGCGTATAGATTTTGAATTAGACGTCATTGCCAATACCGGCTATCCGGGTTACTTTTTGATCGTACAAGACTTTATTGCAGCCGCTAGAGAGATGGATGTATCCGTAGGTCCTGGACGGGGGTCTGCGGCGGGATCTGTCGTAGCTTACTGCTTAAAAATTACCAATATAGATCCGATTGAATACGATTTGCTTTTTGAGCGATTTCTAAATCCAGACCGGGTGAGTATGCCCGATATTGATATTGATTTTGACGATGAAGGTCGAGGTCGTGTGATGGATTATGTGATTGATAAGTACGGTTCCAATCAAGTAGCACAAATCATTACCTATGGAACCATGGCCGCTAAATCTTCAATTCGAGATACGGCACGTGTTTTGGATTTGCCATTGGGGGAAGCTGACCGTATTGCCAAATTATTGCCCAACATGAAACTGGGTAAGATCTTTGATCTTTCGGACAAGGAATTAAAAGACAAGCTAAGGGCGGAAGAGGTACTTCGGGTCAATGAGATAAAAAACCTAGCAGAAGAAGAAAGCCTTTCTGGGGAGACCATTCAGCAGGCTAAGGTTCTTGAAGGGTCCTTGCGAAATACAGGCATACATGCTTGCGGTGTCATCATAACCCCAGACGACATTACCCAGTTCGTCCCGGTTGCCACTGCAAAAGATTCGGATCTTTATGTCACCCAGTTTGACAACTCTGTCGTGGAAGATGCTGGGCTGTTGAAAATGGATTTTTTAGGGCTAAAAACCTTAACCCTAATCAAGGACACTGTAAAGCTGGTCAAATTTAAACACGGGATAGATTTGGATCCCGATCGTTTTCCATTGGACGATCAAAAAACATATGAGTTATTTCAACGTGGAGAAACCGTAGGGATCTTTCAATACGAATCTGCAGGGATGCAGAAATATTTAAAAGACCTTAAGCCCACCGTATTTGCAGATTTAATTGCCATGAATGCCCTGTACCGACCGGGACCATTGGAATATATCCCCAGTTTCGTTGACCGTAAAAACGGGAATGAAGAAATTGCCTATGATCTTCCTGCCATGGAAGAATACCTAGAAGAGACCTATGGAATTACGGTCTATCAAGAGCAAGTAATGCTTTTATCACAAAAGCTAGCAGGTTTTTCAAAGGGGGATGCAGACGTGTTACGAAAAGCCATGGGGAAAAAGATATTTGCCCTGCTTCAAAAATTAAAACCCCAATTTATAGATGGAGGAAAAGCCAATGGACACCCTGAAGAAGTGCTGGAAAAAATATGGAAAGATTGGGAAGCCTTTGCTGCCTACGCCTTCAATAAATCCCATTCTACCTGCTATGCCTGGATTGGATATCAAACAGCCTATTTAAAAGCGCATTATCCTGCAGAATACATGGCAGCAGTGTTGTCCAACAACATGAACGACATAAAGCAGGTCACCTTCTTTATGGAGGAATGTAGGCGTATGGGACTCAATGTCCTTGGACCGGATGTAAACGAATCTTTCTATAAGTTTACCGTAAACGACCAACACGCCATTCGTTTTGGGATGGGTGCTATAAAAGGCGTCGGAAAAGGAGCAGTTGACACGATTATAGCGGAACGTCAGGAAGGGAAGTACAGCTCTATTTTTGATCTAACTCAGAAAATAGATTTAAGGGCTGCTAATAAAAAAGCACTCGAAAATTTGACCTTGGCAGGAGGATTGGATTCTCTTGGGGACACCCACAGAGCGCAGTATTTTAATCCGGACGGAGACGGCATTACTTTTTTAGAAAAAGCAATTAAGTACGGCGCAAAATTCCAGGAGAGTAAAAACTCTGCTCAAACCAATTTGTTTGGCGATGATGCCGGTTCCCAAATTGAAGAAATAAAAATTCCGCCCTGTGAAAAATGGGGAACACTAGAGTTATTGAAAAAGGAGAAAGATGTTGTGGGCATCTATTTGTCTGCCCACCCTCTGGACGATTTTAAACGCGAAATGAAACACTATTCTTCCTATCCATTAACCGTCCTTTCCGACTTAGACCCTGTCGTAAATAAAGAGTTTAGTTTTGGCGGTATCATAAACGCCGTAGACCACAGGGTGACAAAGATGGGTAAAGGCTGGGTTATTTTTAGCCTTGAAGATTTTCACGATCAATACGAGTTTAAAATGTTTGGGGAAGAGTATTTAAAATACCGACATTTTTTAATCCCCAATAGTTTTATTCGTCTTCGGGTGAAAATCGTAGAAGGCTGGCGGAATAAAGAAACTGGGAAACTGGGCCCCCCTAGAATGCAATTCAATCATTTTGAAATGCTACACGATACCCTAGAAAAAAACACCAAACGCGTAACGCTCCAGTTGGAACTAAATCAATTGAACGATGGGCGTATTGAAGCGTTAAAAGATATCTTGCGATTGCATAAAGGCAGTAAACCTGTTTCTGTGGATGTTTTTGATACGGCAGAAAAGTTAAAACTAAACTTGCACAGCAGAAAGCAAAAGGTTGAGATCAGCAATGCTTTTTTAGAAGCTTTGGAAGAGAATGCCTTCCATTATCAGATTCAATAAATGAATTGAATAACACGATGGAATTATAAAAGAAAGCAATGCAAAAGAAAACGAGGAGATAAATAAATTAATACCTTTGATAAAATTTAGTTAAAATGGCAGTAGAAATTACAGACGCAACTTTTGAGGAAGTTGTTTTAAAATCCGATAAGCCCGTAATGGTAGACTTTTGGGCGGCATGGTGTGGACCTTGCCGAATGGTAGGTCCTATCATAGACGAAATTAGTTCTGACTACGAAGGCAAAGCCGTAGTTGGAAAATTGGATGTTGACGCAAACCAAGAGTTTGCTGCGAAATACGGGGTACGTAACATCCCTACAGTATTGGTTTTTAAAGACGGAGAAGTGGTAGGACGCCAAGTTGGTGTAGCACCAAAGACCACTTATGCACAAGCGTTGGATACGCTTTTATAATTCTTTGTTTTTTCCGGTTGTAATATTTGGCAAATAAAAAATGCAATGTATATTTGCAACCGTTCTAATAGGTCTGGTAGTTCAGTTGGTTAGAATACATGCCTGTCACGCATGGGGTCGCGGGTTCGAGTCCCGTCCAGACCGCTTAAAAGCCTTCCTAAATGGAGGGCTTTTTTATTTTCAACAAACGATTTTGTTGATCGCTTGTTGAAGCCTAACTTTACAGCATGAAAAATCTCCTGACCGTCTTTTTTTTTCTTTTATTTTTATCCTGTAGCCCTGCAGATGATTCCGCTACACCAACAACACCTACGGTGACGGTTCGGTACAACGTTTCAATCTCTGCATCAACGGGTGGTTCGGTTTCCACGCAGGGGGGAAGTTTTGAAAGAGGATCTAATTTGACCGTCACAGCTACTCCGGCTGAAAATTATGTTTTTTTAGGGTGGTCCAATGGAGCATTAGACAATCCACTTACTGTTGTGGTCAATGGTGAAATCAATTTAACAGCTAACTTTGGAATCATGGAGGACCCCAATGGGGCAACCTCAGGAAGTACTTCCGTAACCCTCTCCGCCGATGGCGAAACAGACACCTACGAACACATTACTTCTGTCTTTGCACCAGGATTCAGCCCAGTAGAGCCTCCAGATTGCAATCATGAAGCATTTGGTCCGCATATAGACCAGGTATTGGATGAGGAATTGAATAAATACGTTTTTCGATTTCACATTCATGTAACGCCAGACAATGACCGTTGCATCAACTTTGACCGTCAGCGAAATGAAATCAAAACGTATGATAAATCTCCAGAAAACCTTCTGGGAAGAATGAATGAAAATGTCACCTATACATGGAAATTTAAATTAGCAGAAGGCTTTCAGGTATCTCCAAAATTCACCCACATTCATCAGTTGAAATCTGTAGGTGGAGATTTTGAAAGTATGCCCATGTATACGCTGACACTCCGGAAAGGATCGCCTGACCGTTTAGAGTTACGCTATGCGGAAACGGACAGTCAAATTACCTTGGATCAAACCGAGTTGGCTCCGTTTATTGATCAATGGATTTCTGTAGAAGAAACCATAGATTACAGAACAAACGGTGCTTACAGTATCACTTTAAAGGCCGCCGCATCCGAAACGGTATTGTTTTCCTACTCCAGTGATTCTAAAGTAAATTGGCGACCAGAAGCAGCGTTTGTCCGTCCAAAATGGGGCATTTATCGCAGTCTTTTATACCCTGAGGATTTACGCGATGAAGCTGTTTTGTTTGCAGATTTCTGCATTCAAGAGAATAATTAAAGTCGTTATAAAGCGAAAAAGTTGTTTTTTGATCTTAAATCACAATAACCGTTGTTCAATCTCTACGGACTTGTTTTATATTGCGAATTAATTCCATTAAATACATAAAGATAAAGTCCTTTAAGCGTTTCTTTTTCTTGATTTTCACCTTGATTTTCTCTGCGCTTCAGGGACAGGAAGGCTATCCTTTGTATGCAGAATATTTGACGGGTAATCCCTACAGTGCTCACCCTTCTATGGCAGGAAATATGTTGGTGGGAATACGCGTCAAAACAGCGTTGCGCAAGCAGTGGATTGAAGAACCTGACACACCTGGTTTACAGTTGTTCACTGCGGAATATGGTTATAACGGCAGGTCTAAATTTGCTGTACAAGTCTACAGCGACAACAATGGATATCACAGGCAACAAGGGGTGTATTTTACCTACGCCCACCACATTAGTTTTCAAGATGTAGTATGGAATACCAAGCGCGCTTTTCCGACAAAGAATGATAAAATGAAAGAGCTTTATTTTGGATTGAGTATAGGCACACTTCAAAATAATTTGGATGCTTCTACTTTTGATTTTTCTTCAAACGATCCGGTTTTGATTTCTGCACAACAAAACGCATCTAATTTTAACGCGGACGTTGGAATATCATTTTTGACCACTCATTTTTTCACTCACCTGACTTTAAAAAACCTTGTCAGTAGCCCGCTCCGGGTGGACATCAACTCTATAACCGATCAAGGATATGCAACTGATTTTAAGCGTGTGCTGTTTTCGTTGGGTTATGTGCACTACGCTAAAGTAAATTGGTCATTTGAACCTTCTTTATTGTATCAAACCTATGCATTGACAAATGAGCAAATTGTGGATTTTAACTTTAAGGTGTACAGGTTACTCTCCAGTGGAAGGGTTTGGGGTGGCATTTCTTTTCGTCGCGATTTTAATAACGCCCCCCCAGAATCTGTTTTAAGGGGGCAAAATTTACAATGGATTACACCGCTACTCGGAATCGATCTTCAGCAATTCACGTTTGCCTACAATTATTCTTCTGCCGCAGCGGCAGAGCAATTTTCTACCACGGGCTTTCATCAAATTTCTTTAGGGTTTACTTTCTAGCTATTGTTGGTGCAATAAACTAAAATGACCGCTGAATACGCTGCCATCGTCAAGTTCTCCCTTAAACCAATAATCGGTTGCTGGTAATGATTTACCGTTATAGGTACCGTCCCAAGTTTGTTCTGCTGGACGAAAGGTAAAAACCAATCGCCCATAGCGATCAAAAATATAAACGATGGTATTGGGGTAATGGGTTGCTGAGATTCCTTCGATGGTCCAATAATCATTTATTCCATCATTGTTTGGGGTAAAGTATTTGGCAAATCCTAAGGCTACCCCTGTATAGGTAATGAAGCCGCAACCTTTTTTATCTCGAATGTGTATTTGGAAAGGGCCATTGGGAACATCGTCAAAATAAGGTTCACTTTGGTAAGGGCCACTAGGGTCTCCAATAGCAAATTCATATTCAGAAATTCCTAAATTCTCTGTATGGATTTCTATCGTTGTGCCTCCTTCTTGGTTGAGGTCATTGAGGGTAAAGGTTTCACCAGTAATTTGAGCTGTATTGGAATCAATTACTCGAATCTGTTTTGTGAGTTCACATACAGAGCCATCTGTCGTTGTAGCCGTAATTTCATATCTCCCTTCTTTTTCAGGAAACAAAAAGGCGGTCGTAGCGGTAAGCGATTCTCTGTTGTTGTTTTCATCAATATAGCTCCACTCATAGGTGTATAAGGCTGCTTGATCGTCCAAAACCCCAATGGGGGCAGGGTCTTGGTTTAAACAACGAATGACATCTTGTTCCAATTGCAATTCTGGAAGGGGGTTAACAGTAAACACCAGGGGTCGTTCTACACTGCAACCGGGATTTATCGTTTTGCTAAATCGTACCGTTACTGTTTGGGTCTGGGTTTCAAAAGGATGGGGAAGTTGTGTCGAACTTACCGTTTGTCCGCTAAGCGTTTGGTAATAAAATTCAACTCGCGTATTGCTTGTGTTTTGAGTGCTGTATGTGGCACTGGCCAGCAGGGAGTCGACCAGGTTTATGGTATCAAACGCACTAATTCCGTCTGTAAGGTCAAGACCGTCGTCACATCTTGGCGGAATAACAATCGGATTGATTTCTGGGAGGGGATCAACCAAAAAATGCAAACGGCTTTCATCTCTACATGGTCCATCTGGATTGGCGACATTGTTTAGAACGGAGATTTGTTCCAATTCAACCCGTAGGGTTTGGGAAACCGTCCAAAAAGGGTTGGGCAGCTGGTTTCCGATCAAAATTCCAGCAGCATCAAAATAGGAAACTGTAGCATTGGTTTGCCCTTGTAGGAGTTGATCTTCGATGTTTTGTGTATCGAAAGGATATTGACCATCAACGGGGTCATTGTCCAAAGGGTGATCTCCATCACAGGCGCGTTGCAGAATAACGGGATACGCAATAGGGCGGGGCTCTACATAGAGGGTGGCAATTTGTTTTAACCCAACACAATCCACACCGTCCAGATTGACGTCCTCAACATTTACCCATAGCGCTTGTTCGCCCGGAGTTTGAGTAGAAAATGCTTCGGACAGATCAAGCGGATTTGCTTTGGTAAGGGCTTCATCTAAAGAGGCGTAGTAGGCTATATTCAATGATTGAGCGCTGTATTTAGGATCAGAATCCATAAAAGAGGTCTTGATGTCATTCATGATATTGGCACTAAAGGTTGCCAGACCGTCTTGCTCGTTTGCCGGATCGTCTTCACAGATCGCATAATAAAGCATGAAATTCTCGTCTATGGTACTTGCTCCAATGCGAATGTCGATGACAGAAGAACTTGTGCATGAAAACGGAGTGGTGATCAGAACATAAATTTCTTGCCCAAAGGCTTGATTACGGAAAGTTGTGGGGTTGAGTATTCTAGAGGTTTCACTAAAGTCGGGTTGGGTAAAAAAAGCAAAGGTTTCTGAAGCAGCATTGGCAGAAATTAAAGCGTTGTATTCTGTTAAGTTAAAAAGCGAAATCCCGTCATTAAGATCGTCTTCGTCGCATTGTTCAATGGTAAAGCGCGATTGTAAAATATCAGGAAGGGGAGCAATATAAACTTCTGAGGGGGTGCGTTCCGGGCTAGAACATCCTGTTCTATTTACCCATTGTGCGTAATAGGTTTGTCCTTGCATCAAGGCAGTATTCGAAGGTAAAGACGTTCCTCCTTCTGCTTCTTCATACCACTCTAGGCTTAAATTACTGTTGTCTTGGACCGTTAAATCTGCAATGGTGTGCGCCTCATTGGGATTGAAGCAGAAAACTTGAAGCGGCTCTAAAGTTGGGCTAGGAGGACTTTCTACAACGGTTAAATAAGAAGATTCATCTGAAATTACAGGACACAAATAATCACTGAAAAACAATAGCACCCTATAGTTTCCTTGGTGTTGGTTTTGTGCATTTGTAAGAGTCAGCGTTGCTTGGTTTACTCCCCCATAAGATTCGTTGTTTTCTAAATCTTCCCACCTATTACTGACCGTATCTAAGAATTGCCATTGATATTGTATATTATTGGTGCTACTGGCATTTACATTAAAAGCAACGTCAAAGCCTGCACAAATGGTTTTTGAAGTAGGCTGGCCTTGGTCTGTTATTTGCGGAGCTGTTCCGGGGGTTTGAAATAGATATTCTCCGTTTTGTACCAAAGGAGTCAAGTCGTAATCATGATTTTTAAATCTCCCTCTATCGTCAATGTTTCCAGCATCAAAGCTTACAGGACTTTCTCCCAAAACTCCATCAAAGTCTGGGTCGTATTCTCCAAAGCCGGCTTCAAAAACATCGCTACACCCGTCTGCATCACTGTCTAAATCGAAGGCATCTACATATCCATCTCTATCGGTATCTAAGGCCAGGTCTATCACTTTTATTTTCCCGTAATAGGTGCTCTGGGTAGTGGTGTTTTTTTGTTGATGATAGAACAGAACCCCACTTAAGTTTTTTCCAAAAAGGCGATAGGGGGTAGTCCCTTGAGCATTGGGATTCATTTTAAACCGAACTTCAGAACTTGTAAAAACCAATACATTGGATTCATATACACCATCGAAATTAGTGTCGACCAATACGCTATCGTCTGGATCCCATAAGGTTAAGTTTCTCGTATTGCTAAAAGTTTTCCAAACAAAGGATTCATTTTCTACAGCAGTGGTAGGATAATCTGAATCTTGTGAAATAACGATATCTGTCAAGAGACTGAATTCTAAATTTATACTATTGCTAGCATTCGTAGAAGGGTAAAGTTGTGAAGCAAAGGCTCCGGATTCTGTTCCTGTAATGCTGTTGCTGCCCCCCGGTGAAATCGATAGTTGAGCATTGAGGGTAAGGATTTGCGGTAAAACATCAAAAATCAATTCAGGTTGCGCTGGATCACTGAGGTTTACGATTGCATTTCCGTTGGATTCTACAGCGTCTAACATGCCGTCATTGTCGTTGTCTAAATCCAAATTATCAATGATCCCATCTTGGTCAAAATCCGGGGGACATTGACTGATAGGAATAAGCTTAGAAACAAACTCTGTCCCGGAACAATTTATGATGCCAGAAACAGCGTATTCTCCGACGGCTTCGGGAATAAACACACTGGAATTAGCTCCACTGATTGCGATGAGCTCTCCTGTGTTGGGGTTTCTTTTTTTCCATTGGAGCACATCAAAATTTGCTGCGTTGCCAACACGAAGGGTAACGTTAGTGCTGCCGTCAGGGTTGATGCATGTTCCCAATGTAGATGCAGTAAAATCAAACAGCAAACTAGGAGGAGAGGGAAATCCAGAATAAAAGCTTCCTGAACTGGCAGATCCGCTAATGTTGTAATACGCTGCGTACAACTCCTCAGAACTGCCGACAGAGATGTTGCCGCTTAAGCCAGTAATTTTGTAAGTAACATAGTCTGGTTTCCCACTTACAGTGGTTGGGCCTAAAACATTTCCAAAGATTAAGTTTTCTACTGCGGTATCATTCACAACGACGCTAGCCCCTTGTTTGGTAACGATTGTGAGTCCACCGCTGTAGTTGGTAGCTCCAATTTTCTCTATGTAGGCGATGTTGTCAATATTGCCGCGATTTTCGCAACTCAACGGAGGGACAAAAAACATCCCTTGGTTGGCTTCTGATCCCCCTCCAATGCCTTGATACGCAAAAACATCTTCAGATGTATTTACATATAAGTTTCCATTGACAAAACGATTTCCTTCGATTAAAAAATATTCTCCTGCTCTTAGGGGGATTGGATTTATGGGGGTTATATCTCCATTGACTCGAATGGAGGTATTATCGGAATGTGCCACAATCAATACATTTTCATAGCTGTCCTGACCGTCGCCTTTTACAAAGATGTATTCGTTTCCAATTTTATCGTCTCCAACAATTTGGTCAAAGCCAAAATCACGCCCACTTCCATCGCCAAAACTTCCGTTGGCCGAGCCAGTGTTTACCACTACCGCTTTATCGGATTGAATCAATGTTCCAATCAATCCACTCCGATTGGCCTGCACTACTTGCCCTGAGGTATTGGTTAGTTTTAGCGCTACAACATAGCTCTCTCCTTTATTTAGGGCAATGTTTTCGATGGGAAATTGATTGTTGCCAAAATTTTGGATTACTAAGCCGGTGTTATTGTTATAAAGATTGAGCGTCGTATTGTCTTCTGTGGCCATGACAGAAAAAAAGTTCAGATAATTTGACTGTGCATTTCCACTGTTGTCATAGGTACCCACTCGAAAAGATGTGCCTAGCGCATTTTCTCCTTTACTGACCAATGCCCCTGCCTGAGCACCCCCTCCACCGTTCATGCGTACGGAAACATAAATGGGTGCCTCTGATTCGATGATGTATCCTTTTGAACGCATTACTTGACTGCTTGTCACGGGAGAAACTACAAGCTGAGAATATCCAGCATTCGCAATGGTATATTGAAAAGGAGTTTCATTGGACACCTGTCCAGGGATGTATTGATTAGATGGAGCTCCAACGGGTTGGATGCTGAAAGAAACTAAATTTTCCTCAGGTGTAGAAATGTATAAATATTGATCTAAAGGGTCTGCATTCCCTTGATCAGACGTACTCAAGGGGGGGATGTAATGTATTGTACTCAATTGCGCCCAACACAGTACGGGAAGAAAAAGTAAAACTGCGCAAAGTTTTTTAACCATATAGATGCAACTACCTGACTGGATTTTGGTAGTGGTTCAAAAATACGGCTTTCCAGATGGGGATAAGATTAAAAGCGTACTTTCTAAGCTTTTATGATGATTAGCTCCGAAAGTGCATGAATAGCATTATTTGCCATAGCGTGGTCTTTTGGCAAGTGTCCATCTTCACATCGAATGCCAATGTCTGCTCCGTGATCGTATAAGAAGCGTACCATTTCGGGTTTGTTGAAAATACAGGCATATATCACAAATGTTTTTCCTTTGTAATGATGATTGACATTGACTTTGCCTTCTTCTAAAAGAGACTGAAGTTGTTTGTAGTTCTCTTTTTTAATGGCTTCTACAAACAATGAATCTGAGGAGATAGAATTTTCTATCGGATCAATTTGTGCATGGGTAAAAGTGATCATGCAGCTTAAAAAAATAAAACTAAGTGCTTTCATAGGATTGATTTATGGTTAAAGAGATCAATATTACTTTCATATTAAAAGTAAAAAAAAATTTCAATCTTTTTCAGCAAAAGGGCTGTAATTCTAATTCATATTCACTTAAAATAATTATAAATATCTGTATATCAATTAGTTGAATTTCTATGTGATTCAATTGCTAATGAAAACATAACCTTTTATTAAAAAAACATAATTCAACTTCTTTTTTATATCTTGAAACAAAGTCATTTATGTCGTCTTCAAAAGGCACTTTTTTTAAGTCTACTTACCGTATTTTATTGTTGATATTGGCAGGGGAATCTATTTTTTTACTCCCTTTTGTGTTGTCTCGTATTTTTCGCCCTACTTTTTTAGCGGTATTTGAATTGACCAACTATCAGTTGGGGGTTTGTTTCTCTATTTATGGTACAGTAGCCTTGCTCTCTTATTTGTATGGTGGAGTACTAGCGGATATTTTTTCACCGCGAAAATTGATTTCTTCTGCGCTGTTTTTAACAGCAATAGGGGGATTGTATTTAGCGACCTTCCCTACCTATTTTGAGCTAAAAATACTGTTTGGGTATTGGGGATTTACCACCATCTTCCTTTTTTGGGGCGCCATGATCAAAGCAACTCGGGTTTGGGGAGGCGCTAGACAACAAGGAAGGGCTTTTGGTTATTTGGAGGGTGGAAGAGGAGTTGTAGCGGCTACTTTGGGTGCCACGGGGGTGCTTATTTTTTCACTCTTTTTACCTGAAACAGTCGAAAGCAGTTCCTTGTTGCAAAGGCAATTTGCTTTTCGTTATGTGATATTATTCACTTCTGTTTTGGTTTTTTGCATCGCTTTCCTTGTCTTTTTTGGGTTGAAGGATAGTGACACGCATTCGACTTCAGAAAATGCACCAAGGATAACGTTGACTGCTGTAAAACACGTCCTGCAATACAACTCTATTTTTCTTTTGATGTTGATTGTTTTATGTGCCTATGTTGGATACAAGGTAACGGATATTTTTTCCTTATATGCTGCAGAAATTATACGTTTTAATGAGGTAGATGCAGCAAAAGTTGGAGCCTTTCAAATGTATTTGCGCCCTATAGTTTGTGTTCTGGCGGGAATTCTAGCGGACAAGACAAAAACTTCTATGTGGTTGATTATAGGTTTTATATTTCTAGGTTCTGGAGCACTCTTTTTTGCATCGGGGACTATTGCTCACGGTTTGCCCTTTGTGTTTATCTGCTCTATGGTGGTCGTATTGATAGGAACATACGGATTGCGAACACTCTATTTTTCAGCATTTCAGGAAGGTAAAATTCCAATGGCATTGACCGGAACAGCGGTTGGGGTTGTTTCCGTTTTAGGGTACACTCCGGATATTTTTATGGGACCCTTAATGGGCTATCTTTTAGATGCCTTTCCAGGCATAAAGGGATTTCAGTTTGTATTTGTTTCCTTGGCATTATTTTCTGCCCTTGGGGGTTGGGCAGCCTATCGTTTCAATCGTCTCAATTCTCAAAAAGCGGCTTAAAAGTGAAATCCTAAAACAATGTAATGATGCCCTTTTGCATTTATACTATTGCTAAAAAGCACATTCCCATACTGATATCCCAACATGAAATCTCTAAAGTTTAATCCGCCGATTGCACTTAGCATGGAATGGGTCAAGCTTGCATTTGCTCGAGGGTCTTCCAGTTTAGGGTACTGAAAATCGTTTCTGTACGATAGGCCGCTCCAGATCCGCCCTCCTCGAAAGAGTTTAGCCATTTTAAAGCTCAAGTCAAAAAGTTGATTTTTATTGCTGAAATATTGCACTAAAAAAGAAGGCTCTAAACTAAAGCCGTTAGGCAAAAATAGACGATACTGACTGGACAAGAGTAAATGCTTAAAATTCTTTTTTTCTACTGCGATAGGGGATACAATTCGATTGTCCGGGTTCGCCGATAAAGGAAAGTTTTTAGCGCTAAATTGAACAGACAATCGGGTAGATAGATATGCAAGACCAACATTGAAATTCGTGTATCTCCCATTATTTAGTTGACTTCCTAGTGCAGGATCATCGGGTGCGTTATTAAAATTTGTTTGATCTACATCTGAGTTAAAATACCCGAAAGTCAATCCAAAAATCAACTGTTTCGCGCTGTCATTTACAGTCGGAAAAGGGCGGCGTGTGTTCCATACTTCTTCGGTTAAATTTACGGTGTAGGCATAGGTCAGTAAAAGGCTTTTTCGTTGGTAGCTTCCATTGAGATCATTGTAGGCCATTAATCCAAGAGCTGTGTTTGAAAAAGCAGCGGTTTCAAAAGACAGTATTTGTGTTTGGGGGGCATCTTCTATTCCAAACCACTGTTTGCGTATGCCCATATGGACCCTTGAACCTGCCAAGTTTGCCCCGGTCATTCCGGGATGTATAAGAGATAGGTTTTCAACGAGGTAATCGGTTTGTAAAACAATGCCTTCTTGGGCATGGGAAGAATTTGGTAAAATTCCGGTAATGAAAAGCAGCAACAGTGAAATGTACTTTTTCATTTTTATCGGATTAAACTAAAATGTCCTACAAGGCTTCTTCCGTCCTCTGTATTAAAACGAAACCAATACGAATCTTCTGGCAAGCGAAGGCCTTTATAGGTTCCGTCCCATCCTGGGCCTAGCGGATCTAGTGCTTCAAGGAGTTTCCCATAGCGGTCGTAAATGTACAGTTTACTTTGGCTTTGAAATCGTGCATTGAGACCGCGAATGGTCCAGGTGTCATTTACGCCATCCCCATTGGGGGTAAAAAATGCATCGTATCCCAAAACAGAGATTTCTTGTGCTGCTAATCCACATCCATTTTTATCCCGAACATAAACCATATGTATGCCAGAGCTGACTTGATAAAAGTTAGGCTCGTCTTGAAAGGGCCCTATAGGCGTATCCAAGGCAAACTCATACTGCCCAATTCCAAGATTTTCCGTCTGAATGTGGATGCTGTTCTCGTCTTTATTGTTTAGGTCTTCTATTCTAATGTCTGAAAGGGTAAATGAAGCAATTGAAGATTCTATCACAACAATTTGTTTTGTAATTGAACAATCATTTCCATCCAAAGTGCGGGCTGTAACGCTGTATTCTCCCCCTTGACTGACTTGAATTTGATGAGGAGTTTCTTCTACAGTATTCGAAAGAATTTCTTCCCCAAACATCCAAGTATAGGTGTATTCTCTGTTGTCCAAAGAAGGTGCTTCTAATGTTATGGGTTCTAGATTCGTACAATAAATTACAGCTGCAGTGGGGATTTCTATTTCAGGCAACGGGATCACTTCCAACAATGCCACTTGTTTTAGGCCAATACAGCTTACTTCGTCCAAATCGACAGCCTCTATAAATGCCCAAATTTCTTGTCGATAAGGCGTGTTCATGTAAAAATTAAAATTTGGATCCTCAACATCAATTTCATTTTCTATAAGCAAAGCGTCCTCCTCGCTTTTGTGGAGGGTGACCCGAACATTTTGATTTGAAAACTTTGCATTAGAGGCGATCAGGGCATCCCTTATATTTTCAAAAGTAGAACGTGGCCAGTATTCTAAGCCGTCGTACGTTGTTTTGGTGACCGTTTCGCAGGTGATGTCGTACACCATAAAATTCGGATCTATTTCACTTGCTCCAAGCCGTAAAAGTATTTCGCTATAGGAGGCACATCCTTGAGGGGAAAGTACTTTTACATAAATGCGCTGCTCAAAAGATTCGTTTCGAAAAGCGGTAGGATTTTCGATTTTTGAAGCAATGGAATGCTCATTATTGCGATAGTATTCAAAGGTCTCTTCTTGGTGATTGTTCGAAATTAATGGTTCGTTTTCGGTCAAATCAAACTGGGTATATCCATCATTATCTCCATCCTCATCGCATTGCTCAATGGTGATTAACGGATTTTGAATTTCTGGCAATGCATAATGAATCAATCGAACAGGCTTTCGGGTAGAACTTCCACAATCGCTGGGTTGCGCTTGCACCCAAAAGGTAGTAGTGGTGTTTACAGCTGTAGTAAAAGAAACTCCAGTATGTAAAAGCGTACCCCCTTGAGCTGCATTAAACCAGTAAGCATTTCCTGTAGTAGTGGTTACGGTTAAACTGCCGGTTTCGTTTTCGCAAATACTCCCGTCAGTTGTTTCTATGACACGCGCCATGCTAAGTTGTGTATTGTCGGAAATATTCAATTCTGGATCACCAGGCATGCCTCCGTATTCGACCAAATACCCTTTGGCTTGGTAAGGTCCAGAGGTGGCTGTGGTGTTGGGTAAATCATTCCACGATCCACGAATCCCAACACTGTTATCCGTTATGTGGGCATAATCTTCATCCCCAGCATTGTTGGGTTCCCCGTTATTCCATTTGGCATAATTTGGAGAAGAGCCGTTTACACTTCCATTCCAAAATATAATCCCGGCTTCAGGACCAGTGGCCCATTTCCATACCCCTTCACTTTCTTGGTCTGTTCCACCGATCCAACCCACCCCAGGGCTGAGTTCTCCAACCAAACGGGCTTCTTCATCAGAAATAATGGTAGTCAAGTATCCTTGTAAGCCATAGTATTGTTTTGCTCCAGCGGCAGCACGTGCTTGTTTCCAAGTAATGTTGGGTTGTACTACATATTCGTAATAATGACCGGTAGAGGGAAGATAGTTTGCCCCTCCAGCCGTAAGAGAAAATCCTTTGTCAGTGACTGAATTTGGGTTACTGCTGTAAAAAACAACATCATAAACGGCTGCTGTTAAGTCAGAAAATTCTATCGATCCTCCACCAACAGGTAGAAGCGTAAGCTTTGCTTGACTAGCGTTCCAAGAGGCCCTGATGTTGGGATGGCTTCCTCTAAGAAAAAGGCGGTCTTGACTGCTGATAAAACCAGTTGAAATTTGAATGTAAAAAGCTTCAACACTTGTTGTGTTGGGTGCCGTAATGGAAAAAAAGCGTACAATAGCTTGTTCACTTAAGGGACAATAAATAGCGTTCCCCTCGGCTTCTACTACAGGAGCTACGGAAGTTTGCGCAAAGACTTGAACATTCCAAAATATCCCAGTAACAAAAAATAAAGAAAGAGAGAAGGTAGAAGTGAAGTCAAAAAACCTCCGCATAGTGCGCTTGTGTTTAATTCAATCGAATTTCGTTTTCTAAGAGTGAAATTACTTGCCGTTTGTATAAAAATCCAATGGCTTTTTTAAAAGCCTTCTTGCTCATTTGCAGTACTGCTTTTATTTCCTCAGGACTACTTTTATCGTGCAAGGGTAGGGTTTTGTTTTTCTTTAGGGCATTTATGATTTTGTCACAATCTATATCGATGGTATTTCTAAACCCTTGTGGTTTTAAGGCAACATCAATTTTTCCGTCCTCTCGGACTCTTTTTACAAAACCAGAACATTGATCTCCGGGGGATAGGGATTGGTGAACGTCACTGTGAAACAATAAGCCCTCTAGGTCCTCATCTATTTGGACAACATAGCCTAAACGTGTTTCACGTTTAATAAGCATTTCCACTCGATCTCCAGGACTATAAATCATTTTCATTTTTTTCGATGTACACTGAACTTGATGGGAAAGCAAAGTCTGATTTATTGCTTTTAACAATTTCAATGATGCGGTAATTAATTTCTTGTTTGACGTCAATCAAAACTTCCCAAGAGGGGCTATCAACGTAAAACATGACTAAGATGTTCAAAGCACTTTCTCCAAATTCCAGAAACCTAACCCTTCCGTCTTGGTTGGTTTTCGGATGTTCATCTATCAGTTTCTGTATTTCACTTACAATGGCTTTGATTTGGTCTACTGAAGTGCTGTAGGTAAGGCCAATATTGAATTTTACTCTTCTGACTGGACGAAGGCCGAGGTTATCTAATTCAGCATTGACTAAATTTTTATTGGGCACGGTCACAATGCTTTTATCGAAGGTACGGATGCGGGTGCTTCTGAACCCTACTTTTTCTACTACTCCGGTAATTCCGCCTACAGTGATGATGTCTCCAAAGGTGAAGGGTTTGTCAAAAAAGATGGTAAACGAGCCTAACAAATTTTCCAAGCTTTCTTTTGATGCCATAGCAATGGCAATTCCACCGATCCCTAACCCCGTTGCCAAAGCCGTAACATTAACATTAAAAACACTTCCTAGAATGGTAATTCCACCAAGAATAATCAATAAAACTTTTGCGATTTCTATTCCAAAGGGGATGAGTTGATCGTCCATTTTATTTTCGGTTTTTGCCGCTCTAGCTTTTAGAATTAGACCAAAATATTCTACTAAGCGCAATAAAATCCAAAAAAAGTTTAGGGCAAACAACAAAGAAAATCCCCTTTGTAAAACCTGGCGAATTCCAAATTCATCTGCATTGGCCCACCCCCAAGATTCAGGAAAGGAAAGATGATTAAAAGCAATGTATAAAACCCCTAAAAGTATACTGTTCTGAAGCGGTTTTCGCAATAAATCGTCAAAGCTAGATTTCGCGATGCCTTCAGTGCGTTTGCCGACCAAAGAGTAAAGTAAGGTGCTGAGGTAGTTTTGGGCCAATCGCTTAAAAATCAACCCAAATAAAAGCGTTATTACGCACAAGGCGTATGCTTTTAAGGTATTGCCAAAAAAAACAGTTGTTAGTGTTTCATTTAGGTTCATGGTGCAGTCAAAAAATGAAATCAAATATACGTTTAATATCCGTGTTATGGTTTTTTGCCATCAAATCAGATTTACAATGGAAAGGGATTGTGTATTTTTGCTCAAAATTGCACAAATGGACACAGGAAAATTAAGAGCTGTAGCGGGAAAATTTGCAACAGGCATTACGGTAATAACCCATGAAGATGCTTCGGGAAATCTGCACGGCATGACGGCCAATTCTTTTGTTTCCGTTTCATTGGATCCGCCATTGGTTTCTTTTGCCGTTCAATGTGAAAACACATTAGCAAAGCGGTTGTCGAAATCGGAAATTGTTGGCATTTCAATCTTAGATGCGTCCATGCAAGCAATCAGCAATCACTTTGCTGGTCAACCTCAAGATGGGATTCCGTTGGCATGGGCAGAAAAAAAAGGAGCCAAAGTACTATTAGATGGAATGGGATGGTACGCTACCCGAGTAAATCAGATTCTTCCGGCTGGGGATCACTTGCTTTACCTCTGTGAGGTTTTGGATCTGGATTGTGACGAGTCAAAATCTCCGTTGTTGTATTTTAAAGGATACAAAACTTTAGCGTCTTGAGACACTACAGCGGCAATTGCAAATGATCTCGTTCAATTTGTTTTGCGATAACTATTTTTTGAATTTCTGAGGTGCCTTCATAAATCTGTGTGATTTTGGCGTCTCGCATCAAACGCTCTACGTGGTATTCCTTTACGTAGCCGTTTCCTCCATGAATTTGAACGGCTTCTACTGTGTGTTTCATCGCAACATCAGAAGCAATTAACTTTGCCATGGCACTGGCATGACCGTAGGGGTATCCATTGTCTTTTAACCATGCAGCACGGTAAACCATCATTCGGGCGGCTTCAATATCTGAAGACATTTCAGCGAGTTTAAAAGCGATGGCTTGGTGGTGAATAATGGGCTTGCCAAAAGTAGTTCTTAGTTTGGCATAGTCAACAGCGAGTTCATAGGCTCCGGCCGCGATTCCAAGAGCTTGTGCGGCAATGCCTATGCGTCCACCCTCCAAGGTTTTCATGGCAAATGTAAATCCAAAACCGTCTGGGCCTAATCTGTTTTCTTTGGGTACTTTAACATCTGTATACGTTATGGAATGTGTATCTGAAGACCGAATTCCAAGCTTGTCTTCTTTTGGGCCAATGCTGACCCCTTCCCATTCTTTTTCTACGATAAAAGCATTAATGCCTTTGTGTCCTTTTTCTGGGTTTGTATGTGCAATCACCAAATGAATTCCGGCTTTCCCGCCATTCGTAATCCAGTTTTTCACACCGTTGAGAAGATAATGATCTCCTTTGTCAAGAGCTGTTGTGCGTTGTTTGCTTGCATCACTTCCAGCCTCTGGTTCAGAAAGACAAAAACAGCCGATTTTTTCAGCGGATGCAACAGTGGTAAGGTACTTTTCTTTTTGTTCAGGCGTTCCGTATTCTTCCAGGCCCCATGCAACCAAGGAGTTATTGACAGACATGATTACAGAAGCACTGCTGTCAACTTTAGAAATCTCTTCCAAAGCGATAACATAGGAAAGTGTATCCATTCCACTGCCGCCATATTCTAGAGCGGTCATCATCCCCATAAAACCTAAAGATTTCATTTGCGCCACCCCGTCTTCCGGATAGGTCATGTGCGTGTCTCTTTCTATTACACCCGGTTTTAAATGAATTTGGGTAAAGTCTTTAGCGGTATCTCTTACGGCTTTGTGTTCTTCTGAAAGTCTAAAATCCATGAGTGTCTAGTTTTACAAGCGTTCTTCAAATATCGTAAATATTATTGAATCACAATTAAATAAAAGACACATATGCATTGATTTTTCTAACGGAGACTAACCTCAATGGTAAATTTTAATTAAATTGCTCTCAAGAAAATCATTTATGTCTGAAAATAAGCCTATTAAGAAAAGACGACGTGGCAGACCAAGTTTATCCCAAGAATTAAACATCAATGACATACTGGATGCAGCCTTGCAGGTTTTCTCTGAAAACGGATATGAAGGAGCACAGCTAAAAGACGTTGCGCAGCGTGTAGGGGTGACTAACCCTTTGATCAGTTATCACTTTGAAAACAAAGAGGTGTTATGGAAGAAATCAGTAGCGTATCTAGGGGAAAAGTTGGTGGTGCGTTTCGAGGACATCCAAAGTTATTTTAAAGACCTTAAAGGAATTACGATGCTGCGTGCTTACACACGTCAATACATTTATTTTTTGGCTGAAAATCCTGCTTTATATAAAATTATATTCAATGAAATGGGGACAGATACATGGCGTTCCAATTACTTGAGCGAACATCTGTTGACTCCGGTAATTTGGTTTGGAGAAGAAAGCATCAATGCACCTTTGTCTTCATTAAAAGAATTTAAGACCATTCCAAGAGCTAATTTTGTGAGCATTATATTGGGGGTCTCGGGGAGTTTTTTCATGTTGGCGCATCATCTGAAAATGCAATACGGAACCGATGTATTTTCGCAACAGCAAATAGAACAGCATGCCGATGTGGTAAACGATTTGATATTCAGTCAGTTTGAAAAATAAAAAAGCGCCTTATTGGCGCTTTTTTATTGGAATACATTTGATCTTTACTTTCCAAAGTCATGTATTGATTTTCCTGCTTTTGCTAAATCGCGAAGGCTTTGGGGAACTTCCCAATGGTCTCCATATTTAGCTTTAAACTGGTCGCATTCGTTTATAAAGTTATCCATCCCTACATAGTCAATGTAAGATAGTGCTCCTCCTGTAAAAATAGGGAAGCCCCAGCCTAAGATCGATCCTATATCCCCGTCGGTAGTAGAACGCAGTACCCCTTCATCTAAGCAGCGGTAACTTTCCAGGACCTGTCTGTGAAGCAAGCGTTTTTTCACTTCCTCTTCTGCGATAGCTCCTGGTTTTGGAGGGAAAATCTCTTTGAGGCCTGCCCATAATTTTTTCTGTCCGCCTTTTGGGTAATCATAAAAACCAGCTCCGTCTTTTTTTCCTGTTCTTTGATGGTTTTCAACCAGGTTTTTCACCAAGTTGTAGGTGCGTTTTTCGAAGTCTTTCTTTTCGGAAGGATCACTTTCAAAAATGTGCACGGATAGGGTTAATGAAACTTCATCATGAACAGCAAGTGGGCCTACAGGCATGCCAATTTTTGTTGCGACACGCTCAATCATCGGTGCAGGAACCCCTTCCTCCAGTAAGAACATACCTTCACTTACAAAAGTTCCGAAGCAACGCGAGGTAAAAAAGCCTCTGCTGTCGTTTACAACAATGGGAACTTTTCGAATGGCAACAGTATAATCTACTGCTGCTGCAATGGCTTTGTCTTCTGTTTTTTCACCTACAATGATTTCAACCAAAGGCATTTTATCCACGGGAGAAAAGAAATGGATGCCTATAAAATTTTCGGGGCGCGAAGAGGATTGCGCCAACAAGCTAATGGGAATGGTTGAGGTATTGGAACCGTAAACCTTATCTGCGCCTAATACCGCTTCTGTTTGCTTGGTTACTTTATCTTTTAAGTCAACATTCTCGAATACTGCTTCAATAATCAGGTCACTGCCTGCAACAGCATTGGGGTCATCAGTCGGCGTAATTTTTGCCAAAAGTGCCTCTTTCTTTTCGGGTGTAGAACGTTTTTTAGCAATGGCTTTGTCCAGTAGCATACTGGAGTAGGCTTTTCCTTTTTCTGCCCCTTCCACACTTACGTCTTTTAGGACAACATCCATGCCTGCTTTTGCAGAAACATATGCTATGCCGGCTCCCATCATACCCGCGCCTAAAATCCCTAATTTTTCGATTTCATATTTGGGTTCATCTTTTGGGCGAGCTTTTCCTTTTGCGGCGTCTTGGATTGCAAAAAAGCCTGTTCGGATCATGTTTTTCGCCTCCTTGGTGCATACTGCATGCGTAAAGTTTCGGGCTTCTATCTCTAGAGCGCGATCCACTGGAATTTGAATTCCGTCGTGAATGACTTTAATGATTTTCTGTGCAGATGGATAATTTCCATGGGTCAATTTTCCAACATTACCTGAAGCTCCCACCATGGTTTGAACTCCATTGGGTGTCCACAAGGCTCCCCCGGGAATGCGGTGTTTTTTGTTGTCCCAAGGTTGTACAGGATTGGGGGTTTCTAAAATGTATTTTTTTGCGGCAGCCAACATTTCTTCTTCGTTTTCCGCCACTGCGTCTATCAAACCATCTTTTAAGGCCTTGGGTGGGCGTGCCTCTATGCCTTGCAATAAATACATCAATGCATTTTGTATGCCAAGCAGGTAAGGTGCTTTTACCGTTCCTCCAGCTCCGGGGAACAGCCCCACTTTTATTTCTGGGAAACCGAGTTTTATTTTTGTAGAGTTGAGTGCGATTCTATGGTGACAAGCCAAGCACAATTCTAATCCTCCGCCCAAAGCGGTTCCGTTGATGGCCGCAACAAAAGGCTTTCCACCCGTTTCGATTTCACGTAAACTGCGGTGCAATTGCATCAGGTTATCCGTAAAGGCTTTTTTATCTGTAATGTCCTCCAATAAGGCATTTAAATCTGCACCCGCCATAAAAATAGGCTTACCAGAAGTTACGATAACCCCTTTTACGCTCTCGTCTGCACTGGCCTGTTGTGCAACTTCTATATAGCGCGCAATGAAGGCTTCTGAAAAGAGATTGGCTGAATTCTCCGTTTGGTTTATGGTTAGGGTCCCTATGCCGTCATTATCTACTGAAAACGACAATAAAGTATCTTGAATATTTTCCATTTTTCTTGTTGTTAAAAATTACACACGCTCAATGATGGTAGCAATGCCCATTCCACCTGCGATACACAAAGTAACTAGACCGGTATTGAGGTCTCGTCTTTCCAATTCATCCATAAGGGTGCCGGTGATCATACAGCCCGTTGCCCCTAGGGGATGCCCAAGAGCAATGGCTCCTCCGTTCACGTTTACGATGTCATGCGATACACCCATTTCTTCCATAAACAACATTGGGATCGCAGAGAAAGCTTCGTTTACTTCAATCAAATCAATATCGCCAATCGCCATACCCGCTTGTTTAAGCGCTTTTCGCGATGCAGGTGCAGGACCGGTTAACATTATAGTTGGATCTGTACCGTCTATGGCAGCGGTACGAATTTTGAATCGTGGTTTTAGTCCCATTTTATCCCCAGCTTCTTTGCTTCCTATCAAAGAAATGGCAGCGCCATCTACAATGGCTGAAGAATTTCCAGCATGGTGAACATGGTGTAAGGTTTCAACTTCGGGATATTTATCAAGTGCAACATCGTCAAAACCGGCCATTGCACCCATCATTTGAAAGGCAGGTTGCAATGTTGCCATGCTTTCTACTGTCGTTCCAGGACGGATGTTTTCATCGGTGGTTAAGATGTCTACTCCGTTTTGATCTTTTATGGCAATACGGGATTTAAAATAGCCTTTGGCATCTGCTTCAGCAGCTCTACGTTGAGATTCTGCAGCAAATTCATCTGTTGCCGCTCTGGTATAACCGTATTTTGAAGCAATGAGGTCTGCAGAAATACCCTGCGGAACAAGATTCCCAGGAATGGCCAGCGTAGGATCGATAAACATTCCAGCCCCATCAGATCCCATAGCAACTCGGGACATGCTCTCTACCCCTCCAGCGATGATTAAATCTCTAAATCCTGATTTGATGTATGCAGCTGCTTGATTCATGGATTCTAAACCAGATCCACAAAAGCGGTTTAGGGTAACACCGCATAGATGATCTCCATAACCAGAAGCTTGAGCAGCAGATTTTGCAATATTGGCCCCTTGGTCCATTACTTGACCTACACAGCCGAGTATAACATCGTTTACAAGGGTGGTATCCAACTGATGTTTTTGTTGAAGTTCAACCAAGGTTTGTCGGGCTAATTCTGCCGGTGTAACCCCCATGAGGGCACCCTTTTTATTCCCTTTTCCGCGTACGGTACGCAAAGCGTCGTAAATGTATGCTTCCATTCGTTTGTGTGTTTTTAGTGAATCAAACTTTTATTTAATTGCTATTTAATTAATTTTTTTTGTAAATCTAGGATTTATATCCAAGTATTCAAAATAAGAAGTGCAGAAAACATTGTTCTATAGGAAAATACCTTCGAATCTCAATGCGATCAAGTTCTTGGGTTATTTTGTTTTGAAGGGTCTGAAAATGAGTATCTTTAATAAAATTTTATGCCCTATGGAATTTATTAATTTTGAGACCTTTCGGTCCATCGAAGGAAAATCATTTGCACCTACAGCTTGGTTAAAGGTAACCCAAGAGATGATCAATCATTTTGCGAATGCTACACACGATTTTCAGTGGATACACGTAGACGAGAAACGTGCTGAAAAAGAATCCCCCTTTAAAAAAACAATTGCACACGGTTTTTTGTCTTTGGCTTTATTGCCTAAATTTTTATCGAGTGCCGTTCAGGTAAAATCCCTCAAAATGGGATACAACTACGGTTTAGAACACGTGCGTTTTCCACATGCTGTTGCGGTTGGTTCTAATGTTAGAGGATTGATTACTGTAGATAAAATTACACCTCAAAAGTTCAATGGATTAAAAATTATTTGGAATGTAATCGTAGAAATCGAAGGAATAAAAAAACCTGCATGTTCTGCAAAGATGATTACATTAGCGTATGAATAATGATGAAAAACTGTGGACAAAAGAAACCCTTTTGTCTCAATTAGAACAACATCATGTGTCCTTTAAAGGGGAAATATCTTCTTTGGAAGCCTCCGATTACCGTTTTTCTTGGAACGAAAAATGGACTCCTGGGCAACAGCTGCGACACATTTATTTATCCATAAAGCCTGTGGTTCTTGCCCTTACACTTCCTCGATTTCTTATACAATGGAAATTCGGGTTAGCCAATCGGCCTTCTCGGTCTTATGCAGGTTTGGTGAAAAAGTATCTGGATGCTTTGGAGGGGATGCCTGCAGCTGCACCAAAATCTTTTCAGCCGCCTGTAGAAGATTTTGATAGCCGGGTGAAGCTTTTTAAAGCGTATGATAAAATGCTTAAAAGCCTTTTAAGGCAAGTAAAAAAAATAAGCGATGAAGATTTAGAGCGGTATGTATTGCCCCATCCTCTGATTGGAAAATTAACCCTTAGAGAAATGTTGTATTTTACCACTTACCACGTGCAACACCATCATACGATAGTGCAAGAGATAATTGAGCATGCAAAAGCGCCAATTGAATAATTTAATCTATCTTTGTAATAGAAATCACTCTTAACTAGAGTTAAAAAAGTTGTGTTGCTTGCGTTTTTACGCAAGAGGTTTGTAGAAAACCAGTGAAGAGCTTTCCATTTATGGAGGGCTTTTTTTATTTCAACACAATTCCCACAAAGGGATAAAACAAAAAACCCTCCCATTTTAATGGAAGGACTTTTCTAACGGGTCTTTATTATTGCCCAATAATGTAAGGGGCATTTGCTGCTTTTAGCTTTTGGGCTAAAGCTGGCAGTAATGAAGTGTTTATACGATTCAATGCTGGACGAAGTTCCTCCATCATTTCTTTAGCCGTAGCTAAACTTCTTTTGTGCAAGGGGGTAGGCCCATAAGTTGTACTCATGCCTCTGTAGGCAGCACGCATATGCGTTTGTATTGAAGGAGGATTGCGTTCACCGATTTCTTCTCTTGCTGCACTTCCTTCGGCGCGTTGTAACAACTTAGCCATTGCGGTCTCAATTTCATATATATCAGGACCAAAGGCTGCTGGCGAAAGCGCGGTTTGCTTTGCTGCTTTTTTCAATCCTTTTAATGACTTTTCAGCCTGATCAAATTGATCCATAAGGATTTGCATTTCTTTTTGAACGGCTGTTAATTCTTTTCGATAAAGGTCTAGACTAGCATAGTCCATTCCTTTAAGGGTTCCTTCGTAGATGGGCTTTACGTCAACGTTAACCGGATCCCCTAAGGGGCTTACTTTGCCATTTTGTTCTAGAGAAAGCTGAGCCGTGTAGGTTCCTGGAATTACCATTGGGCCACTTGCATTCCATCCTCTTCCTCCTTGTCTTTCCGGATCAATTGCTCGGGTACTGGCATGGCGTAAATCCCAAGCAATACGGTGGGATCCTTTTTTTGCTTTTTCTTTCAGGTGTCTAATGATGTTTCCGTCTTTGTCTTTGATGGTGATCCAAATGCTGGCGGGATTTTCGTTGTTTTCATCATCCAAAGCGGCATAGCCGGGAAACGGAATGTCCTTGCCTTCTTTATTTAGTGCTTTTTCTTTTTTCTTGCGCAACTGTTTTTTACTTGAAAAATCATTTGCCAAGTTATAGGTGAATACTGCACCATAAGTCGGGTTTTTGGCGATATAAAAATCCGCTCCTGTATTTCCTAAGTTACTGCGTGGAATATACCATTTGGCTGTTCTGGGTGAAAATAAGCTTCCCGTTTCTTTTAGTTTTTCCGGGGTCATATCGCGCAGTGCGCTGTAGTCGTCTAAGACATAAAATCCACGACCAAAAGAGGCTGCAACTAAATCATTTTCTCTTTTTTGAATGACTAAATCACGAAATGCCATGTTGGGGGTTCCCGGAAGTTTTTGCCAGTTTTGACCGCCATCTAGCGAGGTGTAGACTCCAAATTCTGTAGCCAAGAAAAACAGCTCTTTGTCTACAGGGTCTTGTACAATTCTCCAGAGCAATGTGCGTTTTGGTAAATTTTTTGAGAGGGAAGTCCAGGTTTGGCCTCTGTCCGTACTCTTGAACAAATAGGGGTTAAAATCCCCTTCTTTGTGGTTGTCTAAGACAGCATAAACGGTATTTTCATCGTGTAAATCTGCCTTGATGTCGTTGACAAAACTCCGGGCAGGGAGGCCCAATTTTGTTACCGGAATTTTGGTCCACTGATTGCCACCATCTGCGGTAACTTGAATAAAGCCGTCGTCCGTACCTGCATAAAGCAAACCGGCTTTGATCGGAGATTCTGTCAAAGAAGTAATGGTATTGTAGTTTGACATTGCCCCAACATCCCAAGCATTGTCCCAAGATTGTTTTTTTCCCATGATGGGCAATGACAAGCGTTCTTCATTGCGGGTTAAATCCTTGGAAATGGTGGTCCAATCGTCTCCACGGTTTGTGGATTTCCAAACCCGATACGAAGCAAAGTATAAAGTTGCAGGATCATGTGGGGATACTAGAATGGGCGCATCCCAGTTGAATCTTTCATGTGGATCTCCTTTTAAAGCTTGAGGTTGAACGAGTACCTGCTCTCCTGTTTTTAGGTCTACACGATGCAGGCCACCTTGTTGCGTTTCAGCATAAATGATGTCGTTATATTCTGGGTCAGTTGCAGATTGGTGTCCGTCTGCAAATAAAGTTTTGTACCAATGTTTATTGCTGATTCCTTCACGTTCGTCTGTTGCAGAAGGCCCCCCTGCAGATCCGTTATCTTGAGTTCCGCCAAAAATATGATAAAAAGGTTCAGCGTTATTTACGGCGACTTTATAAAATTGAGTTAGCGGTAGATTTTTGTGGTACCGCCAGTTTTCAGCCAAATCAAACGACTCATAGATGCCTGCATCGGTTCCCAGCATTAGGTAGTTGGGGTCGTCTTTCTTGAAAACAATAACGTGATTGTCAGAATGTTTCTTTTCTTCTTTGAGTTGGACAAAAGTTTTTCCTCCGTCTTCTGAAGTCAGTACCCGTACATTCATTAAATAAAGGCGGTCAAATTTATGCGGACTGGCATATAGCTCTTGGTAATAGTGCGGTCCTGTAGCCCCAGAAACGGCGTTAGACATCTTTTTCCAAGAGGCCCCTTGATCTGCAGAGCGGTATACGCCTCCGGTTGTGCGGTCCAATTCTATTGCAGCATATAAGACATCCGGTTGTT
>CBFIJA010000008.1:0-48561 GCA_965662875.1 Candidatus Arcticimaribacter sp.
CTTTGCCATTGGAATTGAATTGTTGCCCCTGAAATCACTGCGCTGGGTATGGCAGTACTGGTAATGGCGTCAGGATCTCCTCCCGAACAAATGGTTTGTGTACCCGAAACTGTGTTCGTCCCAGTAAGCTGATTTACACGTAAGGTTAATGTTGCTGTATCCGTACAACCGTTTAAATTGGTTACTTCTACCCTTACAGTATTGTTGTCTGTAAGAATAATAGATGAGCTGGCCGTATTGAATGTATTGGTCGAAACTCCCGCCGTTTGTTGTGTTCCATTAACAAAGAATCGGTACGTATATCCGTTTATTGCAGGACCTGCCGTGAAAATTGGCGTCTCCCCCTCACACATCGTATCTGCTATCAATCCTGAGGATAACGCAGCAGAAGGGCGGGCCGTTATGTTCATTGTTGTTGCCGCCGAAATGGTCGTACAACTGTTTGCTGTCGTTACCGCTACGGTGATCTGATCGCCGTTTACCAAATCTGTTCTTGTAATCGTTGCTGATGTTCCCGAAGCAGCTAAACTCACTCCGTTTCTAAAGAATTCATATACCAATCCTCCTGAAGCGGTAAAAATCACTTCCTCTCCTAAACATGCAGTATTCGTCCCTGTTAGCGTCGCTACAGGGGCTGGATCGACTGTTATGGTAACATCATTACTCACTAAATCACAAGAAACCCCATTAAAAGTAGATCGGGCTATTCTTCTAAAATCTGTGGTCGTAAATAACGGAGAAGGCGTATAATTTGCCGAATTGGAACTCGGAATCGCTGTAAAACTATTGACTCCGGTTCTGCTTTGCCACTCATAACTAACAACGCCTCCTGCTAATGTAGAAGTCAAGGTAGAACCTGTCAGTTGAGCTGGGGTTTCTCCGCTACAAATCGTATGGGTATTGGATATCGTATTGGTTCCATTAAAGTCATTTAAACGAATCTGAATGGTTGATTCACTAAAACATCCGCTAACTGTACTAGAATACGCTCGGACTGTAATGGTAGAACTGTCCGTTAATGTCCCTGCAGCACGGGTATAGGAAATACCGGTTGGCGATGCCGTTCGGGCCATAACCAAGGTATTGTTAACGTAGTATTCAAAATCATCTGCTCCAGTAGTGCCTGCTGCCGTAAACGTAACTGCATCCCCTAAACACAAAGTGTCGTTTGGCAATCCAGAAGAAAATGTAATGACCGGTAAAGCCGCTGAATCTACAGTAACAGTAACCGTATTGGATGCGCCTATTCCTAAATTGGTTGGACACTGAACTCCATTGAACGTTGCGTAAACTATTCGACGATAAGCCGTTGTCACAGACAAAGTAGGAGGATTATACGATATGGTTGTGGCGCCTGGAATGTCTACAAAACTTGTAGAAACCGTCTTACTCTGCCATTGATAGCTGATGGTAGCCCCTGGAATCAGTGCGGTAGGCACTGCTGAACTTGTGATTTCTGAAGGATCCCCGCCGGAACAAATGGTCTGTGTTCCTGAAACCGTATTCGAACCTGTTAATTCATTTACACGAAGGGTCAATGTTGTTGTTTCTGAACAACCATTCCCATTGGTAACCATCACAGCAACCTCATCCCCATCGTTTATCGTTAAGGAAGGAGAAACGGTGTAAAAAGTATTGGTCGAAACTCCCGTAGATTGGGGAGAACCGTTTACAAAAAACTGATACGTATAACCATCTATCGCTGGACTTGCAACAAATACAGGGAAGTCGCCCTCACACATCGTATCTGCTATCAATCCTGAGGATAGCGCAGCAGAAGGTTTGGGCGTAATGCTTAAAATTGTAGCTGGAGAAGCTGTAGTACAGCTATCCGTATTGGTCACCTCAACCGTAATTTGATCTAAGTTGGTGAATGCTGTTGAACTGACTGTATTGTTGCTGCTTGCTGGACCTAAACTAACGTTATTGTTGAAAAATTCATAGAGTACTCCACCAGAACCAGTAAAAATCATGTTGTCTCCAATACATCCAGTATTGGTTCCTGTTAAGGTGGCGACAGGAGCTGGATTTACAGTAATGGAAAGCGCATTTGAAAAATCTTCACAACTCACACCGTTTAGTGTAGCCACGGCAACACGTCTGTAATCAAAGCTAGTAGATAATAATGGTGGATCGTAAGTAGAAGAGTTAGCTCCTGTAATGTCTGTAAAGACATTTGCACCGGTCCTACTTTGCCATTTATATGAAATGACTGCTCCCGCAACACCTGTAGGAACATTCGAACTGGTGAACATCGCTGGATTTTCATTTTCACAAACGATTTGATCGTTTCCAATGGTGTTAGATCCCGTAAAAGAATTGACACGCATTTGCATTGTGAATGTGCTAAAACACGGAGATGCAGACGAAGATACTGCTTCTACCGTAACAGAAGACTGGTCGGATAAAGACCCTGCTAGAACAGTAAAACTCGCTGTAGAAGTAGAAACTTGAAGTACGCCATCTATAAAGTACCTGTATTGATTTGCTCCCGTAGTACCACTGGCATCAAAAATAATATCATCTCCTTCACAAGCTACATTGTTGGTTACACCCGATAAGAAACTAATAGAAGGTAACGCTGCACTACTCACAGTGTACGTAACTACATTGGACGCCGAAGTAGCGTAATCTGCTGGTGCTGGGCAACTTACACCGTTTACAGTTGTGATTGAAATTCTCCTGTATGCTGTAGTAACCGAGAGCGCTGGTGGATCATAATCACCGCTTGTTGCTCCAGGAATATCGGCAAAGGGTCCTCCTCCGGAATAACTCTGCCATTGATAGCTAACAACAGCACCGGGAACAGAAGTAGTAGGAGTTCCTGTGCTTGAAATCGTATCTGGATCATCCCCAAAACATATTGTTGCGGTACTCGATGAACCGATTTGTATTGTATTACTTCCTGTGGTCGATAATACCCTCATCTCCAATGTAGCCGAGGAAACGCAACCTGCAGCATTTTCAACTTCTACCATGACATCATCGCCATCCAATATATTATATGTTGCAGAAGCTGTGTTGAAAACATTAGACAATGTTCCCGTATTTTGTCGTGCGCCGTTTACATAGAAACGATAAGTCAATCCTGCAGCAGAAGGTGTTGCGGTGAATATTGGAAATTCTCCTTCACACATGGTGTCAGCAGCATAGCCTGAAGAAATTCCGGCAGCTGCCAAAACACTGACACTAATGGTTGTAGGCGAAGATAATGTAACACAGCCTTGTGCATTAGTTGCCTCTACAGTTACTTGTTGACCATCGGTTAGACCGGTCATTGAAGTAGTATTTGAAGTACTCGTGGCCCCTTGGCTTACACCATCAACAAAGAATTCATAAAAAGACCCGCCTGCAGCAGTAAAGGTTACACTGTCTCCTGTACAAATGGGGTTCGTACCCCCATTTAAGGTAACCGTTGGCGCAGGATCAACTGTTACACGAACAACAGCGCTTTCTACTTGACAGGTTTGTCCATTGAATGCGGCATAGGTAATTCGTTTAAAGTCAGTGGTTGTGGTAACACCAGAGGGTGTGTAGGATGTTGAATTTGTTCCCGATATTGCTGTAAAGCTTGTTACGGCGGTCTTGCTTTGCCATTCGTAACTAATAGTAGCTCCAATAGGAGAAACAGAAACATCTCCACTAAGGGTTGTTATTGCATCGCCGCTACAGATTGTTTGCGCTCCTGAAAGTGTACTTGTGGCTGTTATGCTGTTGACGCGAACCGTACGTGTCGCAGTATCAGAGCAGCCCGCACCCAAAAAACCGGAGTAGGCTATAATAGATACGGTAGCGTTATCACTTAAAGTTCCCGCCGGAATAACATAGGACGATGCTGCTGCAGGCCCTGATTGATTGATACCATTTATGTAAAATGCATAACTGTTGGCTCCAGTAGAACCAGAGGCGTCTAAAGTAACTGCTTCATTATCACAAACCACATCGTTTGGATTTCCAGTAATAAAACTTGCAGATGGAGTAACCCCTCCAATTACAGTCAAAGTGACTACATTACTTATCTCTGAACAAGTAACCCCATTGAACGTACTTTCAAGTATCCTTCTAAATGAAGTTGTTGTGCTTACCGCGGCAGGCGTATACGTCTCTGAATTTGAATTGAGTATGTTTTGAAAGGGGTTTGAACCCGTTCGTAATTGCCATTGGTAGGTAAAGGTAGCGCCATCTCCCAAACGATCTATTGTCGGGGAAGCAAGAGAGGTAAAGGCTACGGGGGTTTCTCCAGAACATACATTTTGACTGTTTCCAATGGATGAATTTGTTCCTGAAAAAGAATTTACTCTTAGGGTTACAGAAGCATCATCAAAACAGGTATTTGTGGTGGTCCCAACATACGCTCGGACAGTTAATACCGTATTGTCCGGGAAACTGACAGAATTGAGTGTATAACTTGACGTAGACGTGATGGTCGCCAATTGGGGGGTTCCGTTAACATAATACTGATAACGTTGCGCATTGGTTGTACTGCTTGCGTCAATAACCAAATCGTCCCCCTCACAAACTGTACTGTTAAAAGCATCGGTTGTAATTACTGCTGCTGCATTGGGTGTAGCCGTTATTGTGACAATGTTAGAAGAGGCAGAGGCAACAGAAGTTGTACAGGTTACACCGTTAAAAGTAGAGTATATTAGACGTCTAAATCCTGTTGTAGCGGACAAAGGTCCAGGATCGTATGTAGCATTTGTGGCTCCGGATATGTCTCCGAAGGTAGTAGTACCGGTTCGCATCTGCCATTGATAGGAAAGCGTAGCGCCGGCTCTATCTGGTACAAATTGAGAAACATCGGATAATGCTACAGGATCTTCTCCTGCACAAATGGTCGTTGCACCACCAATCTGATTTACCCCTGAAACGGAGTTAAGACGTAATGTAATGCTGTTAGAATCAAAACACAAAGAACTTGATGTAGCGTAGGTTCGTGCTAAAACCACTTGATTGTCAGCAGTAACCGAAGAAAGCAAAAAAGTGCTTTGTGTAGAGCTTGCTTGTGCCAATGCACCATTGAGGTAAAAAGCATAACGTGGATCTGGGTTTGATCCTAAATCATCTGCTGTAAATAGAACATCATCGCCCTCACAAGCAGTGTCGTTGCTCGCATCTGAAGTTAAGCTTCCCGTTGGGATAGACTCCACATTTACTGTCATTAAAGATGAGGCTGGGGAACCACAATTCGTTGTAAAATAGGCAATTACAGTTATTACATCATTGTCTGCAAGCGAAGAAGTTGTAAAGGTTCTTGAGGTTTGTCTTGGTCCTAAAAGGGTTGAATTTCGGTAAAATTCATACTCATCCCCTACGTTAGATGCGGTAAGAATAACACTATCGCCTTGACAAATGTTAATTACTCCAGAACCAAAGTTAGAAGTAACGGTTGGAACAGAAGGATTTGCCAGAACCAAAACCGTGTAATCGATATTATTGTCAAAGGTTCCTGGATCTGTAGTACCAGATGCAGCAACAGAAACGTTGATGGTTGTTGTACCTGGATTTGTGAATTCCAGCGGGGTCGGCCAATCAAAAGTGGCAAAGCCCGATGCGGCGATTACTGCTGTAGTACTGTTAGAGCTAGATGCAGCGGTAAATGTCCGGGTTAGTACACTGGAATTAGAGGGGTGAAAAGTATTGCCGGTTGTTGTTAGAGTAACCACCAACGTATTCGTTGCTAAAAAAACATGGTCAGGTCCACTATTGTTGACTTGGAAGGTTAAATTAGAGCCCGAGTCTGAACAAAATTGCGAAATACTCCCCTGAGCAGGCGTTAAAATTTGTGATCTGTTGTTTAATGTAAGTTCTGCCGTTTGAGCATAACCCGTTAACCCAATGAGGGATAAACACAATAATAGTGCTATATTTTTTATGTATGTATAAATATAGTGGTACAACCTTTAATGCTCTAACAAAGTCTTAACGCTAAAATTACATAAATATTGTGAATAAATTTTTGGAATTTTAATTGAATTTCAATTTTTGTTTAAAGAAAATCATGACGCTTCATCCAATCGTCATTGTACATTTTTCCAATGTAACGTGAGCCTGAATCGTGCAATAATACTACGACTACATCCTCAGGACTAAAATTCTCTTTTAATTGCAAAAGCCCCTTAATTGCTGCTCCACAGGAATTTCCAGCAAAAACGCCTTCTTCTCTTGCCAATTTACGTGTGTATACTGCGGCATCCTTGTCGGTTACTTTTTCAAAAGCATCGATCAAAGAAAAATCGACATTTTCAGGCAATATATCCTCTCCAATTCCTTCAGTGATGTAAGGATAAATTTCTTTTTCATCAAAAACCCCCGTTTCGTGGTATTTTTTAAAAACCGAGCCATAGGTATCTATTCCCCAAATTTTAATGCTAGGATTCTTTTCTTTTAAATATTTAGCCACTCCAGAGATGGTACCTCCAGTCCCTACCCCAACAACAAAGTGAGTGATTTTTCCATTGGTTTGCTCCCAAATCTCTGGACCAGTTTGTTCATAATGAGCTTGTGCATTGGAAGGGTTATCGTATTGATTTACGTACCAAGCATTGGGTGTTTCTTCTGCGATGCGCTTTGAAGTGGAGTAATACGATCTGGGATCGTCAGGTGCCACATCTGTTGGACATACAATGACCTCTGCCCCAACTGCGCGTAAAACATCAAACTTTTCTTTGGATTGCTTGTCGGTAGAAACACAAATGAGCTTGTACCCTTTTACAATTGCTGCAAGTGCCAATCCCATTCCTGTATTTCCAGAAGTTCCTTCTACAATGGTTCCTCCAGGTTTTAAGCGACCGTCAGCTTCAGCATCTTCTACCATTTTTAATGCCATGCGGTCTTTAACCGAATTCCCAGGATTAAAACTCTCAATCTTTGCCAATACCAATGCTGGAATTTCAGCGGTAATGGCATTGAGTTTAACTAAAGGGGTATTCCCGATGGTCTCTAAAATATTTTTTGCGTAGTTCATTGATTTTTTCTTCCGAACAAAGATATACCTTCTCTACTAAACTCTTAAACAATCCCGCATGATATTTAGCGAAAACGCAGGGCTTTCACTGGATCTATTTTACCTATGACCATAGAGGGAAACCACAGCAAAAAAGTACAACTCAATAAAACAAAAGCATTCAATAATAAAATTTGAAATGTTCCAAAATAAATGGGGACAGCAGAAACAAAATAGGTAGCTGGATCCAATTCAACAAAACCCATTTTATGTTGAAGGTAGAGTAAAAACAGTCCAACAATATTCCCTATGGCCATGCCTTTTAAAATGATGTATACAGCATTCCACAAAAATATTTTCTGGATGCTTGAGGCACTGGCTCCAAGAGATTTTAAAATACCGACCATTCGGCTGCGTTCTAAAATTAAAACCAACAAAGCAGTAGCCATGTTAAGCGTACCCACTACAATCATAACCAAAATTATGATGAGAATATTAAAGTCAAAAAGGGCAATCCAATCAAAAACACCTTGATACAACTGCTCTATTGTTTGCACATCTATATCCGAGGGCAATCGATCGTAAATTTTTTCTCCCATTTCAACCAGGGCATCCTCATTTTTTAAGAACACTTCATATCCACCGACTTGGTCTTGCTCCCAATTTTTTAACCGCTGCATTTGCCGCAGATCTCCCCATATATATGAAGCGTCAAAATCGGGAAAACCCGTTTCGTAAATGCCTTCTACTTTAAAATAGCGGGTGCGGGGAAGACTAGGGTTTTTGGGATTTTGAAAATATGCGGTTACACGATTTCCAACAGTTAGCTGTAATCGATTGGCAAGGGTTTTGGACAAAACAATTGCATTACTCGGCAATGAATCGAACTCTGGGAAGTGACCTTCTAAAAGAAAAGATTGTATTTTATTTTCGGGATAACGCGCATCGACTCCTTTAAAGATAACTCCTTCAAATTCACTTTTTGACTTTAATAGCCCTCCCGCATTAATTACAGGATAAAGCACATCTATTTCTTTCAGAATCGATTCAGGCAAGGTAACATCTGTAGCGGATATCGGCCGAACACTAAGGGCTGAATTGTTGTTCTCAAACGGCGCTATTTTTAAATGACTGCTAAAAGAAATGGTTTTTTCGCGTATGGCGTTCTGTAATCCCAAGCCGGTTCCTAAAGCAATCAACATCATGACCATCCCAAGTGCAATCGCAAACACCCCAATTTTTATAATTCGGGATGAAACACTACTTTCGTTCTGGGCATTTTGCCGCATACGTGTCGCTAAGAAAAACTCTAAACTCAAAATGCAGAATTTTATTCGGTTGGCTTTCAAAATTACATTTTTAATTGGGTTTTTAGCCATTCCCTTTTTTGGATATGCGCAAGCGCCCTCTATTTCCCCCGGAGCGGAACAAATCGAAAAATACCTTCCGCTGCTTAAAGAAAAAAGAGTAGGTGTGGTTGCACATGCTGCCAGTCAAATTTACCACAACCAAAACGCGACCCATTTAATTGACTCCCTTCTGGCGCTAAAAGTTGATGTCGTAAAAATTTTTGCTCCGGAACACGGGTTTCGTTCTAGAGAAGACAATGGCGCACTCATCAAAGATGAAATCGACTCGCTCACACAACTTCCCATCCTTTCGCTACACGGAAAGAATAAAAAACCACAACCAGAACAATTGCAGGGCATTGATCTTATGGTGTTTGATCTTCAAGATGTAGGAGCACGATTTTACACCTACCTCTCTACACTGCACTTAATCATGGAAGCCTGTGCTGAAAATCAAATTCCGTTGCTTGTTCTTGACCGCCCCAATCCCAACGGGCACTATGTAGACGGTCCTGTAATGGAGGCCCCTTATAAAAGCTATTTAGGAATGCACTCCATTCCTATTGTTCACGGACTCACCCTTGGGGAATTTGCGCATATGATCCTTGGAGAACAATGGTTAAGCGCGGGTATTCAATGCGATTTAACTGTAATAAAAAACAAAAATTACACGCACAGTTCTACCTATGATTTACCTGTACGTCCTTCCCCAAATTTACCCAATGCCAAAGCTGTAAATCTATACCCTAGCTTGTGTTTGTTTGAACAAACCCCCATTAGTGTAGGCCGCGGAACAGAAAAGCAATTTCAAGTTTATGGACACCCAGAATTGGAAGGAAAATACAGTTTTATCCCCAAGCCCAATTTTGGTGCAAAAAACCCTAAGCTGAAAGAAAAAAAATGTTTTGGAGAACGCTTAACCAATCACCCAAGGCTGAATCAAATTCAGCTTCAATGGCTTATTGACGCTTACCGTCAATACCCAGATAAAGATCATTTTTTTAAATCTGGATTTGTGAAATTAGCAGGAACAAAAACACTGCAAGAACAGATTCAAAAAGGATGGTCAGAAGTACAAATTCGGAGCAGTTGGGAACCGCAACTTTCGAATTTCAAAAGCATACGAGAAAAATATGTGCTTTACCCGAACTAAGGTAAGCGCTCTTTTATCTTTTCAACAATCTCAAAGGCAGCGGGACATATGGCTACATTTTTTTGCGTGTGTTGTGCGATCTGATAGATTTTTGGTCGATCTGTATGTGGAAACTCTCTACACGCTTTAGGCCTGACATCGTAAATAATACAACTGTTATCGGCGGCCAAAAAAGAACAAGGTAGGCTTTGCAAAACCCAATCGTTGTCTTCATCAACACGCAAATATTTTCTCTCAAATTCAGCCGGCTTCAGACGCAAATATTTCGCGATACGATCAATGTCTTTTCGTTCAAATAACGGACCCGTAGTTTTACAACAATTGGCACAATCCAAGCAATTGGTTTCCGCAAAAACCTCCTCGTGGATTTCTTGCATAGCTTCGTCCAATTTTTTTGGAGGACGCTTTTTTAGGCGTTGAAAAAAACTTTTCGTTTCTCTTGCCGTATCTTTGGCGCGTTGCGGCAACTGCTCCAATTGCTTTTGCATCTTACTTTTTTTTTACAAAACTACTCTATTTTGAAAGATCTCTTTGGCAAAGCATTACGCAATTATCATCAAGCCCCAGGAAAACAATCGCTCCTTACCTGGACCTCTTTAACCGACGAAGACCCCGTACCCCTTGCTTACTTTTTTAGAATGTTTGAACATATGCCTGTATTGGAACAAAAAGCACTGCAGCTGACCTTTGGGAAGGTTTTGGATATTGGTTGCGGTAGTGGCAGTCACAGCTTGTATTTACAAGACACAAAAGGTCTTGACGTCACCGGAATAGATCTGTCCAAAGGAGCTTCAGAAGTAGCCAAAGACAGGGGGGTAAAACAAATTATTTCTCAATCCATTTTTGATTATACTGATCAAAAATTTGACACCCTTTTGCTTTTAATGAATGGACTGGGCATCGCACAAACTTTTCAAGGCGTGATTCCGATGCTCAATCACTTAAAAACTTTATTAAAAAAGGACGGCCAAATTTTAATGGATTCATCCGACCTTATTTATCTTTTTCCAGAAGAAGAACAAGCCGATTGGCAAATGAGTGAACCCTATTATGGACAAGTAGAATATGGCATTGGGTTTCAAAACGAAACAGAAGAATTTCCTTGGCTATACCTTGATTACGACTGCCTTCTACAAGCCGCCAGCTTATGCGGTTTTCATTGCGAAATGATTATGCAAGGGCCCAATTATGATTACCTCGCCCGCTTGACTGTCCTACGGAATTCTTAAGTATTTATGGGTTTGTAGCGAAACTTTCCAATGCGGATTGTCTAAAACATAATCCACCATTAAAGGCATCATTTCCTCTCTTCGGCTCCATTCGGGCTGAAGATACAACACACAATCTTTTCCTACTTTTTCGGCTTGTTCTTCTGCAAACCGAAAATCATCTTTGTTGTAGACAATCATTTTTAACTCATCTGCACGCAGATAGGCCTCCGGTATGGGGCGTTTGTTTTTTTTAGGTGAAAGGCAAAACCAATCCCAGTGTCCCGTAATGGGGTAAGCCCCTGAAGTTTCTATATGTACTTGGATTCCTTTGCTTTTTAAAGCCGAAGTCAAAGGTTCCATGTTCCACATCAACGGTTCACCGCCAGTAATAACAATTGTTTTGGAATGTTTATTGGCTTCATTTACAATGGTGTCAATCCCAGTTGGTGGATGTTTTTCGGCATCCCAACTTTCTTTAACATCGCACCAATGACAGCCTACGTCACACCCCCCTACACGAATAAAATAGGCTGCACTGCCTTTGTGAAAGCCCTCTCCTTGAAGAGTGTAAAAAGCTTCCATTAGCGGTAATGCCTTTCCCAATGCTACGTCTTGCTTTAAGGATGTTTCCATAGGGGCACAAAGTTACCACTTTCTTCGTGCCTTCAATCAAAAATCCTTACCTTTATGTATGGGTCGTTTATCTCCATTCCATTTGGCCATTCCTGTCAGCAACTTGAGTCTTGCGAAACCTTTTTACGAAAACGTATTGGGATGCACCCCAGGACGCTGCAGTGATGAATGGGCAGATTATGATTTTTTTGGACATCAACTGGTGCTTCATGAAGACAAAAATCACAAAGGAGAAAAACACTTTAACCAAGTGGACGGGAAAGCCGTTCCGATTCCCCATTTTGGCGTAGTCTTGGACTGGGAAGTATTCCAAGCTTTTAGCCAAAGGTTGATTCACCAAAACATTGAATTTGAAATTGCCCCCTACCTTCGTTTCGAAGGCCAGCCTGGAGAACAGCAAACGATGTTCTTTTATGATCCTTCAGGTAATGCGTTAGAATTCAAAAGTTTTAAAAACAGTGATCAACTATTTGCCACATCATGACTTCTCTTAGACAAAAAACAGACGAGCTTTTCACACTTGTATTTGCTCCGAACATTCGGAAAAAATTTGAAAGCATTATTTTGCTTTTTGCTGCAATTGGGTTTTTATCCCACTTGCTGTTGATTTTTTTAAAAAATCAAAACATTTTAATTTTCCCAACAGCACAACAAGACCTCCTCCTAGATCCTATTGCAGCCATATACACCCCATTTTCTCTTATTTTGGTGTATGAAGTGTATCTGTTGTTGTTTTATCTCCCCCGCTCCTTTACTTCTTGTGTATCGAAACAATTTGAGATTATCTCGTTGATCGTTATACGGAAAATATTTAAAGACATCCCCCAAATGGATTTAGTAGGCGACTGGATGTCGTCTCAACACAACCTTGAACTCTTGATTGATCTTACCGGATTCTTACTTTTATTTTTAATGATTTTCCTTTTTAACAAAGGAAAAATGCGATTAGCCAGACGTCCCGTTGAAGATCCTTTATTGAAACGCTTTATTTCCTCCAAGAAAATAGTGAGTTTGGTTTTGCTTTTGGTTTTAAGTCTGATGTCTGTTCTCAGCTTTGGGAAATGGGTCGCAGACATTTTTCAGAATACCCAGGTAGGCAAATTGGACAGTATTTTCTTCAATCAATTCTTTACTTTATTGATCCTGGCCGATGTAATCATTCTACTGATTTCCTTTCGCTATACAGAGGAATACAGTAAACTTATCCGAAATACCGGATTTATCATTGCCACCATTTTGATACGATTGAGTTTTGCCGCCGAAGGCTACCTTAATATACTTTTAATCTTGACTGGGGTTGGTTTTGCATTGCTTATCCTTCAGATCTACAACGCCATGGAACAAACGGAAAGTAAAACCATTCCCTAAAGACCAATTCCCTGAACATCCAAGGTAGGTCTATTATTTTTGTATATTAAAATAAATATCCCTATCTTCATATTTCCCAAGACTTACCTACTGCATGCGGCACCTACTGCTCTTCATCGTTTTATGGGGTATCCTCAACCCGTGTTTTTCGCAAAGAAGAAATGCTTATGCTTTTGTGGGTGCAGGAATCGGCAGCATTAAAAAAACACCCATTGCTTCTGCATTAGGGGGTCGGTTCAGTTTTGGAGTACAAAAAGAATGGAATGAGAGAGAATTGCGCATTGAATCTCTTCTCCGTTTTGCCCAATATCGTTCTTCTAAAAGCAGTAAAAATCCCAATGGAAAAGTAAATCTTTACGCAATTGATTTTAACCTTCAACATGATTTTATTCGCGTAGGGCCCACAGCTTTGATTGTCGGTGCAGGTATAGGCTATCAAAAGTACAAAGGACAGAAAGGTATCGAAATTCCAGAAAATGATATTGCAGATCTCAAGGATGGGTTTGCAAGTAATGGAATTGAAATGAATGCTTTTTTTGGGCTGCGATTCCATCCAATAAAAACCCCCATTGGTATGGAAATCATTCTTTATGAAATGAACTATGCATTTCAACCAAAAACACATGAAATTGGCACAGTAAACCTTCGCTTAATATATACCCTTTAGGATCGACTAGGCGTTCCACTTTCTTGCCAGTAGCGTATTCTTTAATAACATAGCGATGGTCATGGGACCTACCCCCCCAGGAACAGGAGTAATGAAGCTTGATTTCTTTGCCACTTCCTCATAGGCTACATCCCCTTTGATGACATATCCTTTTGGGTGAGTTTCATCCGGTACACGTGTTATTCCAACATCGATGATAACCGCGTCATCTTTGACCATATCGGCTGTTAGATATTCTGGAATTCCTAAGGCCATCACAACGATATCTGCCTGCTGAGTAAGTTCTGCTAAATTTTCTGTTCTACTGTGTGCTACCGTTACTGTCGCATTCCCTGCCGGGCCCTTTTGACTCATTAATATACTGATGGGTCGCCCCACGATATGACTTCGGCCCACTACTACACAATGTTTGCCACTCGTAGGTACCTCATAACGTTCCAACAACTGCATGATTCCAAAGGGAGTTGCTGGAATAAAAGCGTCTAACTCTAATGCCATGCGTCCAAAATTTGCGGGATGAAACCCGTCTACATCTTTTTTAGGATCGATGGCCAATAATATTTTTTCTTCGTCTATGTGCTTTGGCAAGGGCAACTGAACGATATACCCATCCAAAGCAGTATCTGCATTTAGCGCTTCAATTTTTTCTAACAAAGCGGCTTCGGTAATGTCTTCTTCCATACGAATTAAGGTAGAATCAAACCCCACATATTCACAGGATCGTACTTTACTGCCTACATAGGTAAGACTGGCCCCATCATTTCCTACCAGTACTGCTGCCAAATGCGGCACACGTTCCCCACGTGCTTTCATCGCCGTTACGTCTGCTTTAATTTCTTCTTTGATTTGACTTGAAGTCTTTTTCCCGTCGAGTATTTTCATAGCTTATTGTTTATCGCATTCCTTGAAACATCTGCATCATTTGTTTGCCTTTGCCCCCCTGCATCATTTTCATCATCTTGCTCATTTGATGAAATTGCTTTATCATTTTATTGACCTCATTAATGTCCTGTCCTGCACCCTTTGCGATCCGCTTTTTTCGGCTGCTGTTTAGTACGTTAGGATTCGCCCTTTCATCAGGAGTCATAGAACCTATGATGGCTTCTATATGCTTAAACGCATCATCGTCTATATCAACCCCTTTTAACGCTTTGCCCATGCCTGGGATCATGCCCATGAGGTCTTTCATGTTCCCCATTTTTTTAACCTGCTGAATTTGGGATAAAAAATCATCAAACCCAAATTGATTTTTTGCAATCTTTTTACTGATTTTACGGGCTTCTTGCTCATCAAACTGTTGTTGTGCACGTTCTACCAAAGAAACAACGTCCCCCATGCCAAGAATACGATCAGCCATTCGCTCTGGATAGAAAATATCAAGGGCTTCCATTTTTTCTCCAGTACCAATAAATTTAATGGGTTTATTGACTACTGTTTTAATAGACAATGCGGCTCCACCTCTAGTGTCACCATCCATTTTGGTAAGGACTACCCCATCAAAATTTAATAGATCATGAAAGGCCTTGGCCGTATTGACAGCATCCTGCCCTGTCATGGCATCTACGACAAACAGAGTCTCGTCTGGAGTAATGGCTTTGTGAATGTTTGAGATCTCATTCATCAGGGCTTCATCAACAGCCAAACGCCCTGCGGTATCTACAATAACTAAATCACATTTTTGCTCTTTTGCTGCTGCAATCCCTGCTAAAGCAATTTTTACAGGATCCTTTTCCGCTCGGTCCTCATATATAGGAACATCAATTTGGGCTGCAACAATACCCAACTGATCGATTGCTGCTGGACGATAAACATCACATGCCACCAAAAGTGGTTTCTTGGCTTTCGTCTTTTTTAAATGCAATGCCAATTTCCCCGTTAAGGTTGTTTTACCAGATCCTTGTAATCCTGACATCAAAACAACTGAAGGCTTATTTGAAAGGTTAATCCCTACTGCTTCACCACCCATTAAATCTGCCAATTCATCTTTGACAATTTTAACCAAAAGCTGACCTGGGTTCAGTGTTGTGAGTACGTCTTGTCCAATTGCTTTTTCTTTTACCCTGTTGGTAAATTCTTTCGCAATCTTAAAATTAACATCGGCATCCAATAAAGCACGTCGGACTTCTTTTAAGGTTTCCGCAACATTAATTTCGGTGATTTTTCCATGTCCTTTAAGGACCTGAAAGGCTTTGTCTAATTTGGAACTGAGGTTGTCAAACATAATCGTGCATTAAATGCCAAATTTACTTATTTTCTTGGGAAGCTAAGGCATTAAATCCTGTTCCGTCTGAGGGTTTTTTTCCCCAATTGTAATTTTCCCATAACTACTGCATGTGGAAAAGTTATCGCTGCTAGGAAGGAAAAAAACAAAGGCAAAAAAAATGCAAGGTTACCCGGGATAAAAAAATACACAAAGGCTAAGCCAAACAATGCTGCCAGCCAATAAAGCAATGAGTCTTTTACATATACCTTAAAATAGCTAAAATTAGATTCCCCATACAGAAAATGCATTTGGTCTTGAATGGATGGAATGCTGTGCCAAAACACAAAATAAAAAGCAAAGGCAGTAAGAAGATCGGTGAAAAAGAAAATAAACCCTATGAAAGCAAGTAGGATTAATTCCTCAAAAAGCCGCTCTTTTAATGTAACAATCAATAACGTCAGGATTGCCCAGCATAAGAAGGAAGCAATCAAAAGGAATTGAAATAAATGAGGAGATAAATAAACACCACTAATTTGTTCTATAATAGGTAAGACTGTATCCGCTTGTAAGTAAAACAATAATCCAAAAATAGTAGCGCCGTATGAAAAGTATACAAGGTGGACCCAAAGAGGTGTTTTTTTGACGTTTGTAAAGTTTATTTCCAAATGTTGTTCACCAAAATGATAACTGCTGACCAAAACAAAAGCCAATAGACCATATTGGGGTATACTATAAAATACAACAACACCCAGTAAAACTACTCCTATATATATTATAAGAAACAAAAAAAAGCCAACTTTAGACGTTTTAGATTTTTTTTGTTGAAGCAATTTTAAATCATTTGCACCGTGAATTATCCCTAAACTGAGAATCAGAAATAAGGCCAAACCCCCTGAAAACACTGTGTTTAAGGATATCGACAATAAGATAAACACTGTAGAAGCTATAATGTTAAATTGATAAATATTTAATGATTTTATCACGATATAATGATTTTTAGACTAAAAAAAATATGATATATATAGTTGGTAAGTTTAATTTTTTTTAAATTTACCTAAACAAAAACAAATAATTAATTCTATTATGGAAAAATTTCTAAGTTTATTATCAGCTGTACCAGCGATGGCAACTGATGATTATGTAGGTTTCACTTTCTTTGTAGGTTGTATGGCAATGATGGCAGCATCTGCGTTCTTCTTCCTATCAATGAGTTCATTTGACAACAAATGGAAAACATCTATCCTAGTTTCAGGGTTGATTACTTTCATTGCCGCTGTACACTATTGGTACATGCGTGATTATTGGGCATCAAATGCTACTTCACCCACATTCTTCCGTTATGTGGACTGGGTATTGACTGTTCCTTTAATGTGTGTTGAATTTTATTTAATTCTTAAGGCTGCCGGAGCGACAAAACAATTGATGTGGAGATTAATCTTCCTTTCTGTTGTTATGTTGGTTACAGGATACCTAGGAGAAGCGGTTTACATCACTGGATCTGGCCCAGCTTTATGGGGATTGATCTCAGGGATCGCTTATTTCATCATTGTGTATGACATTTGGCTTGGATCTGCTGCGAAGCTTGCTGCTTCTGCTGGAGGTGCTGTTTTGTCTGCGCACAAAACCCTTTGTTGGTTTGTATTGGTAGGATGGGCAATCTATCCTATTGGTTACATGGCCGGTACTGAAGGTTGGTACTCTGGTATCTTTGGTGGATTGCAAATGGATGTTATCTATAACATCGGTGATGCCATCAACAAAATTGGATTTGGTCTTGTTGTATACAACTTGGCTGTAAGTTCAAAATAAAACTTCCTTAGGCTGGGAAAAAATAGCCTGTGAAAAAGAAAAAAGAAACCGCTCAATGAGCGGTTTTTTTTTGTTACATCCTTTCAGGAACGTCTATTCCTAAAAGTTGACTCCCGCTTTCGATGACCTTCCCGACTATTTTGGACAATTGCACACGAAACTGAAGTAAATTTTGATCTTCTTCTCCCAATATACTTATGCTTTGATAAAAAGAATTAAAGAGCTTGACCAAATCGTATACATAATTTGCAATTATAGCAGGGCTGTATTGTGCTGCGGCTTGCTGAATGGTTTCTGGATAAAGCAATAATTGCTTGACGATGTCTTTTTCTTTTAGAGTTAACGTAAGTCCGGAGTAAACGACATCGTTTTTTGGTGCTTTTCGCAGGATGGATTGAATTCTTGCATACGTATATTGTATAAAAGGACCCGTATTTCCGGTGAAATCAACCGAGCTCTTTGGATCAAATAAAATTCGTTTTTTGGGGTCCACTTTCAAGATAAAGTACTTTAATGCACCCAAGCCAATGGTATGGTACAACTCTTGTTTTTCCGAATCATTCATGCCTTCTAGTTTCCCTAATTCTTCTGCCAATCCAGCAGCAGTATCGCGCATTTCTAGCATAAGGTCATCGGCATCTACTACTGTACCCTCTCTACTCTTCATCTTTCCTTCTGGTAAGTCTACCATCCCATAACTCAAATGAAACAAGGAAGATGCCCAGGTATACCCCAGCTTGTTTAAGATTAAAAATAATACTTTGAAATGATAGTCTTGTTCGTTTCCAACAGTATAAACCATCCCATCCATAGTAGGATTGTCTTTAAAACGTTGCAATGCCGTCCCTAAATCTTGGGTCATGTATACCGCTGTACCATCTGAACGCAGCAGCAACTTTTCATCTAAGCCTTCGTCGGTAAGGTCAACCCAAATGGAACCGTCCTCTTTGGTAAAAAACAATTCCTTTTTCAATCCAAGTTGTATCAGCTCTTTCCCTAAAAGATAGGTGTCACTCTCATAATAATAAGAGTCAAAAGTAACACCCAACTGCTTGTACGTAACTGCAAATCCATCATATACCCATTGGTTCATGGTTTTCCATAGTGCAACAACCTCAGGATTTCCGGACTCCCATTCGCGTAACATATTTTGTGCAGCGACAAACAAAGGTGCTTCTGCTTTGGCCTGGTCTTCGGATTTTCCTTCGGCCACCAAAGCGGTAATTTCTTTTTTGTATTCTTGATCGAATCGAACATAATAGTTTCCAACGAGCTTGTCTCCCTTTAGGCCGCTTTGCGCAGGGGTCTCTCCGTTGCCAAATTTTTGCCATGCCACCATAGATTTACAGATGTGTATCCCTCGGTCGTTGATGATTTGCGTTTTGAGCACCTGCTTTCCGCTGGCTTCTAATATTTGAGCAACTGAATAGCCCAGTAAATTATTACGAATGTGTCCTAAATGAAGGGGTTTATTTGTGTTGGGGGAAGAATACTCTACCAAATGAACCTTACTTTTATCTACAGCTAGCTTTCCATAGTTCTCTTGGGCAGATATATCCCCTAATGCAGTGCTAAAAAATTCATCCGCAATAGAAAGATTTAAAAAGCCTTTAACTACATTAAAATCCGTTACAAGATCTGAAGTTGCTTTTAGGTATTCTCCAATAGAAGTTCCCAGTTGAACCGGGTTTCCTTTAATATGACGTAAAAGCGAGAAAACAACCAAAGTAATGTCTCCCTCAAATTCTTTGCGGGTAGCTTGATAATCAAATTCTTTTAAGGCTAGGTTGTGTTGCTGCTCAAAAAAAGGAGTCAACAAAATGCTGATCCGTTGTGAAAGTACTTGCATAATTCAGTTTGCGCAAAGATACTTATTATACCTCAATTCTCATTTTCTTTGACCAGTAGGTTTCCATAGAATAAAAGCACAAGATTCAAGTATAAAAAAATTCGCTTTAACCGATAAAAAAAACAGCTGTTGAAGCATTTCAAAAAACAATTTCTACACCATTTTTTCATACCTTTAAAAGAAAAAGTGCTCGCAAATTTATCGTACAACGACCCTAAGTTGATCCAAAAAGTCAATGCTTCAGTTGGTTCTCCTTACAACCTAAGAGAGAGGTGGAGATTAAAAGGAATCGGATCCGCAAAATTATTTATTACGGAAAGTTCCATAGAAATTCACAACTTGTTAATCCTTGATCAAAACACCAACAGCTGCAGCATTGAACTGCGACCAAAGGGCATTATAGTTCGTTTTAGAAGTTTATTGGAAACCTATGGCTTGGTGATTCCATATTACAAACTAAAGCTTTACAAGGGAAAGTCAGAAGAATACTCCATTTACATGGATCAGCACCGCATCAAAGTTGCAGCCACCAATAAAAGCACGCATGCTTTTTTTAAAAAGTTGAGCCGAGAAAAAATAAATAACCTGCCCCAGAACCCTAGCGACCTACTTTAAAAACCCAAGGGCATGAAAATATTAGTTACCGGAGCTAATGGATACATTGGCATGCGTCTACTTCCCTATCTAATCAATGCAGGGCATGAAGTCTATTGCACAGTACGAGATCCTGAGCGTCTTTCTGTCAATGAGGAGATTAAGAAAAAACTTCAACTCATAACGGTAGACTTTTTAGATCCACAAAAAGAAAATCCAATTCCGAAAGACATAGATGTTGCCTATTATTTGATTCATTCGATGTCGTCAGACATAGGAGATTTTTCTGACATGGAAAGCCGTTGTGCTACCTATTTTTTAAAGTGCATCGAAGAAACCAATGCTAAACAACTCATCTATCTGAGTGGGATTGCAAATGAAAAAGTTTTATCCAAGCATTTGGCTTCAAGAAAAAATGTTGAGACCATTTTAAAAGCTTCTTCAATCCCCACAACCGTTTTACGCGCAGGCATCATTGTCGGATCTGGAAGTGCTTCTTTTGAAATCATCAGAGACTTATGTGAAAAACTCCCTGTAATGGTAACCCCAAAGTGGGTGAAAACAAAATCTCAACCCATTGCCATTCGAAATGTCATGGAATATCTTAATGGCGTATTACTGCATCCTGAATGCCTTGATTCTTCCTTTGATATCGGTGGGGCAGATGTATTGACCTATAAAGAAATGTTGCATCGGTACGCAAAAAATAGAGGCTTTAAAAATTGGATTTTTAGTATTCCAGTAATGACTCCTCGCTTATCTTCATATTGGCTGCATTTTGTGACCTCAACATCATATCCATTGGCGGTGAATCTTGTGGACAGCATGAAAATGGAAGTCATTGCCAAAGACAACCGCCTACAATCCATTTTAGGGATTGAACCCTATACGTACGATCAAGCAATACAAATGGCCTTTAAACGGATTGAGCAAAACTCTGTCATCAGCAGTTGGAAGGACTCCATGGTCAGCGGTCGATTAAACAAAGATTTAAAAGGATACATACAGGTGCCAAAATTTGGTGTATTAAGAGATGCCCAACGCCTCGACAATATAGATACCGAACACACCTTTAAAGCCTTGTGGAAGATTGGGGGAAATCAAGGCTGGTATTACGGAAATATTCTTTGGAAATTACGCGGCTACTTAGATCAACTCATTGGCGGAGTCGGCTTACGCAGAGGAAGAACCCATCCTGACAAAATTTATGCTGGAGACGCCTTGGACTTTTGGCGCGTACTTTTAGCCGATAAAAAAGAAAAACGTTTATTGCTTTTCGCAGAAATGAAATTACCCGGTGAGGCTTGGCTTGAATTCAGAATTGAAAACGGCAGCATATATCAAACAGCGACATTCCGCCCAAGGGGAGTATGGGGAAGGCTATATTGGTACAGCCTTGTCCCTCTCCATTATTTTATTTTTAAAGGCATGATTAGAAACCTAGCGAAAAAATAGCTTAACGCGCTGTAATGTTTTTAAATTCACGATTTACTTCCCCCGTATAAATTTGACGTGGACGGCCAATAGGCTCATTGTTTGCCCGCATTTCTCTCCATTGGGCAATCCATCCAGGAAGTCTTCCTAAAGCAAACATAACAGTAAACATTTCAGTAGGTATACCCAAAGCTCGGTAAATGATACCAGAGTAAAAATCCACATTGGGATATAGTTTTCGGTCCACAAAGTAAGAATCCTCCAAGGCTTCTTGTTCCAATCCTTTTGCAATGTCCAAAATAGGATCGTTGATTCCTAATTCATTAAGAACCTCATCTGCAGATTTTTTAATGATGCGTGCACGCGGGTCAAAGTTCTTGTACACCCGGTGTCCGAAGCCCATTAAACGGAATGGATCGCTTTTATCTTTGGCTTTTGCCATGTATTTTTTCGTATCACCCCCATCTATATTGATCGCTTCAAGCATTTCTAAAACCGCTTGATTGGCACCGCCATGCAAAGGCCCCCAAAGGGCTGAAATTCCTGCAGATACCGAAGCGTATAAGCCTGCATGAGAAGAACCTACAATTCGCACAGTAGAAGTAGAACAGTTTTGTTCGTGATCTGCGTGGAGAATCAATAGTTTGTTCAATGCACGGTTAACGATGTCATTGGACGTGTATTTTTCTGTAGGACGTCTGAACATCATCTGGGCGATGTTGTCCACATAAGACAAAGAACTATCGCTGTAATTTAACGGCAAGCCTTTTACTTTTCTGTGCGTCCAAGCGCAAAGCACTGGGAACTTAGCCATAATGGTAACGATGGCCTCGTACATGTCTTGTTCAGAATTGATGTCTACAGATTCTGGATTAAAGGCGGTAAGCGCAGATGTTAATGAAGCCAATGCCCCCATCGGGTGCGCACTACGTGGGAAGCTTTTGAGAATCAACTTTAAATCTTCATCCACTAAAGACTCTTTGTGGATATCACTTTGAAATTTATTGAGTTGTTCTTCCGTAGGAAGTTCTCCAAAAATAAGCAAGTAGGCAACCTCTAAAAAGTCAGCTCCATTAGCCAAGTCTTCGATAGCATAGCCTCTGTATTTTAAAATCCCCTTCTCTCCGTCTAGGAAAGTAATACCGCTTTTACAAGAACCCGAGTTTTTAAAACCTGGATCAAGCGTAACCAAACCCGTTTGGGCACGTAATGCTTTGATGTCAATTCCCATTTCATCCTCTGTTCCCTTTACCAACGGGAATTCATAGGTTGTATTGTCGTAAGTAAGCTGTATTTTATTTTCCATAAGTCCTTTATTCTAAGTGCTGCAAATGTACAAAAAACGAGGCGATTTTTAAAACAAAAAGCGAGCCAGATGGCTCGCTTTTGAAATAGAAAAAAAGATCGCTTATCCTACTTTAAAGGCATTTCTTTGAGGAAAATAAGCAACGCTTCCCAATTCTTCTTCAATACGAAGAAGCTGGTTGTATTTGGCCATACGGTCACTTCTAGAAGCCGAACCGGTTTTAATTTGACCTGTATTCAATGCCACAGCAAGGTCGGCAATGGTGTTGTCTTCTGTTTCACCAGAACGGTGCGACATTACAGAAGTATAGCCTGCGTTGTGTGCCATATTGACTGCAGCTATGGTTTCTGTTAAGGTTCCGATCTGATTTACTTTAATCAAAATAGAATTGGCAATATTTTGGTCAATTCCACGGGAAAGACGTTCTACATTGGTAACGTATAAATCATCTCCAACCAATTGAACGCTATCGCCGATTTTTTCGGTTAACGATTTCCATCCGTCCCAGTCGTTTTCATCCATTCCGTCTTCGATAGAAATGATGGGGTATTTTTTACTCAAATCGGCCAAGTATTGCGCTTGCTCTTCTGAACTTCTTTTTACACCTTTATCGCCTTCAAAAAGGGTGTAATCGTATACCCCGTCTTTGTAGAATTCTGCAGCGGCACAATCCAAAGCAATCATAACGTTTTCTCCCGCTTTATAGCCTGCATTTCCTACAGCTTTTATGATGGTATCCAACGCATCTTCCGTTCCGTCCAAGGTAGGTGCAAAACCTCCTTCATCTCCCACGGCAGTGCTTAAGTTGCGATCGTGCAATACTTTTTTAAGGTGATGAAAAATCTCAGTCCCCATTTGCATCGCATGAGAAAAACTTTCTGCGCCTACGGGCATTACCATAAATTCTTGAAAGGCTATAGGTGCGTCTGAATGTGAACCCCCGTTGATGATATTCATCATAGGAACCGGCAATGTATTGGCACTTACACCACCTACATAACGATACAAAGGCATTCCAAGTTCGTTGGCTGCTGCTTTTGCTACGGCAAGTGAAACCCCTAAAATGGCGTTGGCGCCAAGTTTTGATTTGTTGGGGGTCCCGTCCAAATCAATCATCATTTGGTCAATGCTATTTTGTTCAAAAACAGAAGTACCTACAATATGTTCCGCTATAGCTGTGTTTACGTTATTCACTGCATTTTGGACTCCTTTTCCCATAAAACTGTCTCCACCGTCTCTTAATTCTACGGCCTCGTGCTCTCCTGTTGAGGCACCAGAGGGTACAGCTGCTCTTCCTAAAATCCCGTTTTCTGTCATTACGTCAACTTCTACCGTTGGATTACCTCTGGAGTCTAAAATCTGACGTGCATGAATGTTTACAATAATACTCATTGGTTTCTCTAGTTTAGTTTAATTGTTGATTATGTTTTCTTTGAATGCTTTAAAAAGGTATTTGGAATCGTTTGGTCCAGGGGACGCTTCTGGGTGATACTGTACCGAAAAACAATTTTTTGATTTCATTTTCAGACCCGCAACAGTGTTGTCATTCAAATGTGTGTGCGTTATTTCTAAATCAGAATGCGCTTCTGCTTCTTCTCTATTTACGGCAAACCCATGGTTTTGCGATGTAATCTCCCCTTTTCCTGTTGTATGGTGCAAAACAGGATGGTTGATTCCGCGATGCCCATTAAACATCTTAAAGGTGGATACACCATTGGCCAAAGCAATCACTTGATGCCCTAAGCAAATTCCAAATAACGGAGCGTTTTCTGCTATGATTTTTTTTGCGACTTCTTGTGCTGATGTAAGCGGCTCAGGATCTCCAGGCCCATTCGAAAGGAAATAACCGTCCGGCTGAAAAGCTTTCATCGTTTCAAAATCGGTATCGTATGGAAAGACCTTTATATAGATGTCTTGATCTGCAAGATTCTTTAAGATGCTCTTTTTAATGCCCAAATCCAAGGCAGCAACCTTATGAGCTGATTCTGGGTTTCCATAAAAATACGGTTCTTTAGTAGAAACAGAAGAAGACAATTCTCTCCCTTCCATAGAAGGATAAGCGGCCAATTGTTCTTGTAGGCTATCCATTTTATCAATCTCTGTAGTGATTACAGCATTCATTGCTCCGTTATCACGGATATAGCTTACCAATGCACGTGTGTCTACATCTGAAATTGCCACTAAGTTTTGCTCCGCAAAATAATCGTATAAATTTTGGGTCCCAGAGGGACGTGTGTGTTCGTAACTAAAGTTTTTACAAATCAACCCTGCGATCTTTACTCCTCCGGATTGTTCGTCTACTGGGGTAGTACCATAATTCCCGATATGGGCGTTGGTGGTGACCATCAATTGACCAAAATAAGAAGGATCTGTAAAGATCTCTTGGTATCCTGTCATCCCGGTGTTAAAACAAATTTCTCCGAATGCACTCCCTTCGATTCCGAGTGATTTTCCTTCAAAGCAAGTCCCATCAGCTAGTAGGACTATGGCTTTGGCTCTATTCTTATACTTCATTTTAGGATAAATTATTTACAAATAAACATAAAAAAAAGGATAACCATTGCTGCTTATCCTTTTGATATGAGTTGATATTATTAACATCTATGCTTCAGCATTTTCATCGTTAGCTTCCTCAGGTGCTGGGGTTTCTGCCACAGGAGCTTCTACCGCTGGCGCACTTGCCTTTTTCGAACGACTACGACGCGTTGTTTTCTTAGCAGACTCTTCTTTGTTTGAATAAACATCATTAAAGTCAACCAATTCTATCATGGCCATATCTGCATTATCACCAAGACGATTTCCCAGTTTAATGATACGGGTGTATCCTCCAGGTCTGTCGCCTACTTTTACCGCTACATCACGAAAGAGAGCGCTTACCGCTTCTTTGTTACGCAAATAACGAAAAGCTTGTCTACGGTTGTGTGTAGTGTCTTCTTTTGATTTAGTAACCAAAGGTTCAATGAATTGCTTCAAAGCTTTCGCCTTGGTTACTGTGGTGTTGATTCTTTTATGTTCAATCAATGAGCAGGCCATATTGGCTAACATTGATTTTCTATGGGCAGTTTTTCTACCCAAGTGCATTACTTTTTTTCCGTGTCTCATTTTTTAAGGTATAAAAATGTCGGTTAGTCTTTATCTAATTTGTACTTGGCCAAGTTCATTCCGAAGGATAGTCCTTTCAACACAACTAGCTCTTCTAGCTCTGTTAGGGATTTTTTTCCAAAGTTTCTGAACTTCATGAGGTCGTTCTTGTTGTAAGAAACCAAATCGCCTAGTGTTTCCACTTCTGCAGCCTTCAAACAGTTCAAGGCACGCACCGAAAGGTCCATATCGATCAGTTTGGTCTTCAACAATTGACGCATGTGTAAAGATTCCTCATCGTATGTTTCTGTCTGTGCAATCTCATCTGCCTCAAGGGTGATGCGTTCGTCAGAGAACAACATAAAGTGATGGATCAACGTCTTTGCAGCTTCGGTAAGTGCATCTTTAGGATGTATAGAACCGTCGGTTATGATTTCAAAAACCAATTTTTCATAATCGGTTTTTTGCTCTACACGGTAATTTTCAATGCTAAATTTAACATTTTTTACGGGCGTGTAAATAGAATCGATTGCGATAGTTCCTAACTCAGCGTCCAACTTTCTATTTTCTTCAGCCGGTACGTATCCGCGTCCTTTTTCGATGGAGATTTCCATGTTCAATTGAACGCTTTTATCAAGATTACAGATTACTAAATCAGGATTTAATACTTGAAACCCAGAAATGAACTTCTGAAAATCTGCTGCTTTCAATTGTTCTTGTCCACCAATAGCAATGGTTACCTTTTCGTTTTCCAAATCGTCAATTTGACGCTTGAAACGAACTTGTTTAAGGTTTAATATGATCTCGGTAACGTCTTCTACGATCCCAGGGATTGTAGAAAATTCGTGTTCGATGCTTTCAATTTTTACTGAAGTGATTGCAAAACCTTCTAATGAAGACAACAATACTCTTCTGAGTGCATTCCCAACGGTAAGTCCATAACCTGGTTCTAGTGGACGAAATTCAAATTTGCCTTCGAATTCCGAAGAGTCGATCATAATGACCTTGTCGGGTTTTTGAAAATTAAGTATAGCCATAAATATAACTTCAGTGATTTCTTATTTAGAATACAATTCTACGATTAACTGTTCTTTGATGTTCTCAGGGATTTGCAAACGCTGAGGAACCGAAACAAATGTACCCTCTAGGGTAGCACCATTCCAAGTAAGCCACTCATATACTGAAGAGTTACGCTCAAGTGAATGGGTAATGGCTGTCAAAGATTTGGATTTTTCACGAACACCAACCACGTCTCCGGGTTTGATGTGGCAAGAGGGAATGTTTACAATGCTTCCATTGACTGTAATGTGACGGTGAGACACCAACTGTCGTGCCGCACTACGTGTAGGCGCAACGCCTAATCGGTAAACTACATTGTCTAAACGAGATTCACACAATTGTAAAAGTACTTCCCCGGTAACGCCTTTAGCTCTAGAGGCGCGGTCAAAGAAGATTCTAAATTGCTTCTCTAAAATTCCATAAGTGAATTTTGCCTTTTGCTTTTCCATTAACTGGATAGCATATTCAGATTTTTTTCCACGACGACGGTTGTTTCCGTGTTGTCCTGGAGGATAGTTACGTTTTTCAAACGATTTGTCAGCTCCGAAGATGGGTTCTCCAAATTTACGAGCGATTTTAGTTTTCGGACCGGTATATCTTGCCATTGTTTTGGTTTTGGGTCGGCGGGGTTATGAATTAAGGTCGATTCCTTCGATAACCAAATTCCACCAACAGATTAATTTAAATTATACTCTTCTGCGTTTCGGGGGACGACATCCATTGTGTGGCAATGGAGTAACGTCAATAATTTCAGTAACCTCTATGCCATTATTGTGTAAGGTACGGATGGCAGATTCTCTCCCGTTTCCTGGTCCTTTTACATACACCTTTACCTGACGTAAACCGGCTTCTTGTGCTACTTTGGCACAATCTTCAGCTGCAGTTTGAGCAGCATAAGGGGTGTTTTTCTTAGATCCTCTAAAGCCCATTTTCCCGGCTGAGGACCAAGAGATAACTTCTCCTTTTAGATTGGTGAGCGAGATAATAATGTTGTTAAAAGAGGCATTGATGTGCGCTTCTCCTATAGATTCAACGATTACTTTTCTTTTTTTGCTTGCTGTCTTAGCCATATCTAACTATTATTTAGTTGCTTTCTTTTTGTTAGCAACTGTTTTACGTTTTCCTTTACGTGTACGAGAGTTGTTCTTTGTGCGTTGACCTCTTAAAGGCAAACCAGAACGGTGACGAATCCCTCTGTAACATCCAATATCCATTAAACGTTTGATGCTCAATTGGATCTCAGAACGCAATTCTCCTTCAATTTTGAAAGCGCTTACGGCTTCGCGAATTGCACTCGTCTCAGCATCTGTCCAGTCGGATACTTTTTTGTTTTCGTCTACGTTAGCTTCTGCTAAAATACTTGCGGCACGGCTTCTACCTATCCCGAAGATATAAGTCAATGCAATGACGCCTCTTTTTTGTTTGGGAATGTCTACCCCTGAAATTCTTGCCATAATCTATCCTTGTCTTTGTTTAAATCTAGGATTCTTCTTGTTAATTACATAAAGCTTCCCTTTTCTGCGAACAATCTTGCAGTCGGCGCTTCTTTTCTTTAATGATGCTCTTACTTTCATCTGTTGTTATTTAAAATCTATACGTAATCCTTGCTTTCGTAAGATCGTAAGGACTCATTTCTAATTTAACTTTATCTCCCGGCAACAATTTAATGTAATGCATGCGCATTTTTCCAGAGATGTGTGCCGTAACGACATGTCCATTTTCCAATTCTACACGAAACATTGCGTTTGACAGTGCCTCGATGATTGAACCTTCTTGCTCTATTGCTGCTTGCTTTGCCATAATTAAACGTTTGCTTTACGGTTGGTTCCAGTCTTCATCAAACCGTCATAATGACGATTGAGCAAATAGGAGTTCACTTGTTGAATGGTATCGATTGCAACTCCTACCATAATCAAAAGGGAAGTACCTCCATAGAACAAGGCCCATCCTTGTTGCATTCCTATTAATTTCACCACAATTGCGGGTAAAACTGCCAGTCCTGCCAAAAACAATGAACCTGGAAAAGTAATATGGGACATGACATCGTCTAAAAACTCACTGGTTTCATTTCCTGGGCGTACCCCGGGAACAAAACCTCCACTGCGCTTTAAGTCGTCTGCCATCTTATTGGTAGGGACGGTAATTGCAGTATAGAAGTAGGTAAAGATGATGATCAATGTTGCAAAAAGAACATTGTACCACAAACCAAAAATATCAGAAAACGTAGCTTGCATCCACTGCCCAAAATCACTGTCACCAAAGAGTCCTCCTACGTAGGCAGGAGCAAACATGATGGCTTGCGCAAATATGATGGGCATTACCCCAGAAGCATTAAGCTTTAATGGAATGTATTGGCGTGAACCAAATACATTGCGTTCATTGGCCCCAGCTTGTGTACGGCGGGCATATTGAACCGGAATCTGACGCACTGCCATAACCAAAAGAATGGAAAGGATAATGGTGACAATCCAAAGGATCAATTCCAACAGGATCAACATCGGTCCACCGTTATTTTCTGAAACACGAGAAACAAATTCTTGAGCAAAAGAAAGCGGTAAGGAGGCTACAATACCGACCGTAATCAATAAGGATATACCATTACCAATTCCTTTGTCTGTAATTTTTTCACCCAACCACATAGCAAAGATGGTCCCGGTTACTAAGATAATCACTGAAGATATCATGAATAAAGGGCCCCTCCCGAGCACAAATGCTGAATCTGGCACACCCAAGGCGCTCAATCCATAAAGGTAGGCTGGTGCTTGTACCACACAAATTGCAATGGTCAGCCAACGGGTAATTTGGTTTAATGTCTTGCGACCACTTTCTCCTTCTTTTTGAAGTTTTTGAAGATAAGGAATCGCAATTCCCATCAACTGAACCACAATAGAGGCTGAGATGTAAGGCATAATTCCCAAAGCAAAAATAGATGCATTGGCAAAAGCCCCTCCAGTAAACATATTCAAAACACCTAGGAGACCTCCTCCACCGGTACGATCACCCAACTGGGCCAATTGCAACGAATCGATTCCAGGAAGCACGATTTGTGCTCCGAAACGATAGATAAGTAGAATCCACAAGGTAAGACCGATGCGATTACGCAACTCTTCGATCTTGTACATGTTTACTATGGTGTCTATAAATTTCTTCATGTGTCTTACAATTCAATGGCTTCACCGCCGGCAGCTTCAATTGCAGCTTTGGCAGTTGCAGTAAATTTATGTGCGCTAATTTTAACAGCAGACTTTAATTCACCTCTCCCTAAAATTTTCACCAATTCGTGCTTGCGTGCTAAACGCAATGAAACGATTGCTTCATGTTCTAGGCTATCTTTAATTTTCTTATCGTCTACCAAGCCTTGGATTGTATCAAGGTTGATTCCTTGGTAGTCTTTACGATTTATGTTTTTAAATCCAAATTTTGGAACACGGCGTTGCAAAGGCATTTGACCTCCTTCAAAACCGATCTTTTTAGAATACCCAGAACGTGACTTGGCTCCTTTGTGACCACGTGCAGCAGTGCCCCCTTTACCAGATCCTTGTCCACGCCCTAAGCGTTTTGAATTTTTATGTACTGACCCGTCTGCGGGTTGGATGTTACTTAAGTTCATCTTGTATCGCTGTTTATGCTTCTGTTACAGAAACTAAGTGTTGTACTTTTTTTATCATTCCAAGAATGTTGGGAGTAGCTTCGTGAGTAACTTCTTTCCCAATTCCTCTTAAACCAAGTGCTTCAAGGGTTCTTTTTTGATTTTGAATCCTTTTGATGCTACTTTTTACTTGTTTGATTTTAACTTTTGCCATGATCAAAAGATTATCCGTTAAATACTTTGTCCAATGAAACTCCTCTTTGCTTGGCCACCATTTCTGGGCTGCGCAATTGTAAAAGAGCATCAAAAGTTGCTTTTACTACGTTGTGTGGATTAGAAGACCCTTGAGACTTAGAAAGTACATTGTGTACTCCTACGGCTTCCAATACTGCTCTAACTGCACCACCGGCGATAACCCCAGTACCATCAGAAGCAGGCTTCAAGAATACACGTGCTCCACCGTATTTTCCTTTTTGTTCGTGAGGAAGCGTTCCTTTGTTGATTGGGATGCGAACCAAATTCTTTTTCGCATCTTCAACCGCTTTGGAAATGGCTTCCGCAACTTCTTTAGATTTTCCAAGTCCTTGTCCAACCACACCGTTTTCATCGCCTACCACAACGATAGCTGAAAATCCAAATGCACGACCCCCTTTGGTCACTTTGGTTACACGTTGAACTCCTACAAGTCTGTCCTTTAGCTCTAACCCTCCAGGTTTAACCAATTCGACGTTTTTATAATTTTGATACATAATCTAATTTAAAATTTAAGTCCTCCTTCACGCGCTCCATCGGCGAGGGATTTTATACGTCCATGATAGAGGTATCCACTGCGGTCAAATTTTACCGTTTGGATTCCGGCTTGCGCTGCTTTCTCGGCCAATGCTTTTCCTACGGCGTTTGCAGTAGCGATTTTACCTTCTGCCTTAGCAAGATCTTTATCTCTAGAGGAAGCCGCCAAAAGTGTCTTACCACTCAAGTCGTCAATCAACTGAGCATAAATCTCTTTATTGCTTCGGAAAACAGATAAACGAGGGGCGTTTGCCGTTCCCGATATGGTTTTGCGAATGCGTCTACGGATTCTTAATCTTCTTTCTTCTTTACTTAGTCCCATTGTATGCTTGGATTATGCAGACTTACCTGCTTTTCTTCTAATTTCTTCTCCTACAAATTTGACTCCTTTTCCTTTGTAAGGCTCTGGCTTGCGGAAGGATCTAATTTTTGCGGCAACAAAACCGACCAACTGCTTGTCGTGTGAGGACAATTTGATGATGGGGTTTTTCCCTTTTTCAGATACTGTTTCAACTTTTACTTCTGGAGCGATGTCCAACAAGATGTTGTGTGAAAAACCAAGGGCTAAATCTAGTTTTTGACCTTGATTGCTTGCTCTGTATCCTACTCCTACAAGTTCTAACTCTTTAGTGAATCCTTTGGATACACCTTCTATCATATTGGCCAATAAAGCGCGGTAAAGACCGTGCTTCGATTTGTGGTCCTTTGACTCAGAATTACGCTTTACTACGATGGTGTTCTCTTCTTTTTCAAAAGACACACCGTCATAAGGTTGCTCTAATTCTCCGAGTTTTCCTTTTACGACCAACTTGTCTGCTTGAATATCAACTGTGACATCTGCAGGTATTTGGACAGGATTGTTTCCAACTCTAGACATTTCTTTCTTCTTTTAAAATTTTAGTGTACGTAGCACAATAATTCTCCACCTACGTTTTCTTTTTGGGCTTGTTTCCCCGTCATTACTCCTTTCGAAGTTGATACGATAGAAATTCCCAAACCGTTAAGGATACGTGGCAATTCTTGTGCCCCAGAATACTTGCGTAAACCAGGTGTACTGATTCTTTGAATTTTTTTGATCACGGGTTCTTTTGTCGCTTGATCGTACTTGAGTGCGATTTTAATGCTTCCTTGGTTGTTTTCAGTTTCTTCAAACTTATAACTAAGGATGTACCCTTGATCAAATAATATTTTTGTGATTTCTTTTTTAACGTTAGAAGCAGGAATACTTACTACGCGATGGCCTGCGGAGTTGGCATTACGAATTCGAGTTAAAAAATCGGCTAATGGATCTGTAAACATAATCGTCTATTTTTTATTACCAACTGGCTTTGGTTACACCTGGAATCAACCCTTTATTGGCCATTTCTCTGAAGGTTACCCTAGAGATACCAAACTGGCGCATATAGCCTTTAGGTCTTCCTGTTAATTTACAACGGTTGTGCATGCGGATAGGCGATGCATTTTTTGGAAGCTTTTGCAGTGCATCATAGTCACCAGCCTCTTTTAACGCTTTGCGTTTTGCAGCGTACTTTGCAACAGTTTTAGCACGTTTTACTTCGCGTGCTTTCATGGATTCTTTTGCCATCTTAATTCTTTTTAAAGGGAACCCCTAGTTCAGTTAACAATGATTTAGCTTCTTTATCGGTAGAGGCAGACGTTACGAAAGTGATGTCCATCCCTGAGATCTTATTTACTTTATCGATGTCGATTTCTGGAAAAATGATCTGTTCAGTTACCCCTAGGTTGTAGTTTCCACGACCGTCAAAACCATTGGCTTTTACGCCTTGGAAATCACGAACACGAGGAAATGCTACCGTTACTAAACGATCGAGAAATTCGTACATACGCTCCCCTCTTAGGGTTACTTTAGCACCAATGGGCATTCCTTTTCGTAATTTAAAGGAAGCGACATCTTTCTTAGAAATCGTAGCTACAGCTTTTTGACCGGTAATGTTGGTCAATTCGTCCACAGCGTAGTCGATTAGTTTTTTGTCAGCAATCGCAGCTCCAACGCCACGGCTGAGAACGATTTTTTCTAAACGAGGAACTTGCATGATGTTCTTGTACCCAAACTCTTCTGTTAGGGCAGCTACAATGCGCTCGTTAAATTCTTTTTTAAGTCTTGGTAGATAGCTCATAACTAAATTACTTCATTTGATTTTTTAGCATATCTAACTTTTTGGTCGCCTTCCATGCGGTAACCTACACGTGTAGCCTGACCGTCAGTTGTCAAAAGGGTTAGATTTGATATTTGTAGAGGAGCTTCTTTTTCAATAATTCCTCCTTGCGGATTTTGTGCACTCGGCTTGGCATGTTTTTTCACCAAGTTTACTCCTTCTACGATAGCTTTGTTTACATCACGTAAAACTTTTGCTACTGTACCTTCAGTCCCTTTGTGTTCTCCGGCAATGACACGTACCTTGTCTCCTTTTTTGATCTTAATCTTACTCATTCTAGTAATATTACAGCACCTCTGGTGCCAATGATACAATTTTCATGAATTGCTTATCACGCAATTCGCGGGCTACAGGTCCAAAAACACGTGTCCCTCTCATCTCCCCAGTAGGGTTCAAGAGAACACAAGCGTTGTCATCAAAGCGGATGTAAGATCCATCTGCTCTTCTAACTTCTTTTGTTGTACGCACCACCACGGCGGTAGACACTTGCCCTTTCTTTACCGTTCCAGAAGGCGTAGCTTCTTTTACGGTAACAACGATTTTATCTCCCACAGAAGCATAGCGTCTTTTTGTCCCTCCTAATACGCGGATGGTCAACACTTCTTTTGCTCCAGTGTTATCGGCTACTTTTAATCTTGATTCTTGTTGTAACATGATTATTTGGCTCTTTCGATTATTTCAACTAGACGCCAGCACTTTGATTTACTCATTGGGCGGGTCTCCATGATTTTTACAGTGTCACCAACATTACAGTCGTTGGTGTCATCGTGTGCTACATACTTTTTCGTCTTCAAAACGAATTTTCCGTACATAGGATGTTTTACGCGTTTTACCTCAGAAACCACAATAGATTTCTCCATTTTGTTACTGGTAACTACACCAATTCTTTCTTTTCTTAGGTTTCTATTTTCCATTTTCTACGCTTTCGTGTTGTCTTTCAGTGATCGCTGTCTGGATACGGGCGACAGTGCGTCGAGCCGATCTTAGTTGAAGCGGATTTTCCAAGGGAGTAATGGCATGTGCCATTTGCAATTCAGTCAATTGTTTTTGACTGTCTGCAAGTTTGTCTTGAAGATCTTCTAGTGAAAGATTTTTAATTTCAGATTGTTTCATTTTTTCGATCTCTTTTTACGCTTGAAAATCTCTTGCGATGATAAACTTAGTCTTTACCGGAAGCTTTTGTGCCGCAAGACGCAAGGCTTCTTTTGCAATCTCCATAGGTACCCCAGAAATCTCAAATAAGATTCTACCGGGTTTAACTACAGCGACAAAATATTCTGGTGCTCCTTTCCCTTTCCCCATACGTACCTCAAGTGGTTTTTTTGTAATGGGTTTATCTGGGAAAATCTTGATCCACAATTGACCTTCACGCTTCATGTAACGCGTAGCAGCAATACGAGCTGCTTCGATTTGACGTGAGGTGATGAATTTTGAATCCAAAGATTTAATGCCAAACATTCCGTTAGAAAGTTGGTGTCCGCGATGCGAAAGCCCTTTCATACGGCCTTTCTGTGCTTTACGGAATTTAGTTCTTTTAGGTTGTAACATGATTCCTCCCTATTTATTTTCTACGTCTTTGACGTTGATTGTTATTCTTCCCTCCTTGGTTTGATTTCTTTTGCATGCCTACCAAGGGCGACAATTCGCGTTTTCCGTAAACTTCGCCTTTCATGATCCACACTTTAATGCCCAAACGGCCATATGTTGTGTGTGCTTCAACCAAAGCATAATCGATGTCTGCACGGAATGTAGACAAAGGAATACGTCCTTCTTTGTACGATTCTGAACGGGCCATTTCTGCACCATTCAAACGTCCAGAGATTTGAATCTTGATCCCTTCAGAGTTCATGCGCATTGCTGCAGCAATTGCCATTTTAATGGCACGTCTGTACGATATACGTCCTTCGATTTGGCGGGCAATAGATGCACCTACTAAGCGAGCATCCAACTCGGGTCGCTTAATTTCGAAGATGTTAATTTGTACTTCTTTGGCCGTAATCTGCTTGAGCTCTTCTTTTAATTTATCCACTTCTTGACCGGCTTTCCCGATGATGATTCCAGGACGCGCCGTTGTAATGGTAACGGTGATGAGCTTTAATGTACGTTCTATGATAACATTAGAAACGCTAGCTTTGGCCAAACGTGCATGAATGTACTTTCTGATTTTATCGTCTTCGGCGATTTTATCTCCGTAGTCATTTCCTCCATACCAGTTAGAGTCCCATCCGCGGATGATGCCTAAACGATTTCCTATAGGGTTAGTTTTCTGTCCCATATTAACTGTCTAAATTGTTTGCGCCTAATACTAGGGTTACGTGATTAGAGCGTTTGCGGATACGGTGCGCTCGTCCTTGCGGAGCGGGGCGTAAACGTTTAAGCATGGCTCCACCATCTACTTTAATTTCTTTCACGAAAAGACCTGCTTTTTCGATGTCTGCGTCTTCGTTTTTGGCTTGCCAATTCGCCAGTGCAGAAAGCAATAACTTTTCGATTCTCTTCGAAGCTTCTTTTGGGTTGAACTTCAAAATGGCTAAGGCTTTATTGACATCCTCACCGCGTACTAGATCCGCAACTAAGCGCATTTTACGAGGAGAAGTAGGGCAATTATTCAACTTGGCAAAAGCAAGCGATTTTTTCGCTTCTTTAGCCGCCTCGGAAGATTGTCTTTTACGATTTCCCATGTCTATTTATTTCCTTTATTTTTTGCTCCACCGTGTCCTCTATAAGAACGTGTTGGAGAGAATTCACCTAGTTTGTGTCCTACCATATTCTCTGTTACATAAACAGGAATAAATTGTCTTCCGTTGTGTACACCTATCGTTTGTCCTACAAAGTCTGGGGTGATAAGCGATGCTCTAGACCAGGTCTTGATCACTGACTTTTTTCCAGATTCTACGTTGGCCAAAACCTTTTTTTCAAGGCTATGGTGTACAAAGGGTCCTTTTTTTAATGAACGTGCCATACTGTTTTATTTTTTTCTACGTTCGATAATAAACTTATTACTCGCTTTGGTCTTAGAGCGCGTACGGTAACCTTTTGCAGGTACACCATTACGGTTTCTTGGGTGACCTCCTGAAGCACGACCTTCACCACCTCCCATGGGGTGATCAACAGGGTTCATTGCAACAGGTCTTGTTCTTGGACGACGTCCTAACCAACGTGAACGTCCGGCTTTTCCAGAGACCAACAATTGGTGGTCAGAGTTGGAAATGGCTCCGATTGTCGCCAAACAAGTAGCCAAGATCAAACGTGTTTCTCCAGAGGGTAATTTTACAGTGGCATACTTGCCATCACGTGCCATCAATTGAGCAAAAGCACCTGCACTACGGGCAATGTTTGCTCCTGCTTCAGGTTGAAGCTCTATACAAGAAATGATTGTTCCTAGAGGAATTGCAGAAAGCGGTAGCGTATTTCCCACTTCCGGTGCAACATTAGCACCAGAAACGATGGTTTGTCCTACTTGCAATCCATTTTGTGCGATAATGTATCGCTTTTCTCCATCGGTGTATTCCACCAAGGCAATAAATGCCGAACGGTTGGGATCATACTCAATGGTTTTGATTTCTGCAGGCACATCAAATTTGTTGCGCTTGAAATCAATGATACGGTATCTTTTTTTGTGACCTCCACCCATGTGGCGCATGGTCATCTTACCGTTGTTGTTTCTTCCACCACTACGCTTTTTCGGAGCCAAAAGGCTTTTTTCCGGCTTATCAGTAGTAATTGCGTCGAATCCATTTACTACTCTAAAACGCTGCGCGGGTGATATCGGTTTTAATTTTCTAACTGACATGTGACGCTTTTATAGATTATTATAAAAATCGATAGCATCCCCTTCGGCCACTTGAACAATGGCTTTTTTGGTGCTATTGGTTTTTCCTTTTTGTAATCCGGTCTTCGTGTAACGCACTTTGCGCTCTGGACCGTAATTCATTGTACGAACCTTTTCAACAGAAACCCCATAGGCAGCTTCCACTGCTTTTTTGATTTCTACTTTATTGGCCTTCGTGTTCACCAAGAAAGCATAGCGATTATTCATCTCGCTATCTGCCGTGGCTTTTTCCGTAATGATGGGTTTTATCAAAATATTCATAACACTAAGCTTTCTTCAAAAGGTTTTCAATTCCTGCGACAGATCCTTCACTTAAGATCAAACTGTTTGTATGAACAATTTTGTAAGTGCTTATTTCTGAACTAGTTATAACTTCAGAGTTTTTCAGATTTCGCGAGGACAAATATACGTTATTATTTTGCTCAGCCAAGACCATCAAAGACTTTTTGTTTTCAAGGCCTAAAGACTTCAATACGTTGATGTAATTTGAGGTCTTTGGTGCATCGAATTGAAAGTCTTCTAAAACGATGATTGCTTTCTCTTGCGCTTTAATGCTCAAAGCAGATTTTCGCGCCAAACGTTTTACTTTTTTATTGACTTTTTGAGCGTAGTCACGTACACGCGGACCAAAAACACGTCCACCACCGCGGAACAAAGGATTCTTGATGCTCCCGGCACGGGCTGTACCGGTTCCTTTTTGTTTTTTAATCTTACGGGTACTTCCTGTAATTTCTCCGCGCTCTTTGGCTTTGTGTGTCCCTTGACGCTTTGCAGCAAGGTGAGACTTTACGTCCAAATATACAGAGTGAGTGTTCGGCTCTATCCCAAATACCGCTTTGGAAAGTTCAACTTTCCTTCCGGTATCTTTTCCATGAATGTCTAATACAGCTACTTTCATTATTTCGAAACGGTTACATAAGCGTTTTTGTGACCGGGAACACATCCTTTGACAACCAAAAGATTTTTATCCGCAACCACCTTAAGCACTTTAAGGTTTTGAACTTTTACTTTATCGCCACCCATTTGACCGGCCATACGCATTCCTTTGAATACGCGTGCAGGATAGGATGCTGCTCCAATAGATCCTGGAGCACGTAAACGGTTGTGTTGTCCGTGAGTCGCTTGACCTACTCCGGCAAAACCGTGACGTTTTACTACCCCTTGGAATCCTTTTCCTTTTGATGTCCCAGAGACATCTACAAATTCACCTTCTTGAAAAAGGTCAACTGTTAATACATCACCCAATTGGTGCTCTTGTTCAAAATCTTGGAATTCGACTACCTTTTTCTTAGGTGCAGTGTTGGCCTTTTTAAAGTGCCCAAGCGTCGCATTGTCCGCTCTTTTCTCTGCCTTGTCATCGAAACCAAGTTGAAGTGCTTGATAGCCATCAACCTCTAAGGTTCTGACTTGGGTGACCACGCATGGTCCTACTTCGATAACGGTACAAGGAATGTTTTTTCCTTGCTCGTCAAAGAGGCTGGTCATACCGATCTTTTTTCCTATTAACCCAGACATGTGTTATTTATTTAGTTATTGTTAATTATACTTTAATTTCCACTTCTACTCCGCTGGGCAATTCCAACTTCATCAAAGCATCGATTGTTTTTGAAGAAGAGCTATAAATGTCTAATAGACGCTTATAAGAACACAATTGAAATTGCTCTCTTGACTTCTTGTTTACGTGAGGAGAACGCAAAACCGTAAAGATTTTTTTGTGTGTAGGCAATGGAATAGGTCCAGTAACTACGGCTCCTGTTGTTTTAACTGTTTTCACGATTTTATCAGCAGACTTGTCTACCAAGTTGTAATCGTAAGATTTTAATTTTATTCTAATTTTTTGACTCATCGTTCAATGATTTAAGCGTTGTTCCCTTTTACATCTGCAATTACAGCTTCAGAAATATTTGAAGGTGTTTCTGCATAATGTGAAAATTCCATGGTAGAGGTAGCACGTCCAGAGGAAAGTGTACGCAATGAAGTTACATAACCAAACATCTCTGATAAAGGCACTTCTGCTTTTACCACTTTAGATCCTGCTCTGTCGTCCATAGAGTTTACTTGACCACGACGGCGGTTCAAGTCCCCTACAATGTCTCCCATGTTTTCTTCAGGAGTCAATACCTCCAATTTCATGATGGGTTCCATGATTACGGCACGTGCCGCTTTTGCGGAAGATTTAAATCCAAGCTTGGCTGCCAATTCAAAAGAAAGAGAATCTGAATCCACAGGGTGGAAAGATCCATCTTTTAAAGTGATTTTCATGGCATCTACTTCAAAGCCGGCTAAAGGTCCGTTTGTCATGGCGTCTTTGAATCCTTTTTCAACCGCAGGAACGTATTCTTTTGGTACGTTACCCCCTTTGATTTCATTTACGAATTCTAAGCCTACTTTACCTTCTTCAGCAGGTTCAATGGTAAAGACAATGTCTGCGAATTTACCACGACCACCCGATTGCTTCTTGTAAACCTCACGGTGATTGGCTGTAGCGGTAAGCGCTTCTTTGTACTCTACCTGAGGTTGTCCTTGGTTTACCTCTACCTTAAACTCGCGTCTAAGACGGTCAACAATAATATCCAAGTGCAACTCTCCCATTCCAGAAATAACCGTTTGGCCAGAAGCCTCATCTGTTTTTACTTGGAAGGTAGGATCTTCTTCTGCAAGCTTGGCCAAGGCCATTCCTAGCTTGTCAACATCTGCTTTGGTTTTTGGCTCAACCGCGATACCGATAACGGGATCAGGGAAGTCCATGCTTTCCAAAACGATAGGTGACTTTTCAGCAGACAGTGTATCTCCTGTTTTGATGTCTTTAAAACCAACCGCTGCTCCGATATCCCCTGCTTCGATAAAATCGATTGCATTTTGTGAGTTGGAGTGCATCTGGTAGATACGTGAGATACGCTCTTTTTTACCGGAACGGTTGTTCAATACGTATGAACCAGCGTCTAAACGTCCAGAGTAGGCACGGAAGAATGCCAAACGACCTACATAAGGATCGGTAGCAATCTTGAACGCCAAGGCTGCAAACGGATCGTCTTTAGAAGGTTTACGTGAGATTTCTTCTCCACTGTCAGGATCTGTACCTACAATCGCTTCTTTGTCTTCCGGAGAAGGCAAGTAACGGCATACAGCGTCTAACAAGAACTGAACTCCTTTATTTTTAAAGGAAGAACCACACACCATAGGAATGATGCTCATGTCTTGTGTCGCAGCACGCAATGCATTGTGTACTTCGTCTTCTGTGATGGATTCTGGATCTTCAAAGTATTTTTCAAGAAGGCCTTCGTCATACTCAGCAACTGCTTCGATCAATTGACCGCGCAACATTTCTGCTTCGTCTTTTAAGTCTTCTGGAATATCAATTACGTCAAAAGTAGAACCAAACTTTTCATCATGCCATACGATGGCACGGTTTTTAACCAAGTCAACGATTCCTTTAAAATCTTCCTCATCCCCAATGTTCAATACAATAGGAACAGCGTTAGATTTTAGCATGTCGCGAACTTGCTGACATACTCCAAGGAAGTTAGACCCTTGTCGGTCCATTTTGTTTACAAAACCAATACGAGGCACTTTATAGTTGTCTGCCAAACGCCAGTTGGTTTCTGACTGAGGTTCTACACCGTCTACAGCAGAAAACAAGAAAACCAATCCATCGAGTACACGAAGGGATCGGTTTACCTCTACTGTAAAGTCTACGTGACCGGGAGTATCGATTATGTTGAAGTGATAAGGTTTGCTGTCAGGTAAAGGCTGCCCTTGCTCTGTAGGGAATTGCCATGTACAAGTCGTTGCAGCAGATGTAATGGTTATCCCACGTTCTTGCTCTTGCTCCATCCAGTCCATGGTTGCAGCTCCGTCGTGAACCTCACCAATTTTGTGACTCACACCCGTATAAAAAAGAATACGTTCTGTTGTAGTGGTTTTACCGGCATCAATGTGCGCAGCAATTCCAATATTTCGGGTAAGTTTTAAATTTCTTGCCATCGTTTTTCGAATCTTAATATAGTGGGTTAGAATCTAAAATGTGAGAATGCTTTATTCGCCTCGGCCATCTTGTGGGTGTCCTGACGTTTCTTAACCGCTGCACCTTCTTCTTTTGCCGCTGCAAGAACTTCATTGGCCAAACGAAGGGCCATTGTTTTCTCGTTGCGTTTACGGGCAAAGCTGATCATCCATTTCATGGCAAGAGAAACCTTGCGGTCTGGACGTATCTGCATTGGAATCTGAAAGGTTGCACCCCCTACTCTACGGCTACGCACCTCTACGTGGGGCATAACGTTTGAAAGGGCTTCTTTCCAAATTTCAAGTGGTGTTTTCTCTTCGTCTTGGTTGCGCTCTTCTACGATGGCCATGGCCCCGTAAAATATTTTAAAGGCAACTGATTTTTTTCCGTCCCACATTAACATGTTTACAAAGCGAGTAACCAATTGGTCATTGAACTTTGGATCGGGTAATAATGGACGTTTTTTTGCTTGTCTTTTTCTCATGATTATGCTTCAAAGAATTAGATAATTACTTTTTGGGTCGTTTAGCTCCATACTTGGAACGTCTCTGTAGGCGACCTTCTACTCCGGCAGTATCCAGCGCACCGCGAACGATGTGATAACGAACCCCAGGTAAATCTTTAACTCTTCCGCCACGGACCAATACTATCGAGTGCTCTTGGAGGTTGTGTCCTTCTCCGGGGATGTATGCGTTGACCTCCTTGCCGTTGGTCAATCGAACACGCGCTACTTTACGCATCGCTGAGTTCGGTTTTTTCGGCGTAGTGGTGTATACACGCGTACACACCCCACGTCGTTGTGGACACGAATCCAAAGCAGCCGATTTACTCTTCTTGGTAATGGTGACTCTTCCTTTTCGTACTAATTGTGCAATAGTTGGCATATAATTTGTTTAAAATTCCCATTTTTCAGGGCTGCAAATGTAGAAATTATTTTTTGGCTTTCAAACTCTTAACTGGATAAAATTCAGCATTTCTTGAAAAAAAAATTCAGCCCTATCCTTCCCAAATATTTTCCATGAAAACAACATTTTAAAATGAGTTAAAATATAGTGGATAAGTTTAACGAAAAAAAAAGGCTCATTTCCCAAAACTTGAGCAATACCGCATCTTATCCCCATACTCTTCCTTTTTAATTAACAGAATTTTAAGAATTTTCCCTTCAGTTAATCTTAATTAAATCAACTAAATCATGAAGAAACTTTATGTTTTATGCACCCTTTTGGGCTGCTTTTGCCTACAAATGAGTTGGGCGCAACAAAAGTCCGTTACCGGAACTGTTCTGGATGAATTTGGTGGCCCACTACCCGGTGCTACTGTAATTGTGGAAGGAACTAGCCGTGGTGTTCCAACCGATTTTGACGGAAACTTTAATATTCAAGTTAGCGAAGGGGAAACCCTTTTGGTTACCTATGTGGGTTATGCTGACGAACGCATAACGGTGGGTTCTACAGACAACTACAGCATTAGCCTTTCTCCAGACAACGAATTGGAGGAGGTTGTACTTACTGCATTGGGTCTTGAGAAAAAGAAAGACGATGATCTTTCTTCTACAAGTGTTGTTCAAGTAGATCAATTGCAGAAGTCTGGAGAGTCTGGCGTATTGCAGGGTCTTTCAGGAAAAACTTCTGGAGTAAATATTACCCGTAACTCTGGAGATCCCGGTTCGGGGGCTTACATCCAAATTCGTGGACAGAATACCATTAATGGAGACAACTCTCCTTTAATAGTACTTGATGGAGCAATCATCTCCAATTCCAATATTGGAGGAGGGACTGCAGGTGTAGTTCAACAGTCTCGTTTAAATGACATTAATCCGGATGATATTGAATCTATTTCTGTCATTAAAGGGGCTTCTGCAGCAGCCATCTATGGAACCGGTGCAGCCAACGGTGTACTGGTGATTAAAACCAAATCAGGCGCCAAAGGCGGAAAAGGATGGAGCGTGAACGTTAAAAGTCAAGTTTCAATCGACGAAATCAATATCGAATGGGACAAACAAAGTACTTGGGGACAAGGCTTTGATGGCATCTGGTATGGCGACCCCGGGGTAGGACGTTTTGTCGAAAATACTGGTTTTTCATACGGTGATAAAATTTCTTTAAGAAGCGGTGGAAGCGATGCATATGATGTTTCAGGAGGCTGGTTTGAAACAGAATCTGGAAGACGTATAGGTGCTATCTCCACAAAAAACAACAAGACAGTTTACAATCAATCCAACCGCGATGCTGTATTTGGAACCGGTTATACCTATGAAAACTCCGTAAGTTTTTCTCACAATACGGACAAAAGTAGCACCTATGTGTCTTTTGCTAATTTTGACCAAAGTGGGGTGATTCAAGGAAACTCTGACTACAGAAGAACTAATGTAAAGTTGAACAACACTTCTCAAGCAACGGACAAACTAACCGTAAAACTTTCGACATCATATACCAATATAGAATCGAACAGAATTCAAACAGGGTCTAACTTAAATGGTCTGTACCTGGGGTATCTAAGAACGTCTCCGGATTTTGACATTAGAGACTACAAAGGAACCAATCATAGAATTTCTGACGGTGTAACAACAGTTACTCCAAATTCGCATCGTTCTTACAGAAGAGCAACAGGGTCTTTCAGATCATTTAATCCAGCGACAGGTGCATTTAATTATACTGCACCAACCTACAACAATCCTCTCTGGACCATAAACGAACTAAAAGCCCTGAATGATGTTAACCGTTTCATCATTGCGCCGGAAGCTAATTTCAACATTAATCCTTATTTGAATTTAACCGCGCGTTACAGCATTGACTTTTATCAAGACAATCGTGTAGATTATTGGCCCGCCGGTTCAGCCGGTGATGGAAACAATGGTTTGTGGGATGAAGATCGAATTACTGAAAAAATCAATCAATTGAATGTTTTTGTAACGGGAGAAACCAAAATCAATGACGACATCAACTTTAACTACATCCTAGGGTATCAAACTTTTGAAAATGACTACCGCAGATTGAGCGCACAAGAAACAAGTTTTACTAATCCTGATCAAGTGTTCTTAAACCCTGGCAATACAACTGGAGCAAATTCTGTACCCTACGCTTTCACTTCTTTACGAAGAAAAAGTGGTGCGTATGCCGTATTGAGTTTCGAATTGTATGAAGACCTCTTGGTTGAAATTACCGGACGAGGAGAAACCGTATCTACTTTACCCAATGCTGGAGTTATTTTTTACCCTAGTATTTCGGCAGGTTATAAGCTAACGGATCTATTTGATTCAGATCAAGTGAACTTTTTTAAATTAAGAGCTTCCTATGGAGAAGTAGGTATTGAAGCAGACCCCTATGCCACTTCTACTGTTTTTGAACCAGGGGGAATTCGCTCAAGTTGGGGAGACGGTTTAGAAGGAGCCTTGTATGGAAATCCATTTAGACAAAACGACGAAAGAGGAAATCCAAACCTAAAAGAAGAACGTAAGTCGGAATGGGAAGTTGGTTTTGACGGACGCTTTTTCAACGACAAGATTACTTTATCAGCAACCTACTACCAAAACAAAATTGTTGATGGTATTCTAAATATTCCTACAGTACCCTCTACCGGTTTTGGTTCGGAATTACAAAATGCTGCAACCATTACCAATAAGGGATTAGAAATTGACCTTACTGCAGACATTGTGCGCACAAAAGATTTTAACTTTTCTTTGAACGCTAGTTTTACTCAAAACAAAAACTTAGTAGAGGATTTAGCAGGCAGTGCTTATTTTATCCTCAACGGATTTACCTCAACTTCTTCCGGTATTGCTGAAAGTCAACCTTTTGGGGTAATACGCTCAGGAGCGTATGAAAGAGATGCAACCGGAAACTTTGTACTCAATGCTAATGGTTTCCCCAATGCAGATCCCGAGAAAAAGGTAGGTGCTGGAGATCCCAACCCAGATTTTAGAGCTGGGCTAGGTACCACGATGAATTATAAGAATTTCTCTTTCACCACTTTATTCGAGACGTCACAAGGAAATGATGTTTGGAACGGTACAAAAGGAGTATTACACTTTTTTGGAATTCACCCAAACACAGAAGGAGAAACCGTTAACAATACAGGATCAACCATTGTAAACGCTGCCGGAACACAAATTCCTAACGGAGCTACTTTCCGCGGATACATCGAAGATTTTGGCAATGGACCCGTGGCAGTCGATTCTGAATGGTGGACAACTAATGGTGGTGGCTTCGGAGATGTAGGTGAAATCTTTATAGAAGATGGATCTTGGGTGAAATTAAGAGAGGTAACCCTTAGCTATGCTTTTGAAGGAGATCTTTTAGAACGGCTAAGCATCAGTAATCTTTCTCTATCTGTTTCAGGAAGAAACTTATTTACCTGGACAGAAATTGAGGGCTTTGATCCCGAGAACAACTTAACGGGAGCCTCACGTGGACGTGGTCTGGAATACTTCAGTAACCCAGGTACTCGCTCAGTATTGGCCACACTAAAATTCGGATTCTAAAAAATTATTCACATGAAATTCTATAAATACATTTTATCACTCCTATTTACTTTTGCTGTCTTAGGCTGCGAGAGTTATACTGATGGCATCAATGAAAGTCCAAATGCGTTTGTTGTTGCCTCCTCAGATTTATTGATCGGACAAGTTCAATTGTCCTTTATACAACATATGGCCAGTAATAATGCACGATATACCTCTGTCTTTACCAATCAGTTTTCTGGTGGTGACCGACAATACCTAACCCTTAACACCTATTCACCAAATCGTGGAAACTACAATGACATGTGGTTTGATACCTATATTGAAGGTATCAACAATGCACGCATCATTATAGAGGATGAAAACGCTGGGGATTTGGTAAAAGGAGTTGCAGAAATCCTTAGAGGCGTTTTACTTGCAGATATGGCACTTTTGTATGGAGATGTTCCCTATACAGAAGCCTCAAATGCAAATGAATTTCCTAATCCTAAATACGATAGTCAATCTTCTGTACTTAATGGAGCCTTAACTCTTATTGGTTCAGGTATTGCAAAAGTAGGTGATGCTTCAATTACCGCTGGTTTTGGCGGAAATCGTTTGGCAGGATGGACTTGGAAAGAAGCAGCAAACACCTTAGCTGCACGTTATAGTCTTGCGAAAGGAGATTATAGTGCTGCCATTTCTTTTGCTAACGGCGGAATTAGTACCAGAGCAAATGACTTGACTTCACTTCACGGAACGTCGCAGGAAAACAGAAATTTGTACTATCAATTTATTATTGATGAACGTCAAGACTATTTGGTGGCTACAGATTCTCATTTAGTGCATCTTTTAGATGGCACAACAGCAAGAGCTTTATCGACTCCTGGTGACAATCTTCGATACGCTAATTATTTTCTAGATGATGGAGCTCGAACTCTAATCAACACAAACTCAGGCGGGCGTTTTTCCCAAACCAGTGCCTTTCCTTTGGCAAGTTACTATGAAAACCAATTGATTTTAGCAGAAGCTAAATTTCAGACCAATGATGAAGCAGGTGCACGTACTCATTTAAATAATGTACGTTTCGAATTAAGAGTACAATTTGGTTCTGATACAGTTGGCTTCCCTGATTCTTCTGCCTCTGGTAATGATTTGCTAAAACATATTTTGGAAGAGAAATTCATTACCCTCGTAGGAGAGATTGTAACCTTTCATGATTTGAGAAGGACACGAAACTTCATCGCTGTTCCCAATAAAACTACGGGAAGTACAGGAGCAAATGATTTTCCTCAACGCTTTTTGTATCCTCAATCAGAAGTTGATACCAACGAAAACATTCCTTCTCCCTTACCCGAATTCTTTAGTACAACAGAATTATTGGGCGGAAGCTATTAGTAAAAACGCTATTTAATTTTAAACCCCACTTCGGTGGGGTTTTTTATTCTTCAATTTTAAGTGGAATTCTCTTCTCCGGATCAAAAGGATTGAGGGCGTTGATCCATTGAAAATGGGTATAATTTCGTAGATCGTGTACAGACAAGGTCTTGGGCATTATCTTTTTTTGATCCAAAAGAAATTGCCGTTGCACCCCTTCCAACAGGGGTCTTGCTGGGGTAACCCAACATTGGCCATCCCAAAGCAATAGATTGGCGTATGAAAGGTCCGTTAATTGTCCTTCTTTTATCAGCAACACATCATCGCATTGACCGCGTTGCGCAAAAGCAGCATCTATAACGGTTCTATTGGTGCTTTTAAAGCGGTAAATATAGTCTCCTATTTCCACCAGCTTTAGGGTCTTGATTTCTCTTTTTTTATAGGCTTGGACTTCTGTGACATATTCACCCGCATTGTAGAGAAAACGAACCTTGTGTTCGCCCTCTTGTTTTGGAAGCTCAATGGCCTTTCTCAAATCAAAGGGACATGATTGTCCGAACCAATGGCGGTAACTTTTTTCCATACGCCTTTGGTGATAATCCAACAGGAAAAGTTTTCCGTTTTCTGCTCTAAGGCTTTCGACCAGTGGGTACATAAATTTTATCGTTCAATTCTTGATACTCTTCCTCCATAGTGCTGTAGGCGGTTATGCCTCCCCCACTCCAATAGAAAAAATCACTGTTCTGTTGTTCAATGTACCGAATGGCTACGGCACTGTCCAAATTTTCACCATCAAAATACCCAAAGACACCGGTGTAATAGCCTCTTGGGCGCAGTTCTGCTTCTTTGATAATGGAAAGGGTTTTGGGTTTCGGAGCCCCAGAAACGGATCCTGCAGGCAACAAATCCCAAAGCAATTCACCCAATTGACTTTTCCATTGAGCAGAAAGTGTTCCCTCGATCTCAGAACTCACCTGCAGTAAAGATTTTCCCTGGGTTTCTATTTTATCCACATACCGAAAACGATTGACTTTCACGCCCCTGGCGTACTGTGAAAGATCATTCCGCAACAAGTCTACGATGGTGCTGTGCTCCCACAACTCTTTTTTATTCCCCAAAATCTGCTCTTTTGCTCCAGGTAAATCAGCAGGCAGTGTCCCTTTCATGGGGTAGGTGAAAATCTTAGCTCCCTTTATCTTAATAAAACATTCTGGAGAGTAACTCAAGAGCTTGTCTTTTAGCCATAATTTATAGGGGGCTTGCGCTTGATAAAACAGATCCTCTAGGGGTGGCAAGCCTGCAATAGGTGTAGGGTAGGTAAGATTGACCAAATAGGAATCCCCTTTTTGGAGATGCGTTAACACCTTTTGATAACCATTCTTATAAATCTTTTTTGATAGGGGTTTGGTTGTCCATACGCCTTTTTCTTGCTGCTTTTTCTCGTTAGCATTGCTGTGGTGGTTTACTTGAAACAACACTTCGGAAGTACCCCATTGATTGGGTTCCCAAATACGGGGGTTCTTTTTTTCAAAGTCCACCAAAAAGAAAAAAGGTTTTCCAGCGATCGAGAGTTCGTTGATTTTGGAAGTGAAGTCTTCTTTCAATTTTTTTTTGCTAAAGTAAGACCATTGTTACAAGCGGAAAAATTCTAACATCTATTTTGTACATTTAACCAAAATAAAGAACGACATGAA
>CBFIJA010000009.1:0-44529 GCA_965662875.1 Candidatus Arcticimaribacter sp.
AAGAAGAATTGGCTAAAATAGAAGCTGAAAAAGCAAAGGGGAATACCTTTAGCAGGACACTAAAAGAAATCAAAGAGGCATTTGTAGAAATGCCCAAGACCATGAAACAACTGATCCCTGTAATGTTTTTTCCATGGTACGCGATGTTCTGTTATTGGCAGTACCTGACGTCGGCTTTGTCTTTGTCGCTTTACGACACCTTAGATCAGAATTCAGAATTTTTTGGGCAAGCTCAATTGTTAACCGGAAACTTAAACGGTACCTACAATATCATCTGTTTTAGTATCGCTTTTTTACTCATTCCGATTGCCCGTAAATTGGGTGCCAAGCAGCTCCATTTTGTCAGCTTGGCTTTGGGGGGAATCGGGCTTTTAATCATGCCCCTTCTGAACGATACTTCCATTCTCTTTACCCTTCCTTTTGGGAATGGCATTGCGGTGACTCAAATATATTTATTCTCTTTTGGGCTTGGGATTACTTGGGCCTCCATGATGGCCATGCCTTACCAGATGTTGGCAGCGGCAATCCCTAGCGATAAAACGGGGGTATACATGGGCATTTTCAATATGTTTATTGTAATCCCTATGATCATTCAAATTTTTAGTATGCAGTATTTTGTCTATGATCTTTTGGACCAAAATCCAGTCAATGTTATCCGATTGGCAGGGAGCTTTTTGATTATAGGAGGCATTTTTTCGCTTTTTGTTACGCAACCCAAAACTACAGACTAAGCGATTCTTTTACACCCATGCAAAGGAGGGATTCACTCTTCCTTTTTTTGTTTTAAATTATTGAAAAACAATGATATAGTTAATAATTTTAACTATAAATTGTAGTTCTTGAATCGTTTACGAAAAAGTTTTCGTTTGACTTCTCTTAAATTTTTTAGCTTCCTTGCCTTTTAATTTCGCGTATAGTTTTAAAAAAAACATATTTTAAGCTAATAATTTTTTTTTTTAAGAAATGCAAAATATTTTTTAATCATTTGATTAATTTTTCCGTCAGATAGTATTGATGGTTTTTAAGGAATATTATTTTTTAAAAAGAGCTATTACTGTTTAAGGGAATTTGTTCTTGCATCAACTCGACTCAAAGGCTAAAATGTATTCGAGTACAATTTGTCCAATATTTTTGTGGCATTTGTAACGTTTATATTTCCTAAGACTCGCTACATTTGTTAGAGACCGAAACAGATTTTTATGAGTCAAGAACAAAAAAGAAGAGCCGCTTTGGTATATCATGCCAAACCGCGCCCAGGGAAAATAGAAGTGGTACCCACCAAAAAATATGAAACCCAGCGCGACCTTGCTTTGGCCTATTCTCCAGGGGTAGCCCTGCCTTGTTTGGAAATCGAGAAAGAAGTAGCGAACGTATACAAATACACCAATAAAGGAAACTTAGTGGCCGTTATTTCCAACGGAACCGCTGTTTTGGGCTTAGGGAACATTGGGCCAGAAGCGTCTAAGCCTGTGATGGAAGGGAAAGGACTGCTTTTTAAAATCTTTGCAGGAATAGATGTTTTTGACATCGAAGTAGACGCCAACGATACCGAAGCGTTTATCCAAGCGGTGAAAGCGATTGCCCCTACGTTCGGCGGCATAAATCTAGAGGACATTAAAGCGCCAGAAGCTTTTGAAATCGAAAAGCGCTTGAAAGAAGAGTTGGACATCCCTGTAATGCACGACGACCAACACGGAACAGCCATAATTTCTTGTGCAGCACTACTGAACGCCTTAGAGCTTTCAGACAAAAAAATAGAAGAGGTTCGTATTGTAATTTCGGGTGCTGGAGCCGCAGCGATATCGTGCACACGCCTTTATAAATCTTTTGGTGCTAAACCAGAAAACATTGTCATGACCGATAGTAAAGGGGTCATTCGCAAAGATCGAGAAGTACTGACCCCCGAAAAAGCAGAATTTGCAACCCATTTAGATTTGCATACCCTAGAGGATGCTATGGCAAGTGCCGATGTTTTTATTGGTCTTTCATTGGCCAACATTGTCACCCCAGAAATGCTTAAAAGCATGAACGCTAATCCCATCGTTTTTGCGATGGCAAATCCAGATCCAGAAATCGCCTATGATTTGGCCTGCAGTACCCGGGATGATATCTTAATGGCAACAGGTCGTTCTGACCATCCCAATCAGGTAAACAATGTGCTGGGGTTTCCCTTTATTTTTAGAGGCGCCTTGGACGTGCGGGCTACAGCAATAAACGAAGAAATGAAGAAGGCAGCGGTAAAAGCCCTTGCTGATTTAACCAAAAAACCTGTACCGGAGCAAGTAAATTTGGCTTACAATGAAACGCGTTTGACTTTTGGGCGTGACTATATCATTCCCAAACCTTTTGATCCGCGGTTGATTGTAGAGGTTCCTGCCGCAGTTGCTAAAGCAGCCATGGATTCTGGGGTAGCCCAAGAGCCCATTGAAGATTGGGAGCGCTACAGAGAAACTTTAGCGGAATGGACAGGTGCTGAACAAAAAACCCTACGCGTACTGCACCACCGCGCAAAGCAAGCGCCAAAACGCATTGTTTTTGCAGAAGCAGATCAATTGGACGTGCTAAAAGCTGCACAAATCGTGAAAGAAGAGGGGATAGGCGAACCCATTCTCTTGGGGCGAAAAGAAGTGATCTGTGATCTGATGACTTCCATTGATTTTAATGAGTCGGTAAAAATTGTTGATCCCAAAAGTATAGAAGCCCGAGAAGTCAAAAATCAATACGCAGAACAGTATTGGGCAGTACATAAGCGTAAAGGGATAACCGAATACGAAGCCAAATCCATCATGCGCGAGCGCAATTATTTTGGAGCTATGATGGTAGAGATGGGGCACGCAGACGCAATGCTTTCAGGTTATTCTAGGAATTATGCTTCTGTGGTAAAACCCATCATGAAAATCATCAATAAAGCCAAAGGGGTATCACGAATTGCTGCAACCAATATGATGTTGACAGACAAAGGTCCTCTATTTTTATCCGATACTTCTATCAATATTGACCCTACTGCAAAAGAATTGGCCAAGATTGCATTCATGAATTCTAAAGTGGTAGAAATGTTTGGATTTAAGCCCGTTACAGCGCTTTTGTCTTACACCAATTTTGGTGCCTCTGTTCATCCAAATGCAAAAAAAGTAAGCGATGCTGTTGATTACCTCCATCGCTATTATCCTGATTTGGAAGTTGATGGCCCATTGCAATCCGATTTTGCCCTAAACAAAGAAATGTTGGAAGAGAAGTTTCCGTTTTCTGTCTTGGTGAAAAAGAAGGTAAATACATTGATTTTCCCTAATTTGGAATCAGCAAACATTACGTACAAATTGCTAAAAGAATTGAATGGTGCGCAATCTGTAGGACCAATTTTATTAGGCTTAGAAAAAGCGGTACACATTCTTCAATTGGGAGCAAGTGTCGATGAAATTGTTAATATGGCTGCTGTAGCAGTCGTAGATGCCCAACAAAAAGACAAAAAATGATTACGCAAATACAAGGAAAACTCGTTGAAAAACACCCCACACATGTCGTTATTGATTGTAATGGGGTCGGCTACGAAATAAATATTTCATTGCATACCTACGGACAATTGGGATCAGATGAAAACATTCGTTTGTTTACACATCTTCAAATTCGAGAAGATGCCCATACATTATTCGGTTTTTACCAACCCTTGGAACGAGGTATATTTCGGTTATTGATTTCCATTTCCGGGATTGGCGCTAGCATCGCAAGAACGATGCTTTCCTCGATGACCCCTCAGGAAGTTCAACAAGCCATTGTAAACGAAGATTTAGCCGCTATCAAAGCCGTTAAAGGCATTGGTTTAAAGACTGCTCAGCGTGTTTTAATCGAATTAAAAGATAAAATTCAAAATCTCTACGGAATTGATGAAATTCCAGTCTCAAAAAGCAATACAATCAAAGAAGAAACGTTATCAGCATTGGAGGTTCTCGGTTATCCCAGAAGGCAGGCCGAGAAAATTATTGATAACATCATTCAAGTCACTCCTGAAAGCTCTGTTGAAGAGCTCATAAAAGCGGCTTTGAATAAATTGTAAACATACCTTTGATTGAAGTAAATCGCGGTCATCTCAACTTGGTCCAGCATTTGCTGTTTTGTGTTTTTGTTTTCCTTTTGATCGGACAAAGCAGTTATGGACAAACCCCCTCATCGGACACCTATGATTTGGGGAATATCGATTTACCCCAATCTGAAAACCTACAAAGCCAATACATTTACGACCCCGATCAAAATCTATACCTTTTGGTTGCGCCCGCGGGGCAGTATCCGCTTGGGATTCCACTTGTGCTTACTCCTAAACAGTTTGAAAAGCTCCGCTTAAAACAGCAAATGAATGGCTATTTTCAGGAAAAGGTCATTACCATCAGTAGAAATAAAGGCGCTGCTGAGGAACTGCAGAAAAACCTTTTGCCAGAGCTTTATGTGAATTCAAAATTTTTCTCCTCTATTTTTGGAAGTAATTCTATTGACGTAACCCCGCAGGGTTCTATCGGCATTGATTTAGGGGCGCGCTATCAAAAAACAGACAATCCCAGTTTGTCTCCACGCAATAGAAGAAATTTTGGATTTGATTTTGATCAGCGCATTAGTCTAAGTCTTTTAGGAAATATTGGTGAGCGCCTTCAGATAACGGCCAACTACGATACCGAATCGACTTTTGATTTTCAGAACTTAGTAAAACTTCAATTCAATCCGCCCAAAGTAAACGAACTGACCGATTATTTACCCCAAGACCTGAAGGACAAAGCCCAAAATGTACAGGGGAAAATCGATAAGGTTGGGAGTAAATTGGGAAACCTTCAAAATAAAATTGGAGATGCCCGAAATCAACTAGGAAAAGTTAAAAATCAGCTGCAAAATTTAAAAAACAATGCACAAGATGTTGGAAACTTGGCGGGGCAGTATCAGAACAAAATCAATAATTTTCTCAATAAAAATGCATCTGAGGATGCCATTCTTCAAAACATCGATGTTGGAAACATCAATATGCCTTTAAACAGCACCCTCATTTCTGGGGCGCAAAGTTTAATGGGAGTAAAGGCCCAGTTAAAATTTGGAAACACAAATATTACTGGAGTTTTTGCAGAACAACGTTCGCAATCTCAATCCGTTATTGCCCAAGGAGGAGGTACCCTTCAAGAGTTTTCCATTTTTGCGCTGGATTATGAAGCTGATCGGCATTTTTTCTTAGCGCATTACTTTCGAGACAATTACGATAAGTTTCTTCAATCCTATCCTTTTATCAATTCCCCCATTCAGATCACCCGGGTAGAAGTGTGGATCACAAACCGCCAGTCACAAACCCAAAACATTCGGAACATTGTTGCCTTGCAGGATTTGGGAGAAACCCAAGCAGAAAATACAAGGATGGGTCAAGGGGCATCTAACTTTTTTACGGCTGAGGCCGGCCGTGGCGTTCCCAACAATGAGGCGAATATTCTAAACCCAAAAGCGATAGGACAAGGCGGGGTTTTAACGGAAAATATTCGGGACGTAGCCACTGTGCCTCAAGCTTTTGGAGCACTGAGTGCCCAAACCAAAGAGGGATTTGATTATGCTGTTTTGGAAAGTGCCCGTAAGCTGCAACCCTCAGAGTATACACTTCAACCCCAATTGGGATACATTTCCTTGAACCAACGGCTGAGCAACGATGAAATTCTAGGGGTTGCTTTTCAATTCACCTATTTGGGAGAAGTCTTTCAAGTAGGAGAGTTTGCCAATGGTGGAATTGCTGGGACTTCATTAAGTACAGCTTCACAAACCGCAACGGTTCCTGTTGTTGAAACCAATAATTTGGTCGTAAAGCTTTTGAAAAGTAGTCTAACCGATGTGCGTCAACCCGTTTGGGATTTGATGATGAAAAACATTTACAACACCGGAGCTTTTCAATTGGAGAAAGAAGACTTTCGTTTGAATATATTATATTCCGACCCCTCTCCTATAAATTATATTCAAGCGGTGGATGCCTCTATTTGGCCAGAAGAAATTCAGGATCAGGTACTCCTTAAGACGCTAAATCTAGATCGACTAAATGTTTACAACGATCCACAACCTGAGGGAGATGGATTCTTTGATTACGTTCCTGGGATTACCATAGATCCACAATATGGACGAATTATTTTTCCCACGGTTGAACCCTTCGGGGAATCTTTATTTAAGCGCTTAGACAATCCGGATTCTGCATCCGAAAATTACCGTAATCCTGAAACATACAACGCCAATCAAGAGAAATATGTTTTCCGTGAAATGTATGCATTGACACAAGCAGCGGCTTTAGATGCTTCAGAAAAAAATAAATTTGAACTCAAAGGTCGATATAAGTCAGCTGGTGGAGACGGTATTCCCATCGGCGCATTTAATGTACCCCGCGGTTCGGTACAAGTTACCGCAGGCGGTAGAGTGCTCCGAGAAGGGGTAGATTATACCGTTAACTACCAAGTTGGACGGGTAAAAATCTTGGATCCAGCATTACAAGCTTCCAATGTTCCCATTAAAATTTCAGTTGAAAACAACACTTTTTTTGGACAGCAAAATAAACGCTTTTCTGGGGTAGATGTCTCCCATCAATTCAATGATAAATTTGTAGTCGGAGGAACACTAATCAATCTGAGTGAGAACCCATTGACCCAAAAAGCGAATTACGGCAGTAGTCCTGTAAACAATACAATGGTTGGCTTTAATACCAATTTCTCTACAGAGCTTCCTTTTTTAACCCGTTTAATCAATAAAATTCCAACCATAGAAACGGCAGTACCCTCAAAACTCTCTTTCCGTGGAGAAGTTGCCAGCTTGATTGCTGGGGACCCACGATTGACACAGCTACAAGGCGATGCAACCGTTTATATCGATGATTTTGAAGGAGCACAAACAAACATTGATGTTAAGAGTGCTTTGGCTTGGAATTTATCCAGTGTCCCTTTTGAAGGTTATGGTGGCTCTGGAATAGGAACCAACGACTTGAGTGCTGGGCACAATCGTGCTAAGTTGGCTTGGTATACCATTGATCCTATATTTTACAATGCGCAAAGACGCCCTGATGGTGTGTCAAATTCGGATCTTTCTTTGAACGTATCTCGCCGAATTTTCATTCAAGAAATCTTCCCAGAACAAGATCTTATTCAAGGGCAAACCACAGTTCAGCCTACGTTGGATTTAGCGTATTTTCCAGACGAAAAAGGACCGTATAATAACCAAACATCAAATCAATTTAGGTCAGAACCACAAAACAATTGGGGAGGGATTATGCGTGGTATAAGCGCTACAAACTTTGAGCAGGCCAATGTTGAATTCATAGAATTTTGGTTGTTGGATACCTTTAATGAGGTAGCATCCAGCCAAGATGAATTGGGGACTCTCGTTTTTCATTTAGGGAACATATCCGAAGACATTCTAAAAGACGGTCGCAAACAATACGAAAACGGTTTACCTGGAACAGAAGCTACTTCTGTTAACAACACAGCCTGGGGGAAAACACCCGCAGCACAGTCGCTTTTGTATGCGTTTAATACCGTAGAAGAAGATCGTTTACTTCAAGATGTAGGTTTGGATGGACTGAGCGATGCCGAGGAGAGAGCGTTTTACCCCAATGGACCCGCAAATGATCCCGCAGGAGACAATTATTCTTTCTTTCTTCAAGAAGAGGGTAGTTTAATCAACCGCTACAAAAATTACAACGGGACAGACGGCAATTCCCCAATCGCTTTTTCAGACACCAATAGAGGAAGTACTGCCGAACCGGATACTGAAGATGTTAATAGGGATCAAACGATGAACACCATCGACAGTTATTTTGAATACAAAATTCCAATAGAACGCGACATGACCGTTGGGAATCATCCCTTTGTTACAGATGTTCGCGAAAATGTACAGGTAGAGCTCCCCAACGGTCAAAGTTTGACGACCCGTTGGATTCAATTCAAAGTACCCATCGATAAGTCGTACTACGAGGGGACCTCTTTTCAGTCGTACTTCGATCGGATAAATGAAATTCAAGACTTGCGGTCCATTCGTTTTATGCGAATGCTCTTGACCGACTTTGATGCTCCAGTCGTTTTGCGTTTTGGGACATTGGATTTGGTGCGTGGGGATTGGAGGCGTTACAACAAAAGCTTAAACGATGACATTTTACCCAACCCCAATACCACGGTAGACATTAGTACGGTTAATATACTAGAAAACGAAAACCGAATCCCTGTCAATTACGTTTTACCACCGGACATTCAACGCGAGCAAATAAATAACAACAACACCGTTGTTCGTCAAAACGAACAATCGCTTGCTTTCCGTGTATGCGATTTACAACCGGCAGACGCCAGAGGAATTTTCAAAAGTGTAGATATAGATTTGCGCCAGTATAAAAAACTAAAAATGTATCTGCATGCAGAATCCATTCCTGGCCAAACGCCTCTGCCTGGCGAGGGTACTGCAGAACAATACGATGAACGATTGGTGGCATTTATTCGTTTGGGGACAGATTATCAAGATAATTATTATCAGATAGAAGTGCCTTTAAAACCCACAGCGTACAGCTCGGGTGGAGGAAATCAACTGAGTGCAGAAGCAGTCTGGCAACCCGATGCGAACTCCATAGATGTATCTGTTGACTTTTTATCGCAAATAAAAGCCGCTTATCTTCGCGGAGGAAACTTTATTCGACCCGCTTATTTTGATGAAGAACTGAATCGAATAAATGAATTTTCTGCCATTAGCGAGCTGCCGGGAAATAAAAAATATAAATTTTCTGTAAAAGGAAATCCTTCTCTAGGGGCGATCAAAACCATGATGATTGGGGTAAAGAATCCTTCTCAAAATGTGGGTGACGATCTGTGCGGAGAAGTATGGTTCAATGAACTTCGAATTGCCGGTATTGATAACAAAGGCGGATGGGCTGCTGTAGGTGCATTGGACGCTAACATTGCAGACTTTGCTAACTTTAGTGCTAGCGGAAGATTTTCTACCGTTGGTTTTGGGAGTTTAGATCAGTCTCCTAACCAAAGAAGTCGAGAGGACATGGTTCAATACGATGTTGTGTCCAATATAAATGTGGGTCAACTCTTACCAAAGAAGTGGGGCATTCAAGTGCCGTTAAACTACAGCATTGGAGAAACACAAATTACACCTGAATACGATCCGTTTTATCAGGATTTAAGATTAAAAGACCGCTTAAATCAAGCTGCATCCGACAGCGAACGCAAACAGATAAAGCGACAAGCGATGGATTACACAAAACGAAAATCCATCAGTCTTATCGGGGTTCGAAAGATTGGAAATGGCGAGAAAAAGCGTTTTTATAGTCCAGAGAATTTTGATTTTTCCTATGCTTTCAATGAATTGTCTCATTACGACTATGAAATTGAATCCCAGTCCAACAAAACCCTTTCCTTAGGGGCAAATTATGGACATTCTTTCCAGCCCATAGAGTTGAATCCGTTTAAGAAAATCAAATTTATTTCGACCAAGAGTTATTTACGCTGGTTAAAAGAAATTAATCTGAATCCAGTACCGGCAAGTGTTTCAATCAGCTCAAACATAAACCGTGCGTTTAATAATCAACAATTTAGAGAGGTCTATCTCGAGGGGGTCAATGCTGCAGATCAATTGAGCCTTCCAGATCTCCAACAACGCAACTTTTTATTCGATTGGACTTACGCCATCAACCACAACATCACCCGTTCTTTGCGGATGAATTTTACTGCTTCCAGCAACAAGAGTGTCAAGAACTATTTTCAAGAGGACGGGACAGGCGCATTGCGGGTAGACAAAGAAAAAGACATTTGGGACGGTATTTGGGATATGGGAGACCCTAACCGCCACTTCCAGTCGTTAAGCCTTACCTATAAACTTCCTTTTGAATACCTTCCCTTTCTGAGTTTTATCGATGCGAATTACAACTATACTGGAGATTTCAATTGGCAACGTGGGTCGGATGTTTTATCTGATGTTGTCGACGACAACGGCAATACATTGGGCATAGTCAATACGGTGCAAAATGTAAACACCAAAAGTTTAAACGGTTCTGTATCGCTCAATAAATTATATCAGATCTTAGGAATAAAAACGCAGCAAGATCGTTTACGACAAATTTTGCCCCAAAGAAGGGTTCCACAACAAGTCGCGGACACGATAAAAGAGAAAAAGAAAAAGGACAAAAAAATATTGAAGCGTGTAGTAGATGTATTGGCAACACTAAAGCGCTTGCAGTTCACTTATTCTGAAAATAACGGGCAAGTCTTACCCGGTTATTTACCCAGTGTAGGTTTTGCTGGAACGCTTCAGCCAACGGCAGGATTTACCTTTGGCTCCCAGGCAGATGTTCGTTATGAAGCCGCGCGCCAAGGATGGCTAACGACCTTTCCCAATTTTAATCAAGCATTTACACAACTGCACAACAACAAACTAAACATAAGCGGGCAGTTGGACTTTGGAAAAGGTCTGATCATTGACATCAATGCAGAACGAAACTATTCAGAAAATAGCGCTGAAAACTTTTCCGTTGAAAATGGAGAATATCAACCTTTAAATCAAAATGTATTCGGGAATTTTGGGATCTCTACCCTGTTGATAAAAACAGCCTTTGATCGCACAAAAGGTGAAGAGAATAAATATTTCGATCTCTTTAGGAGTTATCGAATGGATATCGCACAACGTTTAGCTTCAGCTCGTGGAATACCGTTTACAGATACAGATACAGATGGCTTTCCCAACGGATTTGGAAAGTCTCATCAAGAGGTTGTGATTCCTGCATTTTTAGCGGCTTATTCTGGTACAGACCCCTCGAGGATTGCTTTGAACCCAATACAAAAAATCCCACTGCCCAATTGGAACCTTAAATATACCGGGTTGATGAATCTCAAGTCATTGAAAAAAGTATTCAATCGTTTTTCATTGACTCACGCTTATCGTTCCAGTTATACCATCAACAATTTCCAAACCAATTTGGATTATGACGCAAGCAGTCCTAACCTAAGAGACGACGGTGGAAATTTTGTTACAGAAAAACTCTATGGAAATCTAAACTTGGTAGAACAGTTTAACCCGCTATTGCGTATCGACATGGAATTCAAAAATTCGTTTAAATTTTTGGCTGAGTTAAAAACCGATCGCGCTTTATCCCTGAGCTTAGACAATAACTTGCTTACAGAATCTTCGGGTGAAGAATACATTCTGGGGATGGGATATCGAATTAAAGATTTGCAATTCCGTACAAATATAGGAGGAAGAAGAAGTACCCTTAAAGGGGATTTAAATCTCAAGGCAGATTTGTCGTATAGAAACAACATAACCGTCTTACGCAATCTAGAAATCGACAACAATCAGGTTACAGCTGGACAAACTTTATGGTCTATAAAAGTGACTGCAGATTATGCTTTGTCTAGAAACCTAACAGCCTTGTTTTTCTACGACCATAATTTCTCAAAATTTGCCATTTCAACGGCCTTTCCACAAACCAGTATTCGCTCTGGAATTACCATCCGTTATAATTTTGGAAATTAAAGAATCAAATAGTTGAAAAAAATTATATTTGTCAAAAAAAGAGATGAATATACCCGAAGATTTAAAGTATACAAAAGACCACGAGTGGGTTAGAATTACAGGGAATGAGGCTGTTGTAGGCATCACGGATTTTGCTCAAGGAGAGCTCGGTGACATTGTCTATGTTGAGGTTGAAACCCTAGACGAAGACATTGCTGCAGAAGAGGTTTTTGGCACCGTTGAAGCCGTAAAAACAGTATCGGATTTATTTATGCCCATTAGCGGCACCATCACAGAATTCAATGAATCTCTAGTAGATGCTCCAGAAGCGGTCAATGACGATCCTTATGGGGAGGGTTGGATGATAAAGATTGCTTTAGAGGACCTGAGTCAAGTAGACGAATTGCTTGACGCAGCAGCGTACAAAGCCTTGATTGGTGCCTAGGCTGACATTTACTTTTTTAAGCCTATCAGCCGCGGTCGCAATTCTATTCGGATCTCTTGTAAATGTTGGATCTATAAATGAAATATCGCACTGGCTGGGAGAAGATAAACTTCTTCACACTGGGGCCTATTTTTGTCTTACGGTTTCGATCTATTTGGCCTTTACTTTTGATTGGAAAAAAACCCACGTTCACGCTACGGTATTTATATTGTGTTTTACCTATGGAATGCTTATAGAATTTGCACAAGCATTTTTGACAGATTACCGCAGCGGAGACCCTTATGATTTGATGGCCAATACCCTTGGTATAGTTATTGCTCTTTTTTTGGGAAAAACAATCAAAAAAATTGCAATCAAAAGCCGTATTTTTTTAAATTAGCTACCTAAATTTTAGTTCTATGCAACTCAAAAAAAACCCAAAGTCAGATTTAACAAAGAATAGCAGCCTGTATTTTGCTATTGGATTGGCCGTGGTTTTGTTTATCTCATGGCAAGCCATTGAATGGAAAACCTACGATAAATCAGGATATGGTTACGAAGCATTAAACGTCGAAGACGACGACGATGAAGAAGTGCCAATTACAGAACAGTTAAAAACACCACCCCCGCCACCGCCGCCACCGCCACCAGCACCAGAGGTAATTGAGATTGTAGAAGATGAAGAAGAGGTTGAGGAAACGGTAATCGAATCTACTGAAACAGATCAAGAAGAGATTGTTGAAATCGAAGACATCGAAGTAGAAGATGATTTCGAAGACGTTGACGTTCCTTTTGCTGTAATTGAAGACGTGCCAATATATCCAGGTTGTGAACGCGTTTCAAAATCTGAAAGAAGAAATTGCTTCCAAGATAAAATCAACAAACACATCCGCAAGAACTTCCGTTACCCTGAAATTGCACAGGAAATGGGAATCCAAGGTCGTGTTTATGTGAACTTTATCATTGGAAAAGATGGTTCCATCACCAACGTGCGTATGCGTGGACCCGATAAGAATTTAGAAAAAGAGGCCGCTAGAATTATTTCGCGATTGCCTAAGATGACTCCAGGAAAACAAAGAGGACGTCCGGTACGTGTACCGTTTAGTATTCCCATTACTTTCCGCCTTCAGTAGTCTCTTTCTGAACGCTTTTAAAACCCGAAGCTATGCTTCGGGTTTTTTAGTTAATAAAGTGCAGTAGCTTATTGTAAATCCTTTAGGCTATACTATCTTTGCCCCGGAAGAAAGAAAGCTAATGTCATTGGAGACCACCATAAAATCTACCCGTTCCACGGTGCTAGAAGATTTCAAGCAAATCACCAAAATGCGCTTGGCACTTAGTGTGGTTTTTTCTTCTATAGCAGGTTATTTATTGGCTGCCGATCAAATTGATGTTTCAAAAATGGTGTTATTGGCCCTCGGCGGTTACCTCATGGTGGGCGCATCCAATGCGTTCAACCAAGTGATGGAAAAAGATTTGGATGCCTTGATGAGTCGAACGCAGAATAGACCATTGCCATCGGGTAGAATGCAACCTCAAACGGCATTGATCATTGCCACAGTGATGACTTTACTGGGGATGTGGGTGTTGTATACCATCAATTATAGAACAGCTTTTTTTGGTGGATTGTCCATCGTACTTTACGTAGCCCTTTATACACCATTAAAAACCAAAACCCCATTGGCCGTTTTTGTAGGTGCCTTTCCTGGTGCTATTCCTTTTATGTTAGGTTGGGTAGCACACACCAATTCATTTGGGATAGAACCTGGAGTCCTTTTTATGCTTCAGTTTTTTTGGCAGTTTCCACATTTCTGGGCCATTGGCTGGATGTTGGACGAAGACTATAAAAAAGCAGGTTTTAAGATGTTGCCCACCGGGAAACCCGATCAAGCTACAGCTTTCCAGGTTGTATTTTATACTTTATGGATGATCGTTATTTCTGTACTGCCCTACACAAGTTATACTGGAAGTCTTCAGTTGAGTGGAGAAGGTGCTGTACTTGTTTTTTTAGCAGGGCTTGTAATGTTGTATTTTGGAATACAATTAATGATAAAAAAATCAAAAGAATCGGCAAGATTGCTTATGTTGAGCAGTGTTGTATACATCTCTTTGGTTCAGATAGTTTATGTAATGGATAAAATGATTGGAGAATGGATAAGTCTATGACAGAAAAGAACGTACGTGCAAAAAAAATGATGCTGTGGTTTTCAATGATCAGCATGACCATGACCTTTGCTGGCTTGACCAGTGCTTATGTTGTGAGTAGCTCACGCGCAGATTGGTTAGAGGGATTTCAAATGCCAACAGCATTCAGTATAAGTACATTGCTAATTGTTTTAAGCAGTGCGAGTTTTTTCTTGGCTAAAAAACGCTTGCAAAAAGAACAATTGGGGCAGTTTAAACTTCTACTTTGGACCACCCTGGCCTTAACCCTTTTGTTTGTTTATTTTCAATTTCAAGGCTTCGCTGAAATCATTGGGCAAGGCTATTATTTTACGGGACCACAAAGTTCCATCACCACCTCGTTTTTATACGTCTTGGTTCTATTGCATATTGCCCATTTGGCAGGGGGTATAGTAGTGTTGTTTGTCGTACTCACTAGAGCCTACTTAGGGAAATACTCAGCTGAAAATTTACTGGGAATAGAACTCGCAGAACTCTTCTGGCATTTTCTAGATTTCTTGTGGTTATATTTATTTGTCTTTCTCAGTATTTATCAGTAAAAACATTTAAATTTGTAGTTATTAATATTTGACTTATTTATGGAAGTTACAGCAACCAATCCCAAGGAAGAAACCAACGTTTGGGGAGGCGGAAACAAACCTTTGAATGCTAGTTATGGCAAGATGATGATGTGGTTTTTTATCGTATCAGATGCCCTGACATTTACAGGCTTTTTGGTCGCCTATGGATTTTCTCGATTTAAAAATATTGATTCTTGGCCCATTGCGGATGAGGTATTTACGCACTTTCCGTTTTTACACGGGGTAGATGCTCCGATGTACTATGTGGCTTTGATGACTTTTATTTTGATTTTCTCATCTGTGACCATGGTATTGGCTGTGGATGCAGGACACCACATGAACAAAGCCAAAGTGACTTTTTACATGTTGCTTACCATTATTGGGGGAGCCATTTTCGTAGGCTCACAAGCCTGGGAATGGAAAAATTTCATCAGCGGAGAATACGGTGCATTGGAAACACGTGGAGGCCAAATCCTACAATTTGTTGATTCAAATACTGGGAAAAGGGTAGCTCTAGAAGCCTTTGCTGCTGATATTACAACGGAAAGAACCACACACCAAAACAGTAACGGAATTTGGTTCAAAAGCGAATCTACTTTACCTACCTATTCCGTAGCAGAAATTCAATCTGGATTTGCAGCCAACGAAAATTTGGTCATAAAAAGTGAACAAATTGACGCCGCAGGGAAGAAAATAATTCTTTCACGTGAAGCGTCATTGGATAAAATAAAAAATGCCGTTGCGGTAGTAGAAGGAGCCAATCTTATTCATAACGAATACGGAAACCGTCTCTTTGCAGACTTCTTTTTCTTTATCACCGGCTTTCACGGTTTTCACGTATTCTCTGGAGTAGTGATAAACATTATTATTTTCTTTAATGTAGTCGTAGGGACGTATGAAAAACGCGGCCACTATGAAATGGTAGAAAAAGTAGGGTTGTATTGGCACTTTGTCGATCTTGTTTGGGTATTTGTATTCACCTTTTTCTATCTGGTATAAACTTTAAACACACACACCATGGCACACGATTCACAAAACTTAGCCATTTTTAGAGGATTATTAAAATTCAAATCGAACGTTCAGAAAATCTGGGGTGTTTTAATTTTCTTATCCATTGTCACCACCATAGAGGTGGTCTTGGGTATCATAAAGCCTGCAAGCTTGATGTCACCTTTTTTAGGGATGAAAATATTAAATTGGATTTTCATTATTCTAACGCTCGTAAAAGCCTATTACATTGCTTGGGATTTTATGCACATCCGTGATGAAAAAGGATCTTTTAAAGGCTCTATTGTATTGCCTTTGTTGATTTTGATTCCTTATTTGGCCTTTATTCTTATTGTAGAAGCAGATTACATCTACGAGGTAATGAATGCTGGATTTGTAAGCTGGAACTTCTAAGACGCCTTGATGAAAAATGAGGCGATTAAAAAGTTTACGGTTCTAGGGATTTTATTCATATTCCCTATTGTCATTTATCTTTTTTTGTCCTCAGGCATTAATAATTTTGCGCGTTTACCCATTTTAACAGAAGCGGTAGATGAGATTAATCAATGGGAAACTCTTGACGGCAGTCCGCATCAACTTCAAGGAAACATTACCGTTATTGGATTTTGGGGGAGTGATTTAGAGCAACGCAAAGGCGATGCCTTCAACCTCAATCAAAAAATCTATAAGCGTTTTTATCAGTTTGAAGACTTTCAATTTATCATGGCGGTAGAAAAGGGTCAAGAAGAAAAGATAAATGCACTGCTTTCTGATTTAAAATCTGGGGTAGGAACAGATCTTGTCAAATGGAAATTTATCTTGGGAAGTCCAGCTGAGATTCAATCTTTGTTTTCAAGTCTTGATTCAGACGTTGAATTGAATGATAAAAACAGCACATCAACGGTCTTTATCATCGATCGAAAACGTAAACTACGTGGGCGCGATGACGATGAAGACGTGGGCACACTCTACGGATACAACACCACTTCGGTAGCTGAATTAAACAGTAAAATGACAGACGACGTAAAAGTTATTTTAGCAGAATATCGTCTTGCCCTTAAGAAAAACAACAGCAATCGAAGCAAGTAGCACTTCTTCTATTCAAACCGTTTAATTATCTTTGAGCATGAAAAAGAATTCCTACATAGGCTTAGCGGTTATTGTGTTGATATTTAGCATTCTTTTTATTCCTAAAATCATTCAACGCATTCAAGAAGATGCAACCATAGGAAGCAATAGATCGGTAAAACCTGGGCATCAAGATCTTGATTTTATTCGCATTCAAGGCGAAGCCAAAAAAGTACCCGATTTTCTCTACTTGAACCAAGACAGCCTTTATATTTCCAATGAAGATTACGCCAATAAAGTTTATTTGGTTGAGTTTTTCTTTACAAGTTGTCCCACCATATGTCCGATTATGAATAAAAACATGAAACGCATATACGATGTTTACGGAAATAGAGAAGATTTTGGAATAGCTTCTTTCACGATAGATCCAGAACACGACACCCCAACGGTTTTAAAAAGCTATGCAGAACTCTTCGTGGATAAGAATCCCTCATGGCATTTTTTAACCACTACGCATAAAGAAGAGGTTTATGAATTAGCCAACAAGGGCTTTAATATTTTTGCAGAAGTGAATCCTTCCGTCGCGGGTGGTTTTGAGCACCAAGGGTATTTTGCTCTGGTAGATAGAAAAGGTTTTATTCGCTCTCGAAAAGACGATTACGGCAATCCAAAAGTTTATTATTTAGGCTTGGATCAAGAAGAAGTGGAAGTGCAAGATGTAGATTTACTAATAGAAGACATTGAACGTTTACTAAACGAATAATTATGGAAAAGAACACAACAAATCCCAAAGCATTAAAATACAAAAACCTCATTATTGCAGTTTCCGTTTTGATTCCTGTAGTTGTGGCCATTTTATTTAGAATTCGCTTGACTAACGTCCAGTCTTTATCTTTTTTACCACCAATATATGCAGCCATTAATGGATACACCTTTTTGGTGTTATTGATCGCTTTGTGGGCCATTAAAAAAAGAAAAATCAATTTGCACGAGCAATTGATGAAAACAGCCATTGGACTTTCTTTGGCCTTTTTGGTAATGTATGTAGCGTACCACCTTACTTCTGATCCCACCCCATTTGGAGGAGAAGGAACGATTAAATACATTTACTATTTCATTTTAATTTCTCACATTTTATTGTCCATCGGAATTATTCCCTTGGTCTTAATATCCTATGTGCGTGCGATTTCAAAACAATTTTCAAATCACCGAAAAATTGCACGTATAACCTTTCCAATATGGTTATACATTACACTTACAGGTGTAATCATTTATCTTATGATCTCTCCTTATTACATCTAAATGAAACGATTTTTAGTTGTCTTTTTGTGCATGCTATGCTTGTTTTCTTCAGAGCTTATGGAGGCTCAATGTTCTATGTGTAGAGCGGTCTTGGAGAGCGAAGAAGGACAAGCCACCGCAAAGGGAATAAACGATGGAATTGTTTATTTGATGGCCATTCCTTACCTCTTGGTAGGGATTGTAGGGTTTGTCGTATACCGTATGGTGAAAAATTAGCACATTTTTTTGTAACAAATTTTTAAAACCAGCGTCTTATCTCATAGAGTAGACATCTCTTTATTCAAGTTAAAATATATATGATAGACATTAAAGAACTTCATAAATCCTATAAAATGGGTAATTCGACTCTTCATGTTTTGAAGGGACTTAATATTCACGTGGAAGAGGGTGAGTTGGTTGCCATTATGGGATCCTCCGGTTCAGGAAAATCAACCTTGTTAAACATTATAGGCATGTTGGATCTGTTGGATGAAGGTAGTTATGAGTTGGATGGGGTTTTAATCAAGGACTTAGACGAAACCAAAGCCGCAAAATACCGCAATAAGTTTCTTGGATTTATATTCCAATCCTTTAATCTTATCAATTATAAAAACGCTTTAGAAAATGTATCTCTTCCTTTGTATTACCAAGGGCAAGCGAGAAAAGAACGCCAAGAAAAAGCATTAAAGTACCTTGCTAGTGTTGGTCTAGCCGACTGGGCCACCCACTTGCCAAGTGAATTATCTGGGGGACAAAAACAAAGGGTTGCCATTGCACGTGCTATGGCATCAGAGCCCAAACTGCTATTAGCTGATGAGCCTACCGGAGCTTTGGATACCCAAACTTCTTATGAAGTAATGGATCTGATTCAGAAAATTAACCAAGAAGGAAAAACAATCTTGGTTGTTACGCACGAAGAGGACATCGCTCAAATGTGTAAACGTATTATTCGTTTAAAAGATGGTGTAATAGTAGAAGACACCAAGGTAGATCAAGTTTTAGCTGCACAATATGTTCAATAGAGACCGCTGGCAAGAAATATTTGAGACCATTCGTAAAAATAAATTGCGAACGTTCTTATCCGGTTTTACCGTAGCCCTAGGGATTTTTATCTTCATCATTCTCTTTGGGTTTGGAAACGGCTTAAAGAATACCTTTCAAGAATTCTTCCTTGAAGATGCAACCAATACGATTTATCTTTTTCCAGGCAAAACCTCAGAACCTTATAAAGGATTTAAGGCCGATAGAAGGATAGAATTTGACAACACAGACATCGCCGACATTAAAGAAAACTTCCCCTTCTTTTTAGAATATGTTTCCCCACGTATATCCAGAAGTGCGGTTGTTAAGTATAAAAACGAATTTGACAACTATTCTACAAGAGGGGTTGGACCAGCGCATCAGTTTGCCGAAAAAACAATCATGATGAAAGGGCGTTACATCAATACTTCGGACATACAAAATAAAACCAAGTACGCTGTGATTGGTCGCTTGGTCGCTAGAGACTTATTTAAACAAGAAGAGCCCCTTGGAAAATACATTGACGTTGGTGACAGTGTTTTTAAAGTTATAGGAGTTTTTCAAGACGATGGTGGAGACAATGAAGAGCGATTCATTTATATTCCATACACCACACGTCAATTGATGGAAAAAAGCAACGATAAAATCGATCAGATCATCTTAGCGTTTAAACCACAATTAGGTCATGCAGGATCTTTAGGCTTTGAAAAAAAGTTGCGTACTTTTTTTAAGCAAAAAAAATCAATTGCCCCTTCAGATAGGAATGGAATATACATTCGTAATGTTGCAGACAATCTAGAACGAAATCAAAGTTTTGCCAATGTATTGCAAATCATTGTGACCTTTGTTGGGCTGGGAACTTTGATTGCAGGGATTATTGGAATTTCAAACATTATGGTTTTTGTAGTGAAAGAACGAACCAAAGAGTTAGGCATTCGCAAGGCTTTAGGTGCTACGCCAAGCTCAGTCATTCAGATGATTTTGCAAGAATCGATTTTTATCACAACACTATCCGGATTTATCGGGATGCTCATAGGAGTTTTGATCCTGGACAACCTAGGGGAAACCTTAGAGGATTTCTTCATTAAAAATCCCTTTATTGATATTTACACGGCCATCGGTTCTACATTGGTGTTGATTATTTTCGGTGCCATTGCAGGCTATATCCCTGCCAAACGTGCGGCAAGCATAAAACCCATAGTTGCTTTAAGAGATGAATAGTTTAAAAATCATTTTTGATCGAGATACTTGGCAAGAAATTTTTGGTTCCATCCAGAAAAACAAAGCCCGAACCATCATTACCGTTATTGGGGTATTGTGGGGTATTTTTATTTACATCGCTTTATCGGGTTCTGCCCAAGGACTGAATAACGGTTTTGAACGTGAGTTTGAAAACGTTGCGATGAATTCCATGTTTGTATGGGCCCAAAGTACGAGTAAGCCTTATGATGGATTTAAAACGGGGCGTTTTCCACAGTTAAAAATTCAGGATGCAAAAACCCTCATGAACAATGTCCCCGAGATTCAATTTATAGCCCCTAGAAACGCTAGAGGCTCTTTTGACGGAAATCCTCCTTCCCAAGTCGTCAGAGGATCCAAATCTGGAACCTACACCATTTATGGAGATTTTCCCGAATACACTAAAATTGCTACAAAGAAGATCTTTGACGGCGGGAGATTCATCAACAAATCGGATATCGATTATGCCCGAAAAGTATGTGTCATCGGAGAACGTACCCAAACAGAATTATTTGAAAAAGATGAAAATCCCATAGGTCAATTCATCCGTATTGACAATATTTATTTTCAAGTTATTGGCGTGCACAAATATGTTGAAGGTGGTGGTTTTGAGGGTGATGGCGATATATTCATCCCTTTTGCAACCTTCAAAAAGTTATACAATACTGGCGACAATGTCGATTGGTTTATTCTAGCTGCGTATGACGATGCTGATGTTGTAGCTGCAGAAAAAGACGTTAAGCAAACCCTTAAACGGGTTCATCGAGTTGATCCGCAAGACGAACGTGCTTTTGGATCCTTTAATTTAGGAGAAATATTCAATCGTATCATGGGCTTTGCCAACGGAATGACGTTTTTGTCATTGGTTGTAGGCATTGCAACCATCGTTGCCGGAGTCATTGGAATTGGAAATATCCTCCTAATCTCTGTAAAAGAAAGAACCAAAGAATTAGGCGTACGTAGAGCCATAGGCGCGACCCCTACAGAAGTCCGTATGCAAATCATTTTAGAGTCTGTATTTTTAACCGTCATTGCAGGAATGTTTGGCATCATTCTAGGCGCTGTAGTGTTGTCGGGCATCAATGCAGCGACTGCTGATTTAGACAGTTTTCCATATACCAATCCCACCGTACCCATTCCCTATGTACTAGGGGCTTTGGCGATTATGGTGGTCTTAGGAACCCTGATCGGTTTGATACCGGCCCAAAGAGCGGTGAGCATCAAGCCCATTGACGCATTAAGAGAAGAATAATTTAAAACCCACTTATACATCCATTATGAATAAAGTAATAAGATATCTAATCATTGCTGCCATTGTTTTCGGCATATTGTTCGCCGCTGCTTATTTTATTAAAACCAATAGTACTTCCTCTATTGTATACGAAACCCAGACGCCATTGATAACTTCTATCGAGAAGAAATCAGTTGCGACAGGCAAGGTCATTCCAGAAGATGAAGTTGAGGTAAAACCCCAAGTACAAGGAATTCTAGAAACCATTTTGGTCGAAGAAGGAGATTATGTAAGAGAAGGGGAGTTGTTGGCTAAGATAAAAGTAGTAGCCGATGAAGGTCAGCTAAATTCTGCAAAAGGGAGATTGGCCAATGCAAAAATTGTCTTACAAAATGCAAAAATCGAATACGATAGAAATAAAGAGTTGTATGAAAAAGACATCATCTCGCTTAGAGAATACCAAAACTCTGAGTTGAATTATAACCGTTCAAAGCAAGACGTTAGTAATGCAAAAAGCGATTACGAAATCATCAAGTTGGGTTCTACGGGTGGTGGTGCATCCGCAAACACGAATGTGCGAGCGACAGTAGCCGGTACAGTTTTAGAAATTCCAGTAAAAGAAGGAGATCAAGTAATTGAAAGTAATTCATTTAATGCAGGAACAACAATAGCGATTATAGCCGACTTAGGAAAAATGATTTTTGAAGGAAAAGTGGACGAAGCTGAAGTCGGTAAATTAATAATTGGAATGCCGCTTACCGTAAATCTAGGAGCTATTCAAGACAAAGATTTTGATGCGACACTCAAGTTCATCGCCCCAAAGGGGAACGAAGAACAAGGTGCGGTTCAGTTTAAGATCGAAGGCGATGTAGTCCTTGATGATGATTTTGTTGTTCGTGCGGGTTACAGTGCCAACGCTTCTTTGGTTTTAGAACGAAAAGATAGCATATTAGCCATTTCTGAAGCCTTACTTCAATACGACAAAGAAACAGAACAACCCTATGTAGAATTGCAAATAGGCGATCAGAAATTTGAACGTAAAGACATTGAAATTGGAATTTCTGATGGGATTAATGTAGAAATTGAGTCGGGTCTAACCTTAGAAGACAAAATAAAAGTCTGGAACAAAACGGAAGCGAAAAAAATTGCTGAAGAGGAATAATTGAGGAACCCATAGTCACATCACAATGAATAAATCACATATATTTTTTGGCACAATTCTCCTTTTTAGCAGCCTGGTTTTTGCTCAAAACAAAGCCTGGACGCTTGAAGAATGTGTCAACCGTGCCATAGAAAAAAACATTAGCATTAAACAGTCAGAGTTGGATTTTGCCAATGCGGAATTGGATAAGTTAGGCGCATTTGCTAGTTTTTTCCCGACCCTCAGTGCCAATGCAAACCACTCGTGGAACATAGGTCTAAACCAAAACATTACGACAGGACTTTTGGAAAATGTCACGACCCAATTTAGCTCTATGAGTGTGGGGATGGGGGTAGACATTTACAATGGACTGCAAAACATAAACCGTTTACACAGAGCCAATTTATCTCTTTTAGCGCGTCAGTATCAGTTGGCTGACATTGCTGACAACGTCTCACTTTTAGTCGCCAATGCCTATTTGCAGGTAATGTTTAACCGTGAAATTTTAGGGGTGCAACAAGCACAAATAAAGGTCTCTAATGAAGAGCTGGAACGCACCAAAGAATTGATTCAAGCCGGAGCATTGACTCGAAGAGATGTTTATGAAATCGAAGCAAATATAGCGACACAGGAGCAAGCCTTGGTGCAAGCTGAAAATGCACTACGGTTGACAAAAATCAATCTCGCCCAATTGCTTTTAATAACCGATTACGAAAACTTTGACATTTCCAATGAGGATCTTGAAGTGCCTTTGTCTCAGATTTTAAATGAAACCCCTAAGGACATTTTCGAAAAATCACTTACGCTTAGAAACGACATTAAATTATCTGTAACCAATTTAGAAATTGCTGAAAAAGATGTAGACATTTCAAAAGGAGCATTGCAGCCTTCACTGGGTGCTTTTTATAGTTACAGCACACGAATTTCTTACAGTGATCGTTTGCGCGGCACTGGAGAGTTTTCAGAAATTCCCATCGGTTATGTTGCGGGATCAGGCCAAATTGTCAATACGCAAGTAGAAGGGAGAGAAGTCATTGGTCCGATGCCCATAGCCGACCAATTGGGCCTTAATGATGGTCACAATTTTGGCATTCAATTGAGCATTCCCATCTTCAATGGTTTTGCTTTAAAAAACAATGTAAAGCGGAATAAAATAAATGTTGAACGTGCTAAAAATCAATTGGAACAACAAAAGCTGGATTTGGAATCTACCATCAATCAGGCTTACAATGATGCATTGGGTGCATTCACTTTTTACGAAGCTGCACAAAAAACGGTACGTGCCAGAAAAGACGCATTCGACAATGCCCAAGACAGTTATGCTGCTGGGATAACAAACGCTTTTGAATATTCTCAAATTAAACAACGCTATGAGTCCTCAGTATCTGATGAAGTTAGAGCTAAATTTGATTATATTTTTAAACTAAAGGTATTGGAGTTTTATTTTGGGGTAAAGCTTGAAATTTGATTTCGTATTCATTAAAATTTCAAACGCGTTTGTATTCGTTATAAACGCGTTTTTTTTATGCGTTTTATTGGGTGAAGATTCTTGGTTTTTAAAAAGTAAGGCATTCCCTCTTAGATTGTTTTCATAGCGTGTATCTTTGTTGTGTTTTAAGGGAAATGCATGCGTGAATACATTCTTCATATAGAAACCTCCAGTACAAATTGCTCGGTAGCGTTATCGTCTGGAAATGCACTAGAACACTGTATTGAAAACCAAGCAAAAGATTTTCGTCACAGCGATCATTTGCATCGCTTTATTGAACAGTTGATGGCAGAGGCCCAATTGTCCTATACGGCATTGTCTGGAGTAGCTGTAAGTAAGGGTCCAGGATCCTATACAGGCTTGCGAATTGGGACATCTACAGCAAAGGGATTGTGTTATGCAAATGATCTCCCTTTGTTTTCTGTAAACAGCCTTCGCGTTTTAGCACAGCAGTACAAAGCAGAAAAAAACGATCTCCTTTTTCCAGTAGTTGATGCCCGCCGTATGGAAGTTTTTGTGTTGGGTTTAAACGATCAATACAAAACGATACTGCCTACCCAAGCGTTAATCTTGGAGGATTCATTGCCCGAGGCATTGCAGCGCAACCAGCGTAAAGTTTTTATGGGATCAGGCGCTGAAAAGTGCAAAGCCCTTTTTCCAAAAGCTGCACTTTTTTGTGATGAAATTCAAACTCCTTCAGCCAAAGACATGGTTCCCCTTGTCTACGAAAAGTTCAAAACGAATGAAGTGGAAGACGTGGCTTATTTTGAGCCTTTCTATCTTAAAGACTTTTTTACAACGGCCAAACTAAAGAAGTGAATCCAACTGTTTTAAGGCTTCATCGACTTGGGTTGTAGGGAGTTGACAGCTGCTATCTACACAAACAAAAATCTGGGTTTTATCTGCATTATAGCGCTGGTAAAATAAAGGTAAATCGGAAGGGTGTTCACAAGCGGCCCATAGGGTAGGTGCATGGGTTTTTTGCTGAAGTTTTCTTATAATTTTAAAAGCATGGGGACCCGTAACAACAACTTCTATTTTTGGGCGTTCACTCAAAAGCCATAAGCGGCTCCAATAGCTGTACGATCTGGGAAAGTCGAGTACCTGGTCTTTTATAGCATCCAACATGCTTAGGCTTCTTTCTTCGTACTCTTTTTGTTGTAAATGTTGTCCCAGACGCATTAAATTTTCTGCCATAATTGCATTGGAAGAAGGAATGACATTGTCTTGTATCTCTTTTGTTCGTACAATTAAATCTGTAGCTGCGGTAAAGAAAAACAAAGGCTCCTCTTGCACTGAAAAGTGCTGCAGGCAGTAGTTGGTTAGACGACCTGCCTGATTCAGTAATCGCTCATCAAAAGTGGTTTCATAAAAGTCAAGTAGAAATTTAATGGTGCAGGCATAGTCTTCTAAAAATCCCGAAACCGAAGAGCGTCCATCTTTATGTATTCGCCACAGCCCTCCCTCTTTCTTTAAGAGGTGCTGCTCAAAAAAGCTCCAATTTTTTTCAGCTTGATCCAAATAAGCGTCAACGTCAAAACTTCGATAAGCGTGCAATAAGCCTGAACCGATCAAGGCATTCCATGCACAGATGATTTTATCGTCTAACCTTGGGCGGGGGCGACTTTTTCTTGCTTCCCGTAGACTATTTTCCCAAGCCCGAACTTGACCTTTGAATTTTTCAAGTTCAAGTGCGTTCTCTTTTGCATAGTTTTCCTCGGTTTGTGTTCGAAAAAGAACGTAATGCTCCTCTTCCCATTTACCCAAAGCGTTTACATTAAAAAAGCACTTAAAGTGATCTTTCTCATCAAGAATCAGTTGATCTAATTCTTTTTCAGTCCAACGGTAATAGGCTCCTTCTTCTCGTTTGTTTTCTGGGGATAAACTATCTGCGTCTAAGGAAGAATAAAACCCTCCCGCTTCATTTGATAATTCTTCTTTCAAAAAGCGAAAAGTAGCATGAACAACTTCTTTGTATAGGGGATTTTTTTCATCCAAATAAGCTTTGCTATACACCTCTAACAATTGTCCGTTGTCGTATCCCATTTTTTCAAAATGGGGAACATGCCACCGTTCATCAACAGAATACCTTGAAAACCCACCGCCTAAAACATCAAAAAGGCCGCCCAAGGCCATTTTTTCAAGGCTTAGATGCGCGTGTTTCAGAAACAATGAACGTCTATGTTTTATGCCCAGATCTAACTGCCATTGTAAAAAACAAGGCATCATAAATTTAGGTGCTCCATTCAAGCCTCCCCATTTTTGATCTAATTTTTGTGTCAGAAAAACAATGCTTTCTTCTAAAGCCTCAAAAAAAGAACCGCTATTCTTTGGGTGAGGGGTCAAACCATCGTTCTGCAGGCCTTCATGCAGCTGGTTTGCATAGGTTTCTAGTTTGTTTTTTTCATTCTTTTGTAGGGTCAGCAGTTGGTTTAATACTTCTACCCATCGCTTCTTAGGCAAGTAGGTGGCTCCCCAAATGGGTCTTCCATCGGGTAGGGCAACGATGTTTAGTGGCCATCCGCCTTGACCGGTTAGCAGCTGCAGAGCATTCATGTATATTTGATCTAGATCGGGACGTTCTTCTCTGTCAATTTTGATGTTTATAAAGCCCTCATTCATTGTTTGGGCTACCCCTAAATCTTCAAAGCATTCTTCCTCCATTACATGACACCAATGGCAAGAGGCATAACCGATACTGATCAATAAGAGCTTATTTTCTTTTTCAGCTCTTTCAAGGGCTACTGTACTCCAAGGAACCCAATCTACAGGATTGTGTGCATGTTGAAGCAGATAAGGACTTTGCTCATGAATTAGTGCATTAGTATAGGGGCTAGGATTAGCCATTGATAGCACTTACAGTGGCTACTTTTCCGGGAAGCATTTCTTTAAGCATATTTTCGATCCCATTTTTCAGGGTTAGGGTAGAAGATGGACACCCACTGCAGGCGCCTTGTAGGATGACTTTAACGCTTTTATCCTTTTCGTCATAAGAGTCAAACAAGATATTACCGCCATCAGAAGCTACAGCAGGTTGAATGTATTCTTCAATAATTCCTACAATGTCTTTTGCCGTTCCTTCTAATGCTTCTTGTTGCTTTTGAGATTCCTCTGCTTTCGTTTCTTGTATTATGTTGACAATGGCCTTTCCTTCTTCTAAATACGATCGAAGGAATTCACGAATTTCCATGACCACTTCTTCCCAGTTGGTAATGTCAAATTTAGTGATGGAAAGGTAGTTTTTATCCATAAACACTTCTTTAACAAATGGAAAGTGGAAAAGTGCTTGTGCCAAGGGCGCTTGAGCTGTATCGTCTATTGTTTTAAATTCTTGAATTTTATCTACCAAGGGTTTATTCGCTACAAATTTCATTACCGCAGGGTTGGGTGTACTTTCGGCATAGACGGTAACCGGTACTTTTTGTGTTGCTTCAGGGGCGACATATGCAATTTGGTCTGAAGCCAAAAACGTTTCAATTTCTTGGGCAACATCAGACAATACATCTTCCCATTCTAAAATATCAAATTTTAAAATTTCAATGGCTTTATCAAAGACTACCACACTTTTTACAAAGGGCAGGTAGAACATTTTTTGTGCCAAAGCAGAAGGCTTGGCCTCTTCAATGTTATTGAATCGTAAGGGTTGATTTACTCCTGTTGACTTTTCAAATTCAAACCGTGCAATCGATTTATTTTCTGTTATTGTTCCGCGTACCTGACTCATCTTCTTTTTTTACAAAAATACACAAAGCCTTGGCTACTTTTAGGCGCTTGTAAAACAAATTTTATAGCTTCGTAAAAAAGGAAGGATATGCTAATCAAAACCGTACGCGATTTTACACCAAAATGGGGCGATAATTGTTTTTTTGCTGAAAATGCCACATTAATTGGTGATGTAGAATTTGGGGACGATTGTTCTGTATGGTATCAAGCAGTTGTTCGCGGAGATGTAAATGCCATCCGTATTGGTAACCGTACCAATATCCAAGACGGGGCTGTAATTCATGCAACCTATAAAAAAGCGGCTACCCACATTGGGGATGATGTATCTATTGGTCATAATGCGATTGTTCATGGTTGTACGCTTCAAGAAAAAGTATTGGTGGGCATGGGAAGCATAATTATGGATCACTGTATTGTAGAGCCGTATAGCATCATCGCAGCGGGGAGTGTTCTTACGCAGCACACCCATGTTAAATCGGGCAGTGTTTATGCGGGGGTGCCTGCAAAGAAAATTAAAGAAATTGGACCCTCATTAAGGGAGGGAGAAATCGAGCGTATCGCCAAAAACTACTTGATGTATGCGTCTTGGTTTTCTACGGATGAATCTTGATTTGTGAAACAGGCGCGTTTATAGGCAAAAAGGCTTCCAGCTGTGTTTTACTTCCTGTACAATAAAAACGGTGTTTAGCTGTTTGTTCTAGCGGGTTTAGTAATTGGTTCGTTTCCAGCAAGTATTTTGTTTGTTTGGCTATAGCCATACTATTGTCTACTATGGTTACATGGCTGGGGAGTAGATCTTTCAATAAGGGGATTAAGTAAGGGTAGTGTGTACAACCCAATACGAGACGGTCAATATTTTGTTCCAACATGGGGTTTAGGTGACGCTGCAGGAGTTTTTTAAGCTCCTTACTTTCTAGACCATCCCTTTCTAGGGCAGAAACCAAACCTGTTCCAATCTGTTCTACAACTCGGATGCCTTTGGCATGGACGAGACTGGTTTTTTCAAAGAGTTCACTGAAAAGCGTTCCTTGTGTGGCCAAAACCCCAATGGTTTTTGTTTGACTTTGTAAGGCAGCGGGTTTCAATGCGGGTTCGATCCCTACAAAAGGTAAATCATAGGCTTTTCTAAGTTGATCTATAGCATTTGTTGTAGCCGTATTACACGCTACCACAATAAGCTTGCACTCCATCTCCACCAACTTTTCAGTAAGCTGAAAGGTACGTGCTACTATTTCTTGCTTGCTTTTATGTCCGTAAGGGGAAAAAGCATTGTCTGCAATATAGATCGTGTTTTCTTGAGGGAGAAGCGCTTGGATGGGTTTCCAGAGATTCAATCCCCCTACACCTGAATCAAAAATACCTATGGGTTGTTGTTTCATGCCAAAAAAAAACCGTCTACAAATATAGACGGTTTTAATGTTTTAAAGCGGATGTAGCGGTTTAGAAGCCCAAATCAGCTTTTACGTCAGCCATTAGGTCTTTTCCTTTAGCCATGATAACACTTCCACCAGCGCTTGCATCCAGTACGTAATCATACCCTTGAGCTGAAGCTACTTTTTCGATAGCTGCACGGGCTTTATCGTAAAGAGGACGCATCATTTCTACTTGCTTTTTCTGCAAGTCTTGGGCTGCTGTTTCTCTGTATTGGTTTATATTTTGTTGCATTGTTTCCAACTCTTTTTGACGTGCCTGGTTGGTTACATCGGTTTGGTTGGCTGCATCAGCAGAATACGATTGAGCTTTGGTTTGAAATTCTTTGTACGTATTTTCAATTTCACTGGTATACGTTTTTTCCAATTGCTCCAACTGCTTTTGCGCTGCAATTACCTCTGGCATCTCGCTGATTAGCTTTTGGGTGTCTATATGCGCTACTTTAGATTGCGCAAATGTTAGGCTAGGGGCTACCATGAACAAAGCAGCAATGATTAAGTGTTTTAGATTTTTCATTCTAATTTAAGTTTTGAGTGGATTAATTTTTAGTGATCTTTTCTAATTTAGTTTTTCGTTCTTCGATTTGCTTTTTGCGCTCCTCTGCGCGTTGCAAAGCGTTTATTTTTTTCAAAACTAGGTCGCTAATATCGTAATTTTTTGCGGAATACAGCATAACCAAATCTGAAGATCTATCAAAAATGAAGTCGTATTTACGTTGCTGTGCAATTTCGCGTACAATTGAGAGCACCTGATCCTGTACGGGTTGTAATAGTTTTGTTTTCTGAACGATGTACCTTCCTTGAGGACCAAAATAACTATTTTGTAAGCTGACAATGTCTTCTGCCATTAATTTTAACGCTGCCTCACGGTCTTTAATCAGCTCTGCTGTCAATAGAATTTTCTCTGCTAAAAATTGATCTTGTTGCTGCTGTAAGCCAATTTTTTTAAGCTCGATGTCTTTTTTCCACTCCTCTACACTTTTGTCCAAAAGGGTGCTGGCCTTTTGATATTCTGTGACATTTTCTAAAATATAATCCATGTCGATATACCCCAATCGTACCCCTCGCTGAGCATGGCTTCCTTGCAAAAAAGAAAAAGCAATGATAAAGAGGAATGCGTGTAAGTGTCTCATGGATATGAAGTTACAAAATTTAAAATTGTTGACCGATGATGAAATGTGTTTCCCAACCGTTTGGTGTACGCAATGCAGGGTCAGGATTATCAAATCCGTAACCAAAGTCGATCCCCAACAATCCAAAAGCAGGCATGAAAATACGGATCCCTGCACCTGCTGAACGCTTTGCATTAAAAGGATTGAATTCTTTAAAACTGTTGTAGCCATTCCCAGATTCTAAAAAGCTTAGTGCAAAAATAGAGGCACTTGGTTTTAAGGTGATGGGATAACGTAATTCTAATGAAAATTTATTGTAGATCACAGAACCATCATTGCCCGACAAGGACTGATTTGGATATCCACGCAAAGCAATCGTCTCTCTCCCGTCCATCGCAAAATTTGCCATTCCGTCTCCACCTAAAAAGAAACGTTCAAAAGGAATTTCACCGCGTTTGTTGTTATAGGCGCCTAAGAAACCAAAATCAGTTTGCGTTTTTAGGACAAGTTTATCCACGATACGTGTATACCATGTTCCGTTGAATTTAAATTTATAATATTCCAACCAACGGAATTTTTCTTGATCTATTTTTGCTTGATCGGGTACAGATTCTCCAAGGTCATTGATCGATTGGTATTCCGGCAAGTCGCCAAGATTAGAATAATCTTTACCCGAGATTAGCGAGAAAGGTGGCGTTAACTTTGCACTGATTGCAAAACTAGATCCTCCTAACGGGAAGATTGGGTTGGTATAGGTGTTGTTTCGGGAAAGTGCAATGGTGTAAGCGATATTGTTTGACACCCCATTTCCAAAGGTGAATAATCCTGTAAAGTAATTTTTCAGATTGTAGTATTGGAAGCTAATGGATTGGGAAAGGGTAAAATAATCATCGGGTACACGAAGGCGTTTGGCTAATCCCATTGTAATGCTACTGATCTCAAACGACTGCGATTTGTCTGCTCTTCCGGTAAAAAAGTCGTATCGAAATTGATTGGTTCGCGACAAAGAAGTTGAAAATTGAACAGGCTGTTTTCCTCCCAACCAAGGTTCGGCAAAGGAAAAGCTATAGGTGTTGTAAAATTGACTGGATTGTAAGCGTAATCGTAGGGTTTGTCCATCTCCTGAAGGAACGGGTTTATACGATTCTTTGTTAAAAATATTACGCATAGAAAAGTTGTTGAACGCCAAACCTAGGGTCCCAATAAAACCACCCCCACCATAACCTCCTTGAAGTTCTATTTGGCTGGCACCAGATTCCTGCAATCCAAATTCAATGTCTACTGTTCCTGCATTGGGATCTACATTTTTGAATTCTGGATTTATCTGTTCCGCATCAAAAAAGCCCAATTGACCCAATTCACGTACCGTTCGGACAACCTTGTCCTTACTGTAAAGTTCTCCCGGTTTGGTTCGCATTTCCCGGTAAATGACATGATCGTTGGTTTTGTCGTTTCCGACGACAGAAATTTTATTGAAGGAAGCCAATTTTCCTTCGGTGATCCGTATTTCAAAATTGATGGTATCGTTTTCAGCACTTACTTCGACCGCATTGATGTTGGAAAATAAATATCCGTTGTTTTGGTAGAGGTTAGAGATGTTTTCACCGTCGGGCTTGGTGTCGTCTTGAATGCGTTTTTTTAACAGCACTCCGTTGTAGGGTTCTCCTTTTTTTATGCCTAAAAGAGTAGCCAATTGACGGTCATTGTATGCAGCATTACCGAGAAAGTCAATCGCACCAAAATAGTAGCGGTTTCCTTCTTCGACATTGAATTTTAAGGTCAAAGCCCTTTTGTTGTTGACAATGATAGTATCCTTTACGATACGCGCATCGCGGTACCCTTTTTCTTTAAAAAAATCCAGTAGGGCTTCTTTGTCTTCTAGGAAGTCTTTTGGAATGTATTTGGATTTTTTCCAAAAACGATAAAACGCTTTCTTTTTGGTATTCTTTAATTGCTTGGCCAAACGTTTATTTGTAAAAACTTCGTTTCCTTCAAATTCAATGGCCTTTATTTTTACCCGCTCTCCCCGGTCAACATTGATCACCATCTTCAGTTGATTGCTTGCTGTACTGTCAGGAAGGGTGTTTAGGTTTACTTTGGTGTTCAAGAAACCTTCTTTCTTGTATTTGTTTACAATATAATTCTTGGTATTGGTTAAAAAACTTTCAGAGAGCTTTTTACCAGGCGTCAATTCTGTTTCTTTGATGAGGGTCTCCATCTTTCCTTTCTTAAGGCCATAAACTTTGACATCCGAAAGCGTTGGGAGTTCTTCAATTTCGATTTCTAGCGTAAGACTATTCTCTTTTACGTGAGTCGCATAGAAATTGATGTCACTGAATAAATCCAAGTTCCATAATTTATTGATCACACTACTGATTTGATCGCCTGGAAGCTGTATCATCTGTCCCTGGCGTAAACCACTATAAGAGATTACGGTTTTTTCTTTAAAACTTTTCAGTCCTTTAACTTCGATCGAGTCAATTAAGTATTTTTTTCCAGGAACGAAATTAGCTTCTTGTGCCTGAAGTGCTGAACTCAGAAAAAATAAGAGGAGAAAGCTGCCCAGAAAGCAAATGCGATGCAAGAGGTGTTTAGGGGATAAGTTGTTCACTGGTTTTTCCAAATCTTCGTTCTCGGTTTTGGTAATTTGCAATTGCTTCTTTTAGCTCATCTGTATCAAAATCAGGCCAATAGACTGGCGTGAAATACAATTCTGCGTAAGCAATTTGCCATAATAAAAAGTTACTAATTCTGTGTTCCCCTCCGGTTCGAATCAAAAGATCTACCTCAGGTAAATTTCGCGTGTAAAGATGCTTATTTATAATGGTTTCATCAACATTTTCAGGGGAAATTATATTATTTTTAACTTTCAAACTGATCTGCTGCACCATCTGAATCATTTCTTCCTTTCCACCGTAGTTTAAAGCCAAGGTCAAGATCAGTTGATCGTTGTTTTTTGTTTTTTCAATGCATTCGGAAAGCATGTCTTTTACCTCCTTTGGCAAACGATCGTTGTTCCCAATGGTGTTTAGCTTTACCCCATTTTCCAGCATTTTATCCAGCTCGTTTTTTAAAGAACGAACCAAAAGTCGCATTAAAACGCTAACTTCTTCTTGAGGGCGATTCCAATTTTCAGTAGAAAAAGTGTAAAGGGTTAGGTATTTAATCCCCTCACGTTGTGAGGCTTCGACGATTTCTTGCACTCTTCGTATTCCTTCACGATGCCCAAAAACCCTTTGTTTTCCTAGGTTTTTAGCCCATCGTCCATTCCCGTCCATAATAATGGCTAGGTGTGCAGGAATACTTCGTTGTTCACTTTTCATCATTTCTCTTTGCAATAACAGGGCAATCGCCCAAAGGTAAAACTTAATGTGAAACCAGTAAAGACATACCAATCATTATTATACAATGCTCCGTGTTTTAAGAAAGAATTGTTTTGAAATTGTCCCACCGGGTTACTTCCATCCAAATTATCGGTAAAGGTATAGCGTATCCCCACTTCAAATCCTACGACAAAAACAGAGGAGATATTTCCTTTTATTCCTACAATTGCGGGCAGGGCAAAGGTTTGATCTCCATCGTACTTTACTACTTCTTGGGTGATGTCGTTTACGGTTTGTAAATCGTGTTGAAAGTAATTCACACCGGTAAAAAAATAAGGGGTGAATTCTAGATCGTCATCGTGAAGATTGAAATCAAAAAAGTTGAATTCAAAACCGGCAGAGAATTCATAAATGGGATTGTCAACGGTAATAAATCGTCGGAAGCGGCTAATGTCATTACTGTAATAGTCATAGCTTTTGAGTTTTGACGTTTTAAAACTTGCCCGCAATGCATAACGGGTAGTAAAGTTCCACTTGTAAACAATTCCTGTTGCAGCTGAATTGGCATACACAAAACGGGTGTTCCCTACATCTGCAATGGTGTTGCTGCCCCCTGCAAAAATACCCAGCTCGTGTATTTGTGCGGAACCGTTGAAGGCACAGAACCAAAACAGTAAAATAAAGAATCCTTTTTTCATTAAATTTAGGGTATAGCGATGCAGAAGTCTGTTGACGTCAACTTCACATAGTATTTAACTAGAAAACCCCAATTTTATTGCCTAATTGCGCTTGTCTAGTCCCCAATAAAGTTTTTCCTGAAGGGTTTTGAAAAAAGCGTTCTCTTCCCATTGAATGGTCTTTATGGTAAAGGGTGCTTTTTTAATGGAGATTTCTGTTTTTTGAGGGAGACTCACGATTCTAGAATCCAGGGATAATAAATGTTCTTCCTCTCTTCCTTCAACCGTTACCGAAAGGGAAGCATTGTCTGGTAAAATCAAAGGCCGAATATTTAAATTATGCGGCGCTATGGGCGTGAGCACAAATGCAGGAGTTTGAGGCGATACAATAGGGCCACCACTGCTGAGTGAGTATCCGGTTGATCCTGTAGGTGTGGCAACAATTAGGCCATCAGCCCAATAGGTCGTCAATGGATGTCCATTTACTTTGGCGTGAACGCTGATCAGTGATGCTGAATTTTTTCGGGTTACACTAATTTCGTTTAATGCATACCGAAAATCAGAAATGCTGTTGTCCCTTTCTGCGAGGGTCACTTCCAATAAACTCCGCTCGACAAGGGTGTATTCTTTTTTAAAGAGTTTCTTTAATCCCTGGTTGATGGATTCTTTTTGAAGACTCGTTAAAAAGCCCAATCGACCAGTATTGATCCCTAATATAGGGATGTCCGTTGGGCCAACCTTGGTGATGGCTTGCAACATAGATCCATCTCCGCCAATGGATATCAAATAATCAAAATTTTCTTCCAGATGCTCAAAAACATGCAATTGCTCACTGAACTCCGTCGTATTTAAAACTTGGAATAGCGAAGAATCTACCCATACTTTTACTCGATTAGAAAGGAGGTGTTCAATTACCCCTTCCGCATACGAAATGGAAGAGGGGGTATGAAATGGACTGAGAATTGCAATTTGCATCCGTCGTTATTTTTATCAAAAGTACAAAACTATACCCAAGAATAGCGAAATGCGATTTCAAAACACAAAACTGTCTTTTCGGGGAGATTTAGTTTGTAAATTTGTCAAAAAAGAAATGACACGACTGAGTGTAAACATCAACAAAGTAGCCACCCTTAGAAATGCTCGTGGGGGAAATGCACCAAATTTATTACAAGTCGCTACAGATTTACAGTCTTTTGGAGCACAAGGCATTACTATACATCCCCGTCCAGATGAACGACACATTCGTTATGCGGACGCACGTGAACTTCCAGAGGTAGTAACAACGGAATTCAATATCGAAGGAAACCCAAATCCTAAATTCATCGAGCTGGTGCTAGCAGTGAAACCCGACCAAGTCACTCTGGTTCCGGATGCAGTCGATGCAATCACCTCAGATGCCGGATGGGATACAATAAAGCACAAAGCCCATTTGGAAGCCATCATCAAAACGTTTAAGGATGCGGGTATTCGCACTTCTATTTTTGTAGATCCCGTCGTGGAAATGATAGAAGGGGCCAAAGCAACCGGTACAGATCGAATAGAATTGTATACCGAGTCCTATGCTTCCCATTACCTAAAAAATCCTGCCGAAGCGATAGCACCTTATATTTCAGCTGCAGAAAAAGCAAACGCATTGGGTTTGGGGATTAACGCAGGACATGATCTAAGCTTAGAAAATATAGCCTATTTTGCACAGCATATCCCAGGTCTTTTAGAGGTGTCTATTGGGCATGCGCTCATGTGTGAATCCCTTTATCTAGGGTTTGAAAATGTCATTCCACTCTATCTCCAAAAATTGCAATAGCTTATGAGTCTTTTACACGCGCAGGTGTATGGAGAACACCCTAGACACCTGATAGTTTTACACGGTTTTTTAGGGATGGGGGACAACTGGAAAACCCACGCTAAAAGATGGGTGGAAGAAGGGTGGACCGTTCATTTGTTGGATCAACGCAACCACGGAAGAAGTTTTTGGAGTACAGTTTTTGACTATCCCATTCTTGCAGAAGATTTGGCGCATTATATTGCGACCAACCATTTGGATTCCGTTACGCTTTTGGGGCACTCTATGGGCGGAAAAACCATCATGCATTATGCCGGCATGCATCCCGGTACAATTGATCGATTGATTGTTGCAGACATGGGGGTCAAAGGTTATGCCCCACACCATCATGCTATCCTAAACGGTTTAGCTGCTTTGGATTTTACTCAGATCAAAACTAGAAAAGCTGCTGAGGAGCAATTGCAACACGATGTGCCCGATTTTGGAACACGACAGTTTTTATTGAAAAATCTTTATTGGGTAGAAAAAGGACAGCTAGGATTGCGTCTAAATATTGGTGTATTGCAGCAAGCCGTAGAAACCATAGTTCAACCTTTACCCAAAGAAATTAAAGCAGAATGCCCTGCCTTATTCTTAAAAGGTGCGCATTCGGACTATATCATTGACGGAGATCAAAAGGAGATATTGAATCATTTCTCCAATGCTGAATTTGTTACCATCGAAAAAGCGGGTCATTGGTTGCATGCAGAAAATCCTGAAGATTTTAGAACAGCAATCAATAATTGGTTGGAAAAAGCACAGTAACATAACAAAATGTTGTAAATCGCTACTTCCAGATATTTTCTTTTGCTAAAGCCTTACTTTTGCACCGCATGACCACCGAAATTCAATTACGATTCGCCAAAAAAGAAGACATGCCGCAGGTATTGCGGTTGATTCAGGAATTGGCAGATTTTGAAAAAGAACCCCACGCAGTTGAGGTTACCATAGCGGAATTAGAGCGAGACGGCTTTTCGAATCCAAAACGGTTTGATTGCATTCTTGCCGAAGGGAATGGAAAAGTTCTGGGCATGGCACTGTATTATCCGCGTTATTCGACTTGGAAAGGGACGACACTTCATCTTGAAGATTTGATTGTTTCACAAGAGCATCGTAAAAAAGGGGTTGGGACGGCACTGTACACTGCATTTTTAGCACAAGCTAAAAAATTAAAAGTAAGAAGAGCGGAATGGGTTGTCTTGAATTGGAATACCCCAGCCGTTAACTTTTACGAAAATTCAGGTGCAAACGTACTGCAAGATTGGCAAACCGTTCAAATGGACGAAAAAGCAATAAACGATTACATAGAAAAAAACAGCAATGAGAATATATAAGTTTGGAGGGGCATCCGTTAAAGATGCTGCTGGAGTGAGAAACATGGCCAAAGTTTTACAAACTACGGGATACAAAGACACCTTGGTAATTGTTTCTGCAATGGGAAAAACCACCAATGCTTTGGAGGACATTGTGGAGTTGCATTTTAACGCTTCCCCAACCCTTGCCTCAAAGATCATTGCGTTAGAACACGCTCATCAAGAAATCATTGCTGATTTAATGGGAGATCAAGATCAACCGTTAAAAGAAAAACTCAAAGCCTTGATCGATGAATTGAAAACTTTTTTGACCAATACAAAATCCCCAAACTACAGTTTTGTTTATGATCAAACGGTCAGTTTTGGAGAGTTAATTTCAACCACCATCATCGCGCACTATCTAAATCATATCGGACTGGAAACCCAATGGTTAGATGCCAGAACCTGTGTAAAAACTGACGATTATTACAGGGATGCAAATTTGGATTGGGAGGCGACCAGTACACACATCAATGCTGCGGTTTCTTCCGGAAAGTTGATTTTATCCCAAGGTTTTATTGGAAGTGATTCCAACAATTTCACTACCACTTTAGGGAGAGAAGGTTCAGATTATTCTGCCGCCATTTTTGCCTATGTTCTCGGGGCAACATCGGTGACCATATGGAAAGACGTTCCCGGAGTACTCAACGGGGATCCGCGTCATTTTCAAGATACGGTATTACTGAATCAGATTTCCTACCGTGAAGCCATTGAGTTGGCGTTCTATGGGGCTTCTGTGATTCACCCTAAAACCCTTCAGCCTTTACAGCGAAAAGAAATTCCGTTGTTTGTCAAGTCTTTCATTAATCCAGAAGGGGCAGGTACAGCGGTCTCTAAAGGAAAAACCTTAGACCCCTACGTTCCCTGTTATATTTTAAAGCAAAATCAGGTCTTGCTAAAACTGTCATCTCTTGATTTTTCTTTTATTGTTGAGAAGAACATCAGTGAGATTTTTGCGCATTTATCCAAATGTCAAATGCGCGTGGAATTGATCCAGAATTCTGCCATTAGTTTTTCTGTGGTTGTCAATAATAAGTACAATCGTCTGGAAGAATTGTTGCACGTTTTGCGTTCTAAATTTAAAGTGGACGTTACCGAGGGGGTGGACTTATTTACCATTCGTCATTTTGACCAAGTTGCAAAAGAAAAAGTAAGAGCACAAGCAGATAAAATACTTTTAGAACAGCGAACAAAGCAGACCCTTCAAGTGGTCATGCAATCCACTTAATTTTTGAATTGGTCAACAATCTGTTGCACTATGATTTGTGCTAATTTTTGATGACTCTCTTTTGTCCATCCTGCAACATGAGGAGACAAGAGTACATTTGAAGCACTTAACAAATAATCCAAATGCGGATTCACTTCTTCATTTTGGAAGAGGTGTTCAAAAGAACTTTTTTCGTATTCCAAAACATCCAAAGCTGCGCCAAGTACCTTTCCGTTTTTTAAAGCCTCCACCAAATCAGCGGTAACCACAGCACTTCCTCTTGCGGTATTGATCAGCCAGAAGGGTTTTTTCACCCCTTCCAAAAAAGCGGTGTTAATCATCTTTTGCGTCAAGGGAGTTTGGGGGGTATGTAAACTGATTACATCTGCGGTTGCTTGCAGGGTTTCCAGCGAAACGGGTCTTGCATAGTCGTCTTTTTCCAAGGGAAGGAGGTCATGAAAAACAACGTCTTTTACATCAAAGCCCAACAGTTTTTTGGCAAAGCTTTTTCCCATTCTTCCATACCCTATGATTCCTACGGTCTTTCCTTCCAATTCTATTCCTCTATGGGCTTCGCGTTGCCATTTTCCCTTTTGAATGTTTTGGTGAGCCTGATGTAGTTTATTGGTTAAACCTAGAAGCATTCCCAGAGCGTGTTCCCCTACCGCGTTACTGTTTCCTAGAGGAGCGGAAAACAACTGAATGCCTAATTTTTTAGCACAATCCAGATCGATGTTCTCTACTCCCGCACCTACACGTGCTATAAACTTTAAATGTTTAGCCTGTTCTAAAAAGGGGGCATCAATGGGAAAACGACTTCGGATTACGATCCCATCATACTGCTCTATTATCGAACAGATGTGTTCTTTTGTCGCAGTGTACTCTGTTGTATTGTGAAAGCCTGCTTCTTTTAGACCTTCGAGCAATACTGGGTGGTTTTCGTCTAAATGGAGAATGTTCATCTTAAAATCCTAAAATCAATTGCGCGATGTAAAAGAATAAGAAAATTCCAAAGATGTCATTGGAGGTAGTGATAAAAGGCCCGGTTGCGATGGCGGGATCTATTCCTCTTTTGTCCAAAACAATGGGAACAAATGTTCCGATGAGTGCGGCAACAACAATGACGCCCATCATCGATAGGGCAACCGTTATGCTTAAGATCAATTCTTGTTGAACAACCCATCCAAAGGCAATCAGGACCAGAGCCAAGAAAAACCCATTGATTAGACTGAGGCCTACTTCTTTTAAAAGTCGATTGATCATAGAACCTTTGACAATATCGTTGGCCAGACCTTGAACAATAATGGCTGAGGATTGTACCCCCACATTTCCGGCCATTGCAGCAATCAGAGGCGTGTAAAAAAACAAACTACGCAGTTGGGGTTGCGCCATTATGCTCTCAAAATCCTTAAGGATAAACACACTCCCCAAGCCGCCCAATAGTCCCAGAAAGAGCCAGGGCAATCGGGCACGGGTTAACTCTAATATGCTGTCATCTGCTTCAACATCATTAGAAATACCTGCTGCCATTTGATAATCTTTTTCCGCCTCTTCTTTGATGACATCTACGACGTCATCAATGGTGATTCTTCCCAAGAGTTGTTTCTTTTTATTGACGACAGGAATGGCTTCTAAATCATACTTTGACATGATTTTTGCCACTTCTTGAACTTCTTCCTCTACATAAACAAAATCTACTTTTGGAATGTAAATGTCTTTTACTTTGGCGCGCGAGTTTGCGGTCAACAAGTCTTTGAGTGAAAGGCGTCCCAGCAATTTGTTTTTAGCGCTTACCACATAGATCGAATGGACTCGGGTTACGTGTTCTGCTTGGGCACGCATCTCATTTACACATTTCAATACACTGAGGTCTTCATTTACTTTGACCAACTCTTTGGCCATAAGACCACCTGCAGTATTTTCATCGTATTTTAAAAGCTCACGAATGTCTTTTAAGTGATCCGTGTCTTCTATTTGTGCCAGTACTTTTTCCTTGCGTTCAACAGGAAGTTCAGCGATCAAATCAGCAGCATCATCCGTGTCCAGTTCTTCGATCTCTGTAGCAATTTCTTTTGCGGAAAGTTTTGCCAAAATGCGTTCCCGGAAATCCTCATCAACTTCTGCCAAGGCATCGGCTGTCTTTTCGGTGTCTAGAAGTTTTATGATGTAAACGGCCTGGTCTAAATCCAGTTCTTCAACGATTTCGGCGATGTCGGCATAGTGGAGTTCGTGAAGGCGATTGCGGATTTTTTGGTCTGCTTGTTCTGCAACCCATGCTTTTAACGTTGAGAGAAAATGCTCGTCAAGTTGAAAGTTGGCCATGCTCAATTTTTTTGGTTAGTGCAACAAAATCGTCCCCCGCAAGTTTTTCCGGACGCAAGTCAAAGATACTATCTTCTGTAATATTTTTGGGAAGTTGTAGTGTTTTTAAACTATTTCGAAGTGTTTTTCTCCTTTGCTGAAAACTGAGTTTAACAATTTTAAAGAGCAAACTTTCATTGCAGTCTAGGGTAAAATTTTCTTTTCGTTTCAAACAAATCACCCCAGAATCTACTTTTGGTGGTGGGTTGAATACGCTGGGTGGAACCGTAAACGCATAGGTGGTTTCATAAAACAATTGAGTCAATACAGACAGTATTCCGTAGCGTTTTGACCCTGGCGGTTCACAGATCCGTTGCGCGACTTCTTTTTGAAACATTCCAGAGAAAAATGGGATACGCTCCCTATTTTCAAGTGTTTTAAAGACGATTTGAGTAGAGATATTGTAGGGGAAGTTGCCGATGATGGCCAACGGTTCGTCTCCAAAATAGCGGGATAAATCCAATTTTAAAAAATCGCCTTCAATGATTTGATTCGTATTATTGGGGTACTTGGCTTGAAGATAAGCAATGGAATCTCGATCAATTTCTATCAGCTGTACTTTGCCCTCCTTAAAAGGCAAATACTGTGTCAATACCCCCATCCCAGGGCCAATTTCTATGGCTTGCTTATAGGTGTCAAATGCCAGGGTATCAGCAATGCGTTGTGCAATGGATAGATCCTTCAAAAAGTGTTGCCCTAAATTTTTCTTTGGGCGAACGGCTTTCATGCGTTCGAAAATTGATGTTGCAACTCTGTACGAAAATACAATACGCTATCGCCGTAACGGTCCACGCCTTCCTTCCTTAGGGCCGTAGCATTTTCTTTGAGGTAAGAAAGATAATCGTCCCTGTTTTCACAATGGTATTGTACTGCATAACTCACTCCACCGGTATCTTGATCTGTGATGACTTTAAATACTTTAGCAGAAGTAAATTTTCCCGTGGCCATCATTTCGGGCAAATGTTTTTCTTCCATCCAAGTCAACCAGTCTTGTTCTATTGTGGGTTCTATGTGTGCAGTGACGTTGTAAATGACCATATTATACGATGCGATCGAATCCAGTATAAGGAACCAAAACTTCTGGAAGAATAATTCCTTCTGGGGTTTGACAATTTTCTAAAAGAGCAGCTAAAACTCGGGGGAGGGCCAACGAACTTCCGTTTAGGGTGTGCACCAATTGTTTGGTTCCTGAGCTTGTTCTGTAGCGCAGTTGCAAGCGCTCTGCTTGATAGCTTTCAAAGGTGGAAACCGAACTGATCTCCAACCACTTGTCTTGGGCTGTCGAAAACAATTCGAAATCATAGGTAAGGGCAGAAGTAAATCCAAGATCTCCCCCACAAAGGCGTAAAATACGATAGGGCAAGCCTAAACTTTTCAATAGCTTTTCTACATGCTCCATCATTTCTTCTAAAGCGGTATCAGAGCGTTCTTGGATTTCAAAACGGACAATCTCAACCTTGTCAAATTGATGCAGTCGGTTAAGACCGCGAACATGGGCACCATAGCTGCCTGCTTCTCTTCTAAAACAAGGCGTGTAACCTGTCAGTGCAATGGGCAGTTGTCGTTCTTCTAGCAATTCATTTCGGTAAATGTTGGTCAACGGAACTTCTGCCGTAGGAATCAGGTAAAGGTTGTCTCCAGTAACATGATACATTTGCCCCTCTTTGTCTGGCAACTGTCCTGTGCCGTACGCAGAGTCTTCGTTTACCAAATGGGGTACCTGTGTTTCTTGGTAGCCGGCAGCGGTGTTTTGATCCAAGAAATAGTTGATTAAAGCACGTTGTAAACGGGCACCTTTTCCTTTGTACACCGGAAAGCCAGCTCCTGTAATTTTACTTCCTAGATCAAAATCGATGAGGTCGTATTTTTTAGCCAGTTCCCAATGCGGAAGGGCACCCTGCATAAGTTGAGGAACTTCTCCGCCGGTTCGGACAACTTCATTGTCTTCTTCTGTACTCCCAGCAGGAACAATGTCTTTTGGGACATTGGGCACCTGTACCCGCGCTGCTTGTAATTCTTTTTCAAGGGTCTGAAGTTCTTCTTGAAGCGTTTTAGATTCTTTTTTCAGCGTTCCGGAACGGGCTTTTAGGCTTTGTGCTTCTTCGCCTTTTCCGCTTTTGAACAATTGACCAATCTCTTTTGCGATCGCATTGGCTTCTGCCAGATGTTCATCCAGTTGGGCTTGTGTTTTTCGGCGTTTTTGGTCCAGTGAAATGATTAAATCAATCAAGTCGGTATCCGTAAAATTTCTTTTGGATAGGCTTTGAAGGACTTCCGTTTTATTCTCCCTTAAGTATTTTAATGATAGCATAAGAAATCGTAGCGTTTAGGCGATTATTTTTTTTATTTCTTCAAGACAAAACAGCTTGTCTTTTTCCAGTTGATCTTTCAATAATTCCAAAGAATTAAATTTCTGCTCTTTCCGAATCATTTGCAAGATAGAAACACTGAGCTTTTGATGGTATATATTTTTATCAAAATCAAACAAATGTACTTCTATGGTGTGTTTTGGATTCCCAGAAACGGTTGGGCGAATTCCAATATTCATCATTCCGAAATAAGCGGTTTCTTCCCATTTAGTTTCGATAAAATAAACGCCATCTGCAGGGAGCAGTTTGTAGTCTTCCGAAACTTCAAGGTTGGCCGTTCTAAAGTCCAGGGTTCTTCCGATGCCATTCCCTTTTCGAACGGTTCCAGAGAGGGAATATTTTCTTCCCAAATAGCTGTTGGCTGTTTTTACATCTCCTTGTTCTAGGGCTTTTCTAATTTTTGTAGAACTGACATTGACCGAAGCGATTTCCTGTGCTTCTATTTTTTTCACTTCAAACGCGTAAGAGGTTCCAAGTTGAATAAGGTCCTCTACAGTGGCCTCTCTATTTCTTCCAAACCGATGGTCATAACCAATAATGAGCTGAGCGATATGGAAACGATTTACCAAGATATCGCGCGTAAATTCCAGGGCCGTTAATCGTGAAAATTCTTTTGAAAAAGGATGAACGACAAGAACATCTACCCCTAGTGCAGACAGGTGGTTTTGCTTTTCTTGGAGCGTATCAATCAATTGAATGGACTGGTCTTTTTGCAAAACCATTCTGGGATGGGGAAAGAAGGTAAGCACAACAGCCAGCTGATTATTTTTATGGGCTTGTTTGACTAGTTTTTTAATTATTTTTTGATGCCCCACATGTACACCATCAAATGTGCCTATGGTAAGAACACAAGATTGTGTTAGGGTGTAGTTTTCAATGTGGGTAATGACCTTCACTTAAAAAGTGTATATTTATCAACCACAAAATTAAACTATTTCCCTTTAATACAAGGGTGTCCATATAGGTTTATGCGTTGATATGAAAAAGATATTTTTTACGGCTTCTTTACTCTTCAGTGTCGCCTTTTATGCCCAAGATATTT
>CBFIJA010000010.1:0-41699 GCA_965662875.1 Candidatus Arcticimaribacter sp.
CACCCGTAAATCCAATTTGTTTTGATACCAGACCGAACCCGCGACAGCATTTACTTCTGGAGTCAGTTGAAAGGTGTCTGTGGAAACAAAAGTAGTGCTGTTGACCATGGTAAATTCTGAGGCAATAAAATTTCTTGAAATACATACTTCAGGATCCACATCTTGGGTACGTATTTGAATTTGTTGATCGTCTAGCGCATCAAAATCATCGTGAGAACTGGCGTCTAGAATACTGAAAACAACATTATTTACCTTGTCCCCGTCGCGAACTCCGTCTGTAACTCCACTAACAACTACAGTTTGCGCTGTTGCCCAATTGGCATTCGTAAAGGTCAATATAGTTGTTGAAAACAAAAGCTCTGAAGAGTCAGGATTCGAGAAAACAATAACAACATCTGTCGCCGGTTTACGGTCAAGGGAAACCGAGATTGATCCCGTAACAGTTCCCGATTCATTTACAATCATATAGGCAGGAGTTACAGAAAATCCAGCATCTACAGGGTCGATATAATCGACAATCCCGTCACTGTCTGCATCATTGACACTTCCTTCTACGCTGTCCAAAAACCCATCTTCGTCTGAGTCTAAATCAAGATAATTAGGCGTTGAATCGCCATCTGTATCTACAGTTCCTTCGGTACTATCCAGGATCGTATCCCCATCGGAATCGGTATCCAAGTAATTTGGTATAGAATCCCCATCAGCATCTCCAGTTCCTTCAATACTATCCAAAATCGTATCTCCATCATCGTCTAGATCACACGCATTACCATCTCCATCTCCGTCAGTATCCAACTGAGATGGATTAGAAGTAGAAATACAATTATCCAATGCATTTGTGGTTCCATCAAGGTCACAATCTGCAGCAAGCCATTGAGAATTGAGGATTGGATCTGAAGGCTCAGGAGAACACGGACCAATTACGCTTAGTGTAGCACTATTTTGGCTTGAAAAGCAAACATTATCTGAGTGAGATATCAACAAATCATAGACCTTTCCGTCTAGCCCCGACACATCAGACAAGGTGAGCGTTATACTATTAGTACCAGAATAAATTCCTCCATTTGAAATATTCACTCCATCCTCTTGCCATTGGTACAAAAATCCAGCACTAGCATCAAAGCCAGTAGAATAATCTGGAGTACCATCTGAGTTGAAATTAATAGTGCTGGTCGCAGAGGCATTTGTGATTAAAAAGTTTGTACTACTACCAGCAAAAATGGTTTTATCAACAAGTGCACTGGAATCCACTGAAATAGAAGTAGCCATCTGATAATTCAATAAACTTGAACTTACAACAGAAGCTATAGGTGTAGTTGAATAGGAGTTGGCTGATATTCCTGCTGCAATCACTAGTCCACTTGAATTTACCCCTCCATTGCTTAATGTAGGTGTATCAATACCATAAATTCCCGTATCTCCACCATCAGCGCTACTAGATCCATAAGCTTCATTTGCATCTGTACAACCGTCGTTATCTGAATCATAATCCAGTTCATCGACTATTCCATCAAGATCAGAATCGCGACAAATTGAAAAAACAAATTGCCCTGTATTTAATCCTTCTGCTGTTAAATTCAGATAGTTAACCCTTATTCCCGTAATGGGAAGATTACCGTATACGTCAAATTCTGCAAAGTTTGACCCAGTTCCTGAAACTGTAAACGAACTACTCGAAACTTGAACATTAGCCCTAGTAGAAGATAGAACAACCCATTCAAACTCTTCAGGTGCCCCAACAGCAACAAATTCAAATTGGTCTGCATTTGTAATATTTGAATCCCCTATACTTGTATTTGCTCCAAAACGTATTTTTGTTGCCAATCCAAAAGTCATAGTTGTTGTAAATGAATGTCCTAACTCTGCTGGATTATTGTCTTGAAAACGGATTAAGCTACCGCTATTTCTTGAAGAGATGGATACGGATCCGTCTGTACCCACTAATTGTACGGGTGCCGCAATTGTAATAGAAGATGTTAAATTATCACCATTTAAAAATTTAGTAAAAACAGCTGCTGAATCTCCCGGGGATAAGCCGGCTGAAATAGCTGAAAAATCAATGAAGGTTATGGGACATTCTTCAGTATCTAAAATTCCATTGTTGTTATCATCTAAATCATCATAATCCAAAACTTCATCCCCATCACAATCGTTTACTGGCCCGATACATTGCGCGTGAATGATCGTGCCTACATTAAAAAGAAAGAAAACAAAGAAAAGCCAGAGGTAAGATGATTTACCTAAAGTATTCTTCCCGACTCCATTTAATGTAAATGTCAACAGACTAAATGTTTATCTATAAATATAGTTAATATTTGATGTTATATTAACCTTTTAGGCTGTAGAAGCAGAGGAGTGATCGCTTACAATGCGCCATACTCCGTCCATTTTTCGCCAAAGAATACTAAAATATCCTTGGGGCTGGTCGGTTTTTCGCTTTAAAGTAAATTTACCCACCATATGAACAGTCTGCTCATCCCAGACCTCTGTGTTTAAAACATCGAAATGCAATTGTCCCATGGCTTCGGGTGTAGGGTATCCAATTTTATAATTTTCAAGGGTTTGTTCCCAACCGTAACTGGGCCCATTACGGCCGACAAAAACCAAACGCTCAGCCCTCCAATACCCTTCCATAAAGCCTTCTAGATCGTGAGCGTTCCATGCCTTTTCTTGTGCGTTGAGAACCTCCATAACTTCAGAAAGAATGGTGTCATTTTCCTGAGCCGTTAGTACTAAGCTGCAAACGAAAAAGACAAGAGAAAAGTATATCCTAGTATACATTGTATAGGTGTTTTAATTTTGTTAAGCATATTAAAGCTATGATTTCTAATTTAGTTTGGGGCTTTTTCTTTTATTTTTATCTGCAATTTGACAATTTTCGATTATATTTAAGTACTATATTTTTAAAACCAAAATGATGAAAGCTCCCTTTTTAACCCAAACCATTGCGTTAATTTCTCTTGGATTTGTTCTAGTAGCGTGCCAACCAAAAGCACAAACTGAAATTGAAGTTACTGGTACAATTACTGAAGATACAACTTGGAATGCTGAAACAACATACATCTTAAATCAAAAGGTAGTCGTTGCCCAAGGTGCAACCCTTACCATAGAAGCAGGAACGGTAATCAAAGCTTATGATGGAGAAGCACCAAACGTATCCATGTTGGTTATTGCTAAAGGAGCAAAAATAAATGCTACAGGAACTGCAGAAAAGCCCATTATATTCACATCGCTTAGCGACAACCTTACTGAAGGAAGCATGAACAGTGAGGACTCTGGCCTATGGGGGGGCGTTATCCTTTTAGGTGATGCACCCATTTCTTTAATGGATGAAGAAAAAAGTACCTTTTACATTGGGTTAGATCCGTACAGTGAAAATAGCTTTTATGGCGGGGACAATGCAGAAGATAACTCTGGGGTGATGGAGTATGTTTCCATACGACACGGAGGAACCTATATCGGTACAGGGAGTGAATCCAATGGACTTACACTTTGTGGAGTAGGCTCTAAAACAAAAATAGATAATATTGAAATTTTTGCCAATCTAGACGATGGAATTGAATTTTTTGGAGGCACCGTAAATGCATCCAATTTAATTGTCCACAACGCTGGTGATGATGGCATTGATATTGACGAAGGCTACACTGGAACGATTTCAAATTTTGTAGTAGAGCTAGGCCCTACCTCTGATAATGGAATTGAAATTTCTGGAGGTCAAGGAGCGTTTCCTGGAACGTTTACCCTTAAAAATGGTCGTTTGGACGGAAATAACAGTAGAGAAGGCAATTATTATTCCATCGATGAAAACGCAAAGGGTTCTATCACTTTACTAAACACAGTTAACTTTAGTGAAAATGCCCTAAAAACACTTAAGTCAGAAAGTGTTTCTATTGAAGAAAATGCAGCTGAAACTGCTTTAAACTTTGATTGGACGTTGACTCAGAAAAAATAAGACGCACTTAAAAATTTAAAACCCGAAGCAATGCTTCGGGTTTTTTTATACAATTACATAGTGTTTATTTTCATCCACAGTGCTGTGTTCCAAGACAGCCTTTTGAATTTTTAGGTCTACCTTTAACGAAGCTACTTCGCTTCCTTTCGACCAGGTCATGATCAATTCTTTTTCTGTACTTTCCGCAAGAGTAAAGTCTCCTTCAAAGGCAGCACATTGATTTCTAAAACGGAGTAATTTCAATTGATCCTGTACAACTTTCAATGAAAGTTGTTTGTCTATTTGATCTAAGGAGAGATTGGTTCGATTGATCTCTTTATGGCTACCACTTCCACCTTTTTCAACGGCTTCATAATCATTCTTTCCTGCAAATAAATCCAAGTACCATACTTGTGGAATGCCCGGCATAAACATTTGGATGGCCCTTGCCAAAAGCATTTTAACGTCGTCTTCTCCTAATGCACTATAAAAGGTAGCATTGATTTGATAGTACGCGATTTTTTTGCCTTCTGCATCGTATAGATTTTTTACTGTCCCACCACGGGCCATCACGGTTTCCATGATTTTTTCAATTTCTTGATCCGAGAGTAAACCAGGTTTATATCCCGAGGGAGTGCTTTTCCCTTTTAAATCCAAAACAGGAATGCCATCGTGGCAACCCAGCATATTTACCGTTTGATAGTTGTTTGCCACAATTTCATTGATCCACCTTTTTAGAGCAGTAGTCGAATTTGACTCTAGGGAGTGTAAAATTAAGCCTGGGAAAAAGAAATCATACAGCATAAACCCTTTCTCTGCTACTTCGGTATGCAAACCACTGCCATATTCTGCATGAATTTCCGGCAAGAGAGTCAAAGCGTTTTTATGGGCCATTTCGCGAATGCGTTCCAAATAATTCCACGTTCCTGGAACATTAAAAAAGTTGGATTCCCCAACCGCTTTATGCAAATAAGCAAAGGCATCTAAACGAATGATCTGGCCTCCGTAGCCCGCGAGTTTATCAAGGGTTTCTTGATAAAATTCCCATACTTTTGGAGAATGCGCATTTACATCCATCTGCCCTAAATATTCTTGTTTCTGACGAAGTAAGGCTAGGATTGATGATTTGTATTGCTCCAATCCATCCCAATTTAGTGCTTCCACAGCTGTTCCTGCATCAAGGGATTTGTTAATCCGATCACAGATTTCTTGGAGGTCATTTCGGGTTCCTGTAAGGGATGAAAGTTCTTCAGGATTAAGGGGAGCATAACTGACCTTTTGATAAAATGTATTCCAATAGGGCTGTTCAGAACCGTCTGGGAAGGGGACCTTTAAAATAGGAAGCCCCGATTTCCGCATAAAAAGTTTAGAAAGATGTTTTGGTTTTGGGAGGAGAACTCCTTCTTGAAATTTATCGCCTTCATCTTTCCAAAAATGATTCCATTGAATGAAAAAATCCTTGTATGCAGAAGTTTCTCCTTTTTGCAAAAGATCTTTGAATTGTGGAGAAGCAACCGATAAATGATTCAGCACAATATCAAACTTTAACTGTATGCCCAATGCATTCAGCTTTTCCAAGTCCGAAGAGCATACCAAATCCGAATTTATATTATAATCGATAATGGAAAAACCTCTATCCAAATCCGAATTAAAAAAAGTTGGAAGAATATAAAAATGTGAAAAACAATCTTTTAATGCCTCCTGCTCCAACATCGCAACACTGTCTTCTAGCTTTTGCCCAATACTGTCTGGATAGGCATTGAACATAACGCCTCTAGGTAACTTGGTTTTATTCTTTAATTTCACTTTAAAGTAGATGTTAGAGTAAGTCGGTTAATACGTTTATGTTGTTGGGAAGACGACCAATATTTTGAAGTTTTAGAGCGGCTAGTTTTAAAGCAATTGTCAAACATTCTTCCATTGGTTTTTCTTTGATGTAAGCAAAAAGAAAACCCGACCAAAAGGCATCTCCAGCACCAGTAGCATCCACAACTTTTTCTAGTTTTATTGCAGGCAAAGCGATTGTTTTTTTTCCTTTTTGTGCCAACTTCACCCCTTTGCTTCCTAGCGTAAGGCATACGGTCTCTACACCCATTTTATGAAAAAAATCGAAAATCTGCTCGTGGGTTAACGCTTTACCAAATAGACGAGCCATATCATCTTCACTGACTTTTACAAGGGGGTTGTACTGACAATAATCTTCTAGTACTTTATGCGCTTGTTCTTTGCTTTCCCAAATCTCATCTGCATAGTTGACATCTATACTTAAGGTACTGCCGTTTGCAGCGGCGACTTTTGCCTTTGCTAAAATGGTTTTCTGGGCAGGGGATTTACTCAATGCAAAACAAGTGGTGTGGAAGACTTTAACTTTTTCGAGTAAAGAGGATGGGATTTGATCTTCTTCAATGTAAACGTCTGCCGACCGGTAGGGAACAAAGTCCGGCGTTCCTGTTGTCTGGGATACAAAAACAACACTTGAGGGATGCTGTTGGTTTATTTTTACCGCTTGGGTGTTTACTTGAACTACATTGAGTTTTTCCAACATATAACGTCCAAAGCCATCTTCTCCAACCGTCGCTACGAGATGAGCCTTTAGCCCTAAACGAGCACAATTCATGGCTACATTGGTTGGTGAACCCCCAAGATATCTGTGATAATCTCTTGTTTCATCAATCTTTACGCCTGCCTGATGACCAATAAAATCGATCAGTACTTCCCCTACACAAAGAATATCAATACCGTCTTCTTTCACTTTGTTGTTTTGCTGTTTCTAGACCTTAAAAATAACCATTCTCATGAACTAATTAGGTCTCTTAAAAACTTTATTGATCTTCATCTGACAATTGCGCTGTAAAATATTCCAGCTCATTGAGGTACAAGTAGGCCAAGTGTATGGGCCTACAGCACACCTCACAATCTTCCACATACGATTGTTCTTCAGGAAAAGGTTCTAAGAACATTGAAATTTCTTCCCAACAATACGGACATTGAAAAAAATGCTCAAACATGCTTAGGTCTCTAATGCCATTAATGATTCAACCACCGCTTCCCAAGCCGTCATTTTTTCTTGAAGCAATTCTTTTTTCTGATTATAGCGTTCAAAAAAATCGGGTTGGGCTATCGTTGCTTCATAATTTATTTCAAGCTCCAGATCAATGGCTTTAATTTCTTTCTCCAAATCAGAAATGGTCCGTTCCAATTTAGATTGTTTGTTCTGTAACCCTTTAATCTTCTTTTGGGTTTGATAATCTTGCTGCCCGCCCTTGTCTTTTTGAAGGGAAGCCTTTTCTTTCTTTTCTAATTCTTTGAGGGAATTTAAATTTTTCTCCTCCAGGTAATATTGAATATCCCCTAAATATTCTTTAAGCTTGTGGTCTTTGAATTCAATTACTCTTTCGCTTAGCCCTTCTAAAAAATCGCGATCGTGCGAAATTAATATAAGGGTACCCTCAAACTTTTTAAGGGCTTCTTTCAGTACATTTTTGGATCTAATGTCAAGGTGGTTGGTAGGCTCATCCATGATGAGCACATTGAAAGGAGATAACAAAAGCTTACACAATGCCAATCTGTTTCGCTCTCCTCCGGAAAGAACATTGACTCGTTTGTCGACGTCATCTCCCCGAAACATAAAAGCTCCTAACATGTCCCGAACTCTAGACCTGTTTTCATCTGTAGCAGCCTCCTGCATGGTTTCCAGTAGGGTTAACTTTCCATCCAAATACTCCGCTTGATTTTGAGCAAAATACCCGATCATAACATTATGGCCCAATGAAAGATCCCCACTGTATTCGACTTCATTCATGATGATTTTGGCGAGAGTAGATTTGCCTTGTCCATTTTGTCCTACAAAAGCTGTTTTTGTACCTCTGGCAATCTCTATGTCTATCCCCTGTAAAACTTTTTTATCGCCATAACTTTTGACAATCGACTCGCCTTGAAGAATTATTTTTCCAGGTTGCTTTGCTACAGGGAAAGACAATTTCATTGCTTGATTGTCTTCTACATCTACTGCTATCCGCTCTATTTTATCGAGTTTTTTAATCAAGGATTGCGCCATCGATGCTTTTGACGCTTTGGCTCTAAATTTTTCGATCAGCTTTTCGGTTTGCTGAATTTGTTTTTCCTGATTTTTTTGGGCAGCTTTTTGCTGACTGATGATTTCTTCACGTAAGACCAAATATTTTGAATAAGATGTCGTGTAATCGTAAATACGTCCAGCAACTATTTCAATGGTTCGATTTGTAACTTGATCCAAAAACATCTTGTCGTGTGAAACGAGAACAACAGCGCCTTTGTATTTTTTCAAAAAACCTTCCAACCAAATTATAGAATCGATATCCAGGTGATTGGTAGGCTCATCCAACAAAAGAATGTCATTTTCTTGCAACAACAATTTTGCAAGCTCTATCCGCATGCGCCAGCCCCCAGAAAAGGTGTCTGTTTTTTTATTAAAATCTTCCGCCTGAAAACCTAGGCCCAATAAAATTCGCTCTGTAGTCCCTTGATATTGGTAGCCGCCTATCAATTCATAACGGGCTGTGACCTCATTGAGTTCAACCATGAGATCGTGATAAACTTGTGAATCGTAATCTTCTCTTTCCGCAAGGGATTGATTGATCTTTTCCAATTCTAATTCTAGCGCTTTTATTTCTTCAAATGCTTGGTAAGACTCTTCTAATACGGTTCGCCCTTTTACAAAATCGATGTCCTGTTTTAAAAACCCAATGCTTAAGTTTTTCTCTAAAGCTAAGCTTCCTTCTGAAGGGTTATTTACCCCACCAATCAAGTTGAGTAAGGTTGACTTACCCGCACCGTTTTTTCCGACTAAACCTACACGATCTCCTGCTCCTAATCGAAAGGAAATATCTTTGAATAAATAGGTGCCGCCAAAAGCAACTGCAACATTTTGAACGCTCAGCATAATTTTGTTTTTGCAAAGTTGAGAAATGCCTTGGACATAAACTATTTTGGTGGATTTATTTTAAAAAACGTCTGAAGTTTACTTCTTCTGGAAGGGGTTGACCCTCTTCAATAGAATCAAATAACCACTTGGACGCAGTTGGCGCAGTGAGCACTCCACGTGATCCAAATCCATTCAATACATACAAAGACCTGTATTGGGGATGCTGCCCTAGTAAGGGTCTTCTGTCTTGAACGGTTGGTCGAATCTGAGCTACATGCTGTTCAACCGTATACGGAACCGCTATCATTTTAGCCAATTTGGTTTCCAACCAGATGCGCCCTTCCTCAGAGGGGACAGTAGACTTGTCTGTACGGTTAAAGGTAGCGCCTGCCCAATACCTGTCGTTTCCAAGGGGCACGATGAATATGGGTCCTTTTAGAATGGCATTTAATTTAAGTTGTTGCGCTTTAATGATTAAAATTTCCCCCTTAGACCCCACCAAAGGCAAGTGGCCAAAGAAGGGATTTTCTTTCATTTTATACCCCTCACAAAAAACTACGCGCTGGGCTTCTATATTTTTATAGCGGACAACTTGATCGTTAACTTCAAAAAGGGAATGATCTACTTTTTCAAGAAGTAAACGCTCTTCTTTTTGGAGTCTTTTCGCATAAGTAGACAACAACAAAGGAGTGTTTAGACGGCCACACAGTTTAACTTTACCAAAGCCAAAGGGCGCAAGTACACCCGCTGGATGATCTTTGTATAAATGAGGGTCCAAAAATTGATCCAAACCGTGTGTGTCAGCAGCCGTCACCCAGTGATTATAGTCTGTAGATTCAGGGAATAGTTTAAGGATTGGAAAATGTTGAAGGCTTTTGAGCCGCAAATCTGCGTCCAGTTGTTCATAAAAAGGAAGGGCCGTTTTATGAAAGTCTAGGCCCTGCCAAGAAAGCGTATAACGCTTTAATACCGTAGGATTGAATATTCCTGCTGCCTGTAAGGTAGATCCTTTCTGCCCTTCATCAATGACACAAAAAGAGCGCTCTTTTTTCCGCAATTGTTCAGCATACGCCAAGCCTGCAATCCCCAAACCAACAATGAGGGTGTCTACCTTTTTCATTTGATAAATGTACAAAAACAAAAACGCTGCATAAAGCAGCGTTTTTTAATTATTCTTACTAGAACGAATCGATTAGTTGTTCCACATGTCTTGTTCAAAATCACGAATGACAGACTTAATGCGTTCAGATTCTAAAAGTTGTTGCAAGGCATCGTTAAAGATGTATTGCTTTACATCACGATCCTGATAAACATTTTCTTCTTTATAAATCACAGCATTGAAACGTCGCGAATTCAGCATATTGTCAAACGTTATGGGCTGGGAGGAATTTTGTGTATTGAATACCTTCTCGGTATTAAACGACCCTCTTGCATCGGGATACCAAATCCAAAACAATGGCAGCAAAGGGGCATCTCCTTCTCCATCAAAATCCAACTGGCGCGCTACAGGGGCAATCGCCAATAAACGATATTTCATCTCTCCTTGACGCTTGTTGAAGTACCATGTACCTTTTACGAGGTACTGCTCAATTTCTTCAGCGGTAACTGTATAAGTATCTAGATACTGTTCTGGGTTGGGATCACCATTAAACAGTTGCAATTGATATTCTGTAGAATCTGTGTATTGCAAACGCGTATTGATGATTTCATTATACGTCAATTTCTTATTAAAATAGTCATCGTCGTATACTTCCTTGATGTTTCCGTTCCTTAAGTTGTTTACAATTACATGGAACAGCGACCGTCTTTCTTTCCCTAAGCTTGTGGTATCTGTTGGATAATAGAAAGGGAAATTAATTCGTTCGTCTAGATCAATACGTTCCCAAATGGTTTTGGACCACAAGACATCTCTGTCATCGATATAACCATAGGAAAGTGGGTCTTCATCATTTTCTGTTTTTTGATCCTCATTGAGCTTTCCCACTTCTTGTGGGACGCGGGCATTAAGCAAATTTGCTTGAGCCACAGACCACTGAAGAGGTAGCATTAGTGTAATGAGCAATAAAAATGATGAAGAGGCTTTCATAATTTCTAGTTTTTAATGGTTACGAATATAGGAGCAACCTTCTTAAATTTAAGGTTCGGATTAATCGGTGCTACAACTCGTATATCTGTGATGGTGAAAACACTACCTGAAGCAAGTCCTTTGATGGCAGCGACAGCATCCGCAGATAAATTCTTCCCTGTACAACGGATAGAGGCTTTCCCTGGTACTTGTACCTTGAAGCTTTTAACATCCAACGGAAGGTTAAAATCAAAGTCTGATCCAAATGATGCGCCGATAAGCGCTCTAGCCAAACTCCCTTTGGGGATTACCGCTTCTGACTCAGAACCACGGAAGGTTCCTAAAGGCTTGGGCAAGTCTTTAATTCTATAGGTTGTTTTTGTAGAGATCGATTGACCGTCAGGTAAAGTACCGCTAGCTGTAATAACAACTTGCTTTCCTTTTCCTGGCGTAATGATGTACTTACTACCACTCTTTTTCTTTAGACCCGGTGCACGTGCATTTACTTTGTTGTCCGGAATTCCAGGAATGGATATGGTCATCGGGTTTTCTACCCCACGGTATACCACATTCATTTTGTCGGCTGAAATTTCAGCTGAGTTGGGTTTCGAGATTACCGCATAGCTCTGGTCAACAGGAATTTTAGATTCTACTCCGTTGTTCAAGAAAATTAGATCTCCCTCAATTTTATGATCTCCAGGACGTCCAGCGTTAACATTTAATTTAATCCCACCAGGAATTTTTTCGTATTCTGAATCAGAAAGCTTTCTGCCGTCCAATGTAATGTCCACTTGATTGGGATTCTGCGCTCCACCTTTACGGCCTAAAAGTACACTCCCGTCAAAGGTTTCGCCTTGATAATAGGCTCCTTTTTCGGATTGTAAAAGGGTAATGTAGTTGTCTGTATTTACTTTACTACTTCCTTCAAGCTCTTTTCCAAGAAGTGCATTCAGTACATCGCTTTCTGTCAAGCGAATGTCGTTCTGCATCATGGTCAATTTTGCCAATGAAGATATCAATGGGAAACCTTCAAAATTAGTAGACAACCAAGGTTGCTTCTGACCGTCACGGTTTTCGACATTTCCTTCAAAGTCTCCGGTGTAAAAACGTTCTTCAACCAATTCGGTGTACTGCGGGAATTGACTCGCAAAAACTTGAATGACGCGCATTTTGTATTGATTAATCATATCAACAAATGCCTGCCCATCTTCGCTGAGACCATTGGCATTGAAAAACACAAGGTCCAAGGCTTCACCCTTGTCCATTTGGGAATATTCAAGCAACTCGGGATCTGCCTCACGTTGTTTTTCAGTGATGATGTCCTTGATCTCCTGAATTCTTCCGTAAAATGCGTCTGACTCTTTACGAATTTCTTTTGCTGTTCGGTCGTGGCCTATCCACTTTCCTTCTTTTTCTGCAGCATTGGTTTGTATTTTGTCGTAGTATATTTCATTTCCAGAATATACCCGCTCATTGGCACTGGATATTTTTTTGAACATTTGTCCAAAACCGTCCAATACCTCCTTACTAACGTTCAATGCAAGCATGGTAATAAATACCAAGTACATCAACGCAATAAGTTTATTCCGTGGGGATTCGTTTGCTCCTGCCATGTTTCAATTAGTTTTTATTCATTGCAGATAGCATACCTCCGTAAACCTGGTTCAATGAAGCAAGGTTTTCAGACAAGGCTTCCATTTGTGCTTTAAGACGCTCCGCATTTTCACCAACTTGTTGGTTGTAAGAAGACTGAGATCCTGCACTTTGAACTTGTTGTGCGTATAATTCGTTTAGTGATTGCAACTGAACAGCGGCTTTGTCTAACTGATCTGCATAAGCCTGAGATGAAGAAGCTGCTTCGGCTGCTGGTGACAACGAACGTGCTGAGGCCTCTAAGTTTTGAATGCTTTTTGTTAAACCACTGATTAGGGCTACATCCATTTTTGCTTCTTGAAGCAATCCATCAATTTTAGCAGAAAGACTTTCTTCGTTTCCACCTGAAGTAGCATGTCCTTCTCCTGCGTGGTGCTCTTCATATGCAGCGTGTTCTTCACGAACATCGTCTAGCATTAGACCCCCCACTAAGAAAATGATGGCTTCTGTCCCCAATCCTAGACCTAGTACTACCCCACCAGTGATGGGTCCTATTTCTAAGTGGAGAATTTTAAATAAAGCTCCTACAATTACAACTGCCCCCCCTATTTGGAAAAGCATGTGCATAATGATTTTTCTTCTTAACCGTCCTTTGAGTTGTTTTGCGTCCATTTTTTAAAATAAATTAGTGATGCCTAAAGATAAAGTTTTTATTTAATTTTTACTTTTTCAGAACCTAAATAATCCTGAACTGTTCTAAAGCCAATATAGCTTCTTGCTGTGTCCTGATATTCGTAATCTCTTGAACTAACTCTTAAGAAATACGCAACGTCTTTCCAAGATCCTCCACGCACTACTTTTCGACTTTCTTCGTTCAAAGACATGTTGGGGTTTAGGGAAGAAACATACTCATATGCGCCAGCGTCGTAAGAAGACTCCGTCCATTCTGCAACGTTTCCAGCCATGTTGTATAAATTGAAATCGTTAGGCAAGTAAGACTTTGCCTCAACCGTATACATGGCTTGATCAGCAGAGTAATCTCCGCGAAGCGGCTTAAAGTTGGCGAGGAAACATCCTCTATCATTCAATAGATAAGGCGATCCCCAGGGATAGGTTCCGGAAGGAATCCCTCCTCTTGCGGCATATTCCCATTCTGCCTCTGTAGGCAAACGGAAATTATTCACTAAAGGCTTTCCTTTTTGTTTTTGGTAAGAGTTTTTGTAATGGGTTCTCCAATTACAAAATGCTACTGCTTGGCTCCATGAAATTCCAACAACCGGATAATCTTGGTACGCAGGATGCGAAAAGTAGTCGTTGTGCATCGGCTCATTGTAGGAGTAGTTAAAATCTCTAATCCATACAGTAGTATCAGGATAGATGGGTTGTGGAACCTCGTAGATGAAAGGCAATCTATCGCGTTCGGTAGGGTTTAACTTACGATTCATGGCAGCTGCTTCAGCGTCAAACCATTTATATCGGTAAATTAATTTGTTGACATCAAGCTTCATTTCGCCATTGTACCAAACTTCTGGTGGTAGATATAAGCTGTCCATAACCTCAACATAGTCAGCGTCAGTGTAACTATTTGGATCCCATTCAATGCTTTCATCCCAATTCAATGGACGACCTAATAAAGGCTCTCCGGTCTCTGGGTTCAAGTAATTTTCACGCATGTATTTCTGAAACTCAGAAATCTTAGAGGTGTCTGCATCTTTAAAAGCATAAGCGGCTACTCCGTCTTTCCCTCCATCTTCTCCTAGATCTAATTCATCTGCTTTTCTTGCCAAGAGATTTAGTGCAATAGAATCTCGTACCCAGTAGACAAATTGTTTGTATTCACTGTTCGTGATTTCTGTTTCGTCCATATAAAAAGAACGAACAGTAACCGTTTTGGCAGGAGCGTTTTTAAGTTGAGCAATATCGTCATCCGCTTTACCCATAATGAATGCCCCGCCTTCAACAAGGGTCATTCCATAAGGTTTTTCTGGAAACCATTTTTTTTGCTTCACCCCAATCAACTCGCCCCGACGATTGCTACAGGCAGTTAAGAGCAAGCTTAAGGTTAATAAAACAAATATTTTTTTCATAAAAAAAATCAACTCTATTGCTTGGGGCGCTTTTTAACTTTCTTTTTTCTAATTTACAAATTTACACCAATAATTGTCTAGACCCAATTATTAGCCCCTTTTCGTTGCTTTCCACCAACGATCCGGCAAAATATCATTGCAAGCATTCAAATAATCTTGTTGCGTGCATGATAATAACGTGCTAGATTTCGATTTATTATCTAAATAATTCTCATTTCTCATTTCAATCCACCAACGCTCGCTTTTATTTGACTTAAAAAACACCAATTCACGATCCGACATTGGAACAGTATAGCGCGTAAAACCTTGGCTAACGGGAACGGGATACTCATCATACCTGCAGTGAAACCCTTCATTGAAATACCAAATAATTTGCGCCAGTAATTTATGAAAAACCCCTGTGTTGGGTAAGTCAAACATGCCCAAAGTATTTACTTTATCGCTAATTCCTGCATAACGCGCCAACGCACAAATGGTTCTACTGTCTATTCCGTTGGGCATTCCCAACTGATAAGTACCATCTGCTAAACTGCTTAAACACTTCATGTCAAAACTCACAATATTGGCTTCTCTAAAATAGGGTTCCGTTTGATCTACGTGATCCAATACCTGACCCAATCGGATGGATTCGAAAAACAACTTATCCATGAGGTCCAACTCTTCTTGGGCAATCAAATAGGTTTGATAACCTATATTGGTATAATTGTTTAGACGTGTTGGGTTTTCCATTATGATTTTACTCATATAGGATCGCCCTGAAATAAGGTCTTCTTCCTGTGAAAAGTCAAAACGATTGTCTACAGAAACTATATTGACCCATTGATTGGTGGCCTCAAAAGATTGATACAACGCTACAGTCAAGTCCTGACTTCCGCCAATTACTAAAGGTATAATATTGATTTGGCGCAGGTACAAACATATTTCCTTCAATGCATAATAGGTGTCTTCAGGGGTTTCACCAGAAGGTAAGTTTCCTAAATCTGCCATTTCATGCGTCCAGTTTCCTGGATAAAGTTGATAAAATTCTTTTCGGAACGCATCCATCTCATACTTGACAACAGGGTAATGTGCGTTGCGACTTTCCTCAACTCCAAACAATGCGATACGCACCCCTTTTAGCTCAGGAAAACCCATATTTTGGGTGTGTATTTTGAGCTGATTTCCCAAAACCTGTTGCGGATGAACAGCAATAATACTGACCACCTTATCCTCTACCGGTTCTAGAAATTCTAGGGCCATTTATTTTTTAGCTTTACGTTTTGTTGCTTTTTTCTTTGCCGGTTTTTTGGCCGCCAAACGTTTTTGCGCTTCGGCTAGAGTTATTTTGGTGGGATCTATGTCTTTAGAGAGTTCTATTTTGATTTTTCCTTGAATGATGTTGGATCGTCCCCAACGGGCTTTTTCAATTCGAATTCCCTCTTCCTCCCAGTGTTGAACAAGTTTATCCTTTTCTTTTTGAATTTTGTCCTCAATAAGGGTGATGATGTCCTCGTTTGTTAGATGATCAAAATCATATTTCTTATTGACGTTAATAAACATACCGCTCCATTTTATAAAGGGACCAAATCTACCCGATCCTTTGGTAACGGGTAATTCGTTGTAGGTGTATATAGGAGCATCTGCTTTTTTCTTGGCTTCTATCAATTCTATGGCCTCATCGCGATCCAAATCAATGGGATTTGCTCCTTTGGGCAAGGATACAAAGGTAGAGCCAAACTTAACATATGGCCCATAGCGTCCGTTGTTTACCGTTACGATCTCTCCTTCATATTCCCCGAGGTCTTTGGGCAATTTAAAAAGCTCCAAGGCTTCTTCAAAAGTAATCGTATCCAATTGTTGTTCAGGAGATAAGCTTGCGAAAACTGGCTTTTCCTCATCCTCAGCATTTCCAATTTGAGCAATGGGACCAAATTTTCCTAAACGCACTTTCACCACTCTACCCGATGTAGGATGTTCCCCCAAAACTCTTTCTCCAGATTCGCGCTCAGCATGGGCATTTACATGATCTACCGTTTCATGGAAGTCACCATAAAACCCTTTAATCATTTTTGTCCAATCTTCTTGTCCGTCTGCAATGGCATCAAAATCTTCTTCAACCTTGGCGGTGAAGCTGTAATCCAAAATATTTTTAAAGTTTGTAACAAGAAAGTCGTTTACGATCATCCCGATATCGGTAGGAACAAGTTTTCCTTTATCAGAACCTACCATTTCTGTTAGTATTTCTTTTTTTATTTCTTGACCGGTCAGGTAAAACTGTTTGTATTCTCTTGGAGATCCCTCGATGGTTCCCTTGGCGACATATCCTCTATTCTGTACTGTAGATATTGTAGGGGCGTAAGTTGAAGGTCGGCCAATTCCTAACTCTTCTAATTTTTTTACCAAAGCGGCTTCAGAAAATCGATAAGGAGGCCTAGAAAATCGCTGTGTAGAGGTTAAGCCTTTTAAATTTAACTTTTCTCCTTTTTCCACTGGAGGTAAAATGCCTTGGGCCTCTTCCTCATCTTCGTCCACTCCTTCGAGGTAAACTTTTAAGAATCCATCGAATTTAAGCACCTCTCCTCTGGCGGTAAATACCTCTTGGTGATTGTCGGCCTGTATCTTTAGTTGGGTGCGTTCTAGCTTAGCATCACTCATTTGGGACGCGATGGTTCTTTTCCAAATCAAGTCGTACAAACGCATTTGGTCGTATTCCGCACTAATGGTAGAGCGCGTCACGTCTGTAGGACGAATGGCTTCGTGTGCTTCTTGAGCCCCTTTGTTTTTACTTTTAAAATTTCGAGGCTGTGCATATTCTTCGCCATAGTTTTCACTGATGGAACGCAAAGCGGCAGACTGCGCTTCCTTAGAAAGATTCACACTGTCCGTTCTCATGTAGGTAATCAACCCAGATTCATACAAACGTTGAGCAACAGTCATTGTTTTACTTACTGAAAAGTATAGCTTTCGAGCTGCTTCTTGTTGTAAGGTAGATGTGGTAAAGGGCGCAGTTGGACTCTTCTTTGCGGGTTTCGTTTCCTTTGAGGCAACGGTATAAATGGTACTTTTATTTTTCTCTAAAAAACCATTCACTGCTTCTTCCTGCTCAAAGTTTGTGTTCAACTGCCCTTTGATGACTTTATTTCCAGAACTTAAAAACTCCGCTTGTGTTTTGAAACTTGCTTTTGGTGTAAACGCTTTTATTTCTCTTTCCCGCTCTACAATCAAGCGAACGGAAACAGACTGTACACGGCCCGCAGATAATCCTCCTTTTACTTTTTTCCACAAAACGGGAGAAAGTTCATAACCAACTAGACGGTCCAATACACGACGAGCTTGCTGTGCATTTACTAAATTATAATCGATCTGACGCGGATTGTCAATGGCTTTTAGAATTGCATTTTTTGTGATCTCGTGAAAAACAATCCTCTTGGTGTTTTCTTCTTTTAGCTTTAAGGTTTGTGCCAAATGCCAAGCAATGGCTTCTCCTTCCCGATCCTCATCACTTGCTAGCCAAACCATTTCGGCTTTTTTCACCAGAGACTTTAACTCTGTGACCAATTTCTTTTTGTCCGAAGAAATAATGTATTTCGGGAGAAAGTCCCCATCAACATTTACCCCAAGCTCTTTGGAAGGCAAATCTGCGATATGACCAAAACTGGAAGCAACCTTGTAGTCTTTTCCAAGAAATTTCTCGATGGTTTTGGCTTTTGCAGGTGACTCTACAATAACTAAATTCTTCGCCATAGTTGTTTTTTGTTGAGAACAAAAGTATAGCATTTTTTGGGACACTCAAATTTTCATCCCAAACAAGAGGCGATTTATTTCTTGTGCACCTAAAAAAAATCAACACAAAAACTGCAATGCTAAAAAAGAAAATCGGACAAAATGGCAGGAAATGTTTACCTTTGTTTCTAAATGAATAAGAATACATCCATGACAGAAGGCAATCGTACACAAGCATCTATGGCATTAGATGAAAAACGCATTACCCCGGAAACAGATGGGGTTGTCCTAGAAACAAAACCCGCTACAAAGACCGGTAATAAATCTGTGTATATCGAGAGCTATGGATGTCAAATGAATTTTGCCGATTCAGAGGTTGTAGCGTCGATTTTATCTAAAGAAGGATATTCAACGACCAAAAACCTTGAAAATGCCGATTTGGTTTTAATCAATACCTGCTCTATCAGAGAAAAAGCAGAGCAAACGGTTCGAAAGCGTCTGGAAAAGTTCAATGCCGTTAAAAAAAATAATCCTGAAATGAAAGTAGGAGTTCTGGGATGTATGGCAGAGCGATTGAAACATAAATTCCTGGAAGAAGAAAAAATTGTGGACATGGTTGTTGGACCAGATGCCTACAAGGACCTCCCAAACCTTTTGGCCGAAGTGGATGAAGGCAGGGACGCGGTAAATGTAATTTTATCGAAAGAAGAAACCTACGGAGACATTGCTCCTGTTCGCATTGACAGTAATGGAGTTACCGCCTTTGTATCCATTACCCGTGGCTGTGATAATATGTGCACTTTTTGTGTCGTCCCTTTTACACGCGGTCGAGAACGCAGTAGAGACCCCAAAAGTATTTTAACGGAAATCAATCAACTTGTAGAAAAGGGATTTAAAGAAATTACCCTCTTGGGACAAAATGTAGACAGCTACTTATGGTATGGCGGAGGACTAAAAAAAGATTTTGAAAAAGCCAGTACACTTCAACAAAAAACAGCTGTTCACTTTGCGCAATTATTGGCCATGGTAGCCGAGGCACATCCTCGTTTACGCATTCGTTTTTCAACTTCCAATCCACAGGACATGTCTGTAGATGTATTGCACAGCATGGCAAAATACCCCAACATTTGTAAGTACATACATTTGCCCGTTCAATCCGGAAGTGATCAGATCCTTAAAAAAATGAATCGACTGCATACACGGCAGGAATATTTTGAATTGATCGATAACATTAGAAAGATTCTTCCAGATTGTGCCCTTTCTCAAGACATGATTGCCGGTTTTCCAACTGAAACAGAAGAAGACCACCAAGACACCCTGAGTTTAATGGACTATGTGAAATATGATTTTGGTTTCATGTTCGCTTATTCGGAACGCCCAGGGACACTCGCGGAACGAAAGATGGAAGATGACGTGCCAGAAGAAGTGAAGAAACGTCGTTTGAATGAAATTATTGAGAAGCAGCAGGAACACAGCCAGTACCGCACCAAAGCTTTTGTAGGAAAAACGGTTTGTGTACTGGTAGAAAAGTTATCCAAAAGATCCGCTGAGCATCTAAGTGGGCGAACCACTCAAAATACAGTGGTGGTGTTCCCAAAAGAAAATTATAGCCCTGGGGATTTTGTAGACGTAAAAATTGAAAGTTGTACCTCAGCCACCCTGCTGGGTACTGCCATAGGAATCTCCAATCAAGTATAAACCATGGAACAACTTCAAGCTGTAAAGCAACGCTTTGGAATCATTGGAATGAGTGAGGGCCTCAACCGTGCGTTAGAAAAATCATTACGTGTAGCGGCGACAGATATTTCCGTTTTGGTTACGGGAGAAAGTGGCGTTGGAAAAGAAAATATCCCCAAAATAATTCATCAAAATTCACCCCGAAAACACGCAAAATACATCGCTGTAAACTGTGGAGCCATACCTGAAGGCACCATTGACAGTGAACTCTTTGGTCATGAAAAAGGCGCGTTTACTGGGGCAACCAGCACCCGAAACGGATATTTTGAAGTAGCTGATGGGGGGACCATTTTTTTAGATGAAGTGGGTGAACTGCCCCTGTCGACCCAAGTGCGCTTGCTTCGCGTATTGGAAACCGGGGAGTTTTTAAAAGTTGGGTCATCCAAAGTCCAAAAAACCAATGTTAGAATTGTCGCGGCCACCAATGTAGAAATGCAAACGGCGATTCAAAAGAACAAATTTAGAGAAGATTTATATTACCGTCTTAGCACCGTAGAAATTCAGCTCCCTCCTTTACGGAAAAGACCGGAAGACATTCCCTTACTCTTTCGAAAATTTGCTGCAGATTTTGGCCAAAAATACCGGATGCCCCCGCTGCGTCTAGATGAAAATGCACAACAACTGCTTGTGCAATACCATTGGAAGGGAAACATTCGACAGTTGCGAAATGTGGCCGAACAAATTTCCGTTCTTGAAAAAGAAAGAGAAGTAAATGCTGCCACTCTACGTGCCTATCTCCCAGAGATGGGAGCACAACTCCCAGCATTGATTGAAAACAAGGAAAAAGAAAGTGATTTTTCATCCGAACGTGAGATCCTTTACAAAGTACTTTTTGACATGAAAAGTGATCTTAACGATTTGAAAAAGCTCACCTTAGAAATGATCAACACTGATGGGAGTACAGCCGTCACAGAAGAAAGCAAAGGCTTGATTCAAAAAATTTACGGATCAGAAAACGCCTCCACACAAGAAAGCACAGAAAAACTAACCCTTATAGAAAATGAAGCCCCTGTTGCGTATGCACCCAGTCCTGCAAAAGACATAGATCGATACGATTACGTAGAAACCATTGAAGAAGAAGAAACCCTATCTTTATTGGATAAAGAAATTGAAATGATAAAGCGTGCGCTAGAACGCAGTAAAGGAAAACGCAAACAGGCAGCAGCAGAATTGGGGATCTCTGAACGCACCCTTTACCGTAAAATTAAACAATACGACCTGAATGAAGATGAAGACCTATAAATTCTTATGGCTTGTAATTGCCTTGGGGGCATTGACTGTTCAGTGTAAATTTTATTCCTTTACAGGAGCCTCTATTCCCCCTGGAACAGAAACCTTTCAGGTAAACTATTTTGACAACATCGCAGGAAATCGTCCAGGTTCAACTGTAGAACCCGGGTTTGATCAAGAATTTACTTTAGCATTACAAGATATTCTTCTAAACCAAACCAACCTTTCTTTGGTAGGCACAGGTGGGGATTTGATTTTTGAAGGGGAAATTACACAATACAGCGTTTCCCCAATGACCTCAACAGCAAACAATACTGCCGCTCAAAACCGATTAACAGTTAACATTAATGTCCGGTATACCAATACTAAAAAAGACGAAGATTCATTTGAAAAATCTTTTTCCTTCTTTTACGACTTTGATGCCAACCAACAGATTTTTGACATCAAAACGGCTGCACATGAAGAAATTTTTGAACGCATTACCCAAGATATTTTTAACGCCGCTTTGGCCAAATGGTAATTATGACTGCACAAGAATTTACTCAATTAATAAAACAATTTTCTCCGGATAACGAAGAACAGCGTAAATCGTTTGAACAAATCACCTACCGTTATCCGTATTTCCAAACTGCCTATGCACATTATTTAAAAACTTTAAAGGCTCAAGAACAATACAATTACAATCTGATCCTGAGAAAAACAGCCATTTTAAGTCCCTCAAGAGCTTACTTACACCAGTGGATCGAAGAAGATGCAACTGGAGTAAAAAAACAAGATGCACCTAAAATTGAAGCAACAGAAGAAAAAGAAGCTGTTATAAAACCGGTGGAAACGTTAAAAACGGCTTCATTAAAAGAAAAGGAGCGTCCAACTCTAAAGGCCATTAAAAAAGAGAACGTCAACGAAACAAAACAAACAACGCCTGAAAAAGCCAAACCTAAAAAATCAAAGCCAAAAAAAACGGTAATTGAAAAACATCACGATTTTGATGAATGGGTAGCGCTGGCGAATAGAAATAAAGTACCCGAACAGAAAACGAATGTGGGATGGGATGAGAAATTAGATCTGATTGATGCGTTTTTAGAAAAAAACCCCAAAATGCCCGCTGTAAGTGCAGATCAACCCAAAGTAGATTTGTCAAAAGAGATGAAATTTGACAAAGAAGAGCTTATGACGGAAACTCTTGCCAAAGTATATGTCAAACAAAAGAAGTACCAAAAGGCCTTATTGGCATATAAAATATTAAGTTTGAAATATCCAGAAAAAAATAGTTTCTTTGCAGACCAAATCAAAGAAATCAAAAAACTAAAACAAAATTCATAAAACATGAGTACTTATTCCATCTTTATTGCCCTTATACTCATTGTATGTTTCCTTCTCATCCTTGTTGTGATGGTACAAAATCCTAAAGGAGGAGGGCTCTCCTCTTCTTTTGGCGGCGGAGGACAACAGTTAGGTGGCGTTCAAAAGACGACAGATTTTCTAGACCGTAGCACATGGATATTGGCCAGTCTTTTAATCGTGTTGATTCTGATGTCAAACTTTTCATTGAACAATGGTGGAGAAACAAACACCAACGAATCTAAATTGATAGACGGAGCGGCCATAGAAGAAGTAATTCCTGAAACCATACCGGAAGAAATTCCAGCTGAAATTCCAGAAGAACTTCCAGAAGCTCCTGCAGCTTTAGAAGAATAGTAAAGTTATTTTTACCCTTAAAAAATGCCAGCTTACTGACAAGCTGGCATTTTTTTTTTAACTGTAAAGCAATGGCACAGTTTATGAAAACAAATAGAAAAATTTGAAATTAATATGAGCAAATTAAACATTCAACCTTTAGCAGATCGGGTTCTAGTAGAACCTGCTGCTGCAGAAACAAAAACATCTTCGGGAATCATCATCCCTGATACAGCAAAAGAAAAACCTCAGAACGGAACTGTTGTTGCTGTTGGGCCAGGCACCAAAGACAACCCAATAACGGTAAAAGTTGGAGACAAGGTTTTGTATGGTAAATATTCAGGAACTGAATTGAATCATGAAGGTGGAGATTATTTGATCATGAGAGAATCAGATATCTTGGCGATTGTATAATACATAAAAGTACATTAAAATGGCAAAAAAAATAGAATTCGACATAGAAGCAAGAGAAGGCATTAAACGCGGTGTTGATGCGCTCGCGAATGCAGTAAAAGTAACCCTTGGTCCAAAAGGTAGAAATGTAATCATAGGAAAAGCCTTTGGTGCACCGCAAGTGACTAAAGATGGGGTTTCAGTGGCAAAAGAAATTGAACTAGAAGATGCCCTTGAAAACATGGGGGCACAAATGGTAAAAGAAGTCGCCTCTAAAACAAATGATTTGGCAGGAGACGGAACAACAACGGCCACCATTTTGGCTCAAGCCATCGTTAAAGAGGGACTAAAAAATGTAGCTGCAGGTGCCAATCCTCTCGATTTAAAAAGAGGAATTGATAAATCTGTAGCCGCTATAGTTGCCGAATTGGCAGCCCAAGCAGAAGAAGTAGGGAACGCTTCAGAAAAAATCAAACAAGTTGCGAGTATCTCAGCAAACAATGACGAAACCATTGGAAGTTTAATCACAGAAGCCTTTGAAAAAGTAGGGAAAGAAGGTGTCATAACAGTGGAAGAAGCAAAAGGTACAGACACCTATGTAGACGTGGTTGAAGGAATGCAGTTTGACCGCGGATACCTGTCTCCTTATTTTGTTACGGATTCAGAAAAAATGGAAGCTGACCTAGAGAGTCCATACATCTTGTTGTACGACAAGAAAATTTCTGCCATGAAAGACTTACTTCCTGTTTTGGAACCTGTAGCTCAAACGGGGAAACCTTTATTGGTTATTGCAGAAGACGTTGATGGTGAAGCCTTGGCTACTTTAGTCGTGAATAAACTAAGAGGAGCGTTGAAAATTGCTGCCGTGAAAGCACCTGGTTTTGGCGATAGAAGAAAAGCGATGTTAGAAGATATAGCCATCCTAACCGGTGGAACTGTCATTTCTGAAGAGCGAGGATTTACCCTTGAAACCACTACCATTGAGATGTTGGGTACTGCAGAAAAAGTTACCCTTGACAAAGACAATACAACCATTGTTAATGGAGCTGGAAGTGCAGAGAATATTGAAGCACGTGTAGGGCAAATCAAAGCGCAAATAGAGAACTCTACCTCTGACTACGACAAAGAAAAACTACAAGAACGTCTTGCTAAATTATCTGGCGGAGTAGCTGTACTTTATGTAGGTGCACCCTCTGAAGTGGAAATGAAAGAGAAAAAAGACCGTGTCGACGACGCCCTTCATGCCACTAGAGCTGCGGTAGAAGAAGGCATTGTTGCTGGAGGTGGTGTTGCACTATTGAGCACCAAAAAAGTTCTTGAAAACATTGAAAGCAATAATGGAGACGAAGCAACAGGGATTCAAATCATTAATAACGCTATTGAAGCTCCGCTACGAACCATCGTCGGAAACTCCGGAGGAGAAGGCTCAGTAGTGGTTTCTAAAGTACTCGAAGGAGGTCAAAACTTTGGATACAATGCCAAAAACGGAACCTATGTAGACATGCTAAAAGAAGGAATCATAGATCCGAAGAAAGTAACCCGTGTAGCGCTTGAAAACGCAGCGTCAGTTGCCGGCATGATCCTTACCACCGAGTGTGCTTTGATTGACATTAAAGAAGATGCCCCTGCTGGCGGCGGTATGCCACCTATGGGCGGAGGAATGCCTGGAATGATGTAAAATCACACCCCAACAACACCCTTAGAAAACCGCTCATAAGAGCGGTTTTTTTGTTTCTAGATAATTTTCTACATTTAGTTTGAACCTAAATCTTATAATCATGAACAAAAATTTAATCTTTTCAGGAATTGTTGGTACGCTCGTTTATTTTCTTCTCGGCTGGCTTGTTTACGGTATTTTATTCCCAGACATTCACAGTGGTCCAGAACCCAGTATGGTTCGGATCTTTATAGGCTGCTTGTTTTATGCCTTTCTCTATGCGACCATTCTAGTCCATTGGGCACAAATCAAAACCTTAAAAGCGGGCTTTAACGCGGGCTTGGTTTTAGGCGTTCTCTCTTCTGTTTCTTGGTATTGTTTTCAAACCACAGGAACTTTTGATTTCGTTCCCTTTCTCCGAGAAATACTGGTCGATGGATTTACAACAGCCCTTATGACAACAAGCATTGGATACACCAATGGGAAGGTTTAATTTTCTCTGAATTAAATCGAAAAAAAAGCGACCCAAAGGTCGCTTTTTTTATTGATCTTCTTTATTCTTTCTATCGTATAAACAACACATTGGCAATTCATCATAGACTTCATCGGGTGCGGTTGCTTTAGGCGTATCGTGGCCAACTTTTGCAATCACCTCATGCAACTGATCTATCTCTACTTTGCTTTTATCATAAAGCACAGTAAATTGATGTGTTGGAATGTCCCAAGTTGCCATTTTCACGCCTTTGACTGAAAAAGCTGCCTTTTCTATTCTTGACTTACACATGCCGCACACTCCATTGACTTCGAAGCTTTCTTTTACGATTTCTTTTTTCTTTTTTTGTGCCATCCCCAACAAAGGCAATAGCATCAATACAAGTACAATTGTTTTTTTCATCTTACTTTTTATTTAATTTATAACGCAATCCTGTGTATAGCATTCGACCAAAAACGGGAGCATAAAGCAAAGTAGTGTCAAAATTCCTGCCAAACGGTTGATCTGCAGATACAATAGGAGTATTTAATTTATAGTTGGTCAAATTTTCGCTTCCAAAATACATTTCAAGAGAAGGAGAAAAAACACGTGTGATTTGACTATTCCACAACGCATAAGCTGGTGCGAATGCGTTATTACCATCCCTTATGTTATTTGGCAGTCTTTGCTTTCCTAACGTATGTAAGGTAAGGTCAAAGCGCCATTCTTTTGCTTTTGTCGCTTCTTTTTTTATGTATTCAAAGTTAGCAAAAAATCGATTCTGGGGTTGAAGGGGTCTTTGCAATAAATCCCCTCCGTAAGTTGTCTTGACCGTATAATTTTTATACGCTGCACGAAGCGCTGTATTTCGAAAAGGAATATAATTGAGTTCCAATTGAAAACTACGGGAAAAACTTTCCCCTTCAAGATTGTAAAAACGTATATACTGTGGGGTTTCCCAATCCACCACTACCTGATCTTGGAATTGCGTTATATAGTAGTCTACTGTAACATCGCCGGTTTGACCAAAAAAAGTAAAGGCTTGACGAAAACTACTTCCGTAATTCCACGCCTTTTCTGGACGTAATCCATAAATACTTCCGCCATTGGATACCACTTCTAATGTCCTTCCTGATCCGAAAAAAGTTTGGTTTTCTGCAAAAATATTTGCTGCTTTTCTTCCTTGACCTGCAGACAAACGAAAAACAGAACGTTCTCCAGGGTTGTAACGTAAATGAAACCTAGGAGTAACGAATGTTCCTAGGTTGTTGTGATAGTCCAATCGCAGACCAGCAGTAAAATTTAATTTATCTAAACTGTCATAGCTGTACTCAAAAAAGCCCCCTACAACTCGATCTGTTCTAGCGTAATTCAACTGATCTACCCATTCGTTATACCGGTCCCATGCAACATTAATTCCGGTCTTAAATTTCTGACGGGTTGAGCCGATAATAGAATTGAAAAGAATGTTTCCAAAAAAACTATCGTGATTGATCGCGTAGCTTCTAAGCCCGTAATATGCATCTTGCTGATGACGATTGAATGCTGCTTGTAATCCAAAACTCTGATAGGGCATGGACGGAAAAACATAGCCTACTTTTAAAGAAGCATCCATGCGTTCTGTATCAATTTCACTCCCCCATTCCAACAAGTCGTTTTTGTGAATGTTGGGATCAAAGGCTTCTTCCCCTGTTTGTTTTTCGTCATTTAAATAGCGTACACCTAGAAAACCAACCCAACCCTTTTCTGCATCGGTGTATTGCCACCGATGAAAGAGATTGATTTGTTCTGCCAAAGGAATGTCTATAAAGCCATCTTGATTGTTGTCAAATTTTGCAGTTCTTTGATTCCCATGGAGGTAAAACCCAGTACTCCATTTGTCATTTAAAATCGTATTCCAATGAAAATTTGCTTCGCGCCTTCCATTTCCAGAGAGATATACATTGGCATAAAAAGGCAAATCAAAAAGCGGTTTTTTTAATTCCGTATTGATTTGCCCCGCAATGCTTTCAAAGCCATTTGTTACACTCCCGGCACCTTTAGTGATCTGAATGCTTTCTATCCAAGTTCCCGGTGTAAATGTTAAGCCATAAATTTGCGAAGCGCCGCGAACAGATGGGATATTTTCTTCCGATATTAATAGATAGGGACTAGAAAGTCCCAACATTTTAATTTGCTTTGTACCGGTAAGAGCATCGGAAAAATTCACATCAATTGAGGGGTTGGTCTCAAAACTTTCTGAAAGATTGCAACAAGCAGCCTTTAACAATTCTGCACTGTTTACTTTGACGACATTCTGTGCGGACAAATAGGACTTTTGAATTGTTTTTCTTCGTTGGGTTAGGGTAACCTCATCTAAGTTCTCACCCAAGTCCTCTTCCATTAATACGGTAAGGAATTGCGCTGAATTTATTTTTTGAATCTGGGTAACAAACCCAAGATAACTAAAAACCAAAGAGACGGTTTGTGGGGAACGCGTTATGGTAAACGCCCCATCAATGTCCGAAATAGTTCCTTCGGTGGTATCTTGCCAATACACATTTACCCCCGATAAAGGTACTTTTGAGCCGTCAACGTTAAGGGAATACACAATTCCGCTAATGTTTTGACCATTGAGTATAAGGCAGCTAAATAAGCTTATTGTAAAAAATAATTTTTTCATTAATTAAGGGATTTGATGATTGTTTCTTTAATCGCAATTGAAGAAAAAATCAACCATAAAAAATGAATTGACAAAAACGTTTGTATCGTTTTTGGTTTGAAGGAGGTTCAAAAATTATAATAGAGTAATTAGCCCCTTGAATTTGTTTTTGTGCTGTGCATACAAGTTCAGATGCCGCTAAAAAAATTTTGCCGATAGACTCTGCATCCGCTGATTCTGATGTTTGCGGAGAGTGGTCTTGCGCAATGAGAGTACTGTCATTGCAACACAGTGCTTTAGAAACACTTTCACTATCTGTATTTTGCTGCGTGGAAGGTTCCATCCCGCAACCTTTGGCATTGAATGCCCATGAAATACTCGCCAAATGATCGCCACAAAAATGTAAATTCAGTGCCAATCCTGTCTTGGAATGCAGGAACAGAAGCGTCAGCACAAAAATTCGTAACGATTTCATCTTTAATTATTTACTACAAATATACAACATTTTTTAGCCCATCAGCATTCCACATGCCATTAGAATCATCAATAGATTTTCTATCAATGTAGCTTCTGTCATCGGCAATTTTAAAGCAGTGCCCAAACACGCACAGCTTATCGCCTGCTTATTACGTAAAGAATGAAGCACACCTATGCTCGTTGCGCTCAACAAAACTAAGGTTACTCCTGAAGCTACTTTCATTTCAAACTGAAACAAAAAACACAAACCTAAAAGGGTCTCAATAAAAGGATAGGCATAGGCGTACAAAAGACTTTTTTTTGCTATCGGATCGTATTGCTGGAATGAAGGAGGGAAGGAAGTGTAATCCAAAAACTTAAAAAAGCTAAAGACTATGAAAAAAAGTCCCATAAATGCCGTTAAAAAATAATGATCCAAAAGACCATTGGACAAGTACAAGGCCCCTGCAGTAACATAAAAAAGTATCAAAAATAGCGGAAATAGTTGTTTAAGTTTAGACTGTTTTAAGGAAGAACCCTTTTCTTTATTTTTTGTGATGGTGTATTTTTCACCCAATAGCTCTGCTATTTCGTGAAGCGCTATGTCTTGGGTGGACATAAAAGTTGCATTAGCTTCTTCCAAAGAAACCGTCACATTTTTTAGCCCTGCTACCCCACTTAATTTTTCCTGAACACTGCGCTCACAATTTTTACAGGTCATTCCTTCTATGAACAATGTAGTTTCTTCCATAAGCTTTTTTTGAATTGGGTATAAAAGGTTTAAAAAATATTGCTTCGAGGTGATTCAAAGGTAGTTGAATTTTTTATTTTTGTGGAAATATGGAGAACGCTTATAGCCCCCTTTTATTGGAATGTGAAAAGATACTGTCTCAAGAAGAAAAAAATCTTGAAACACTTCTTACGGAAATATGTACTTTCCTTCAAAAAGAAGTAAAACACTACAACTGGGTCGGCTTTTATTTTGCCAATCACATAAGCCAAACGCTTCACTTAAAAGCATTTGCAGGTTTGGAAACCGAACATACCGAAATTCCTTTTGGTAAAGGTATCTGTGGACAGGTCGCCCTAAGCAACGAAAATTTTCTTGTAGAAGACGTTGCCGCTCAAGACAACTACATTGCCTGTGACATTCATGTTAAATCCGAAATTGTTATCCCCCTTTTTGTAGACAAAATCAATGTAGGTCAGATAGACATCGACTCCAATACAATTAACGCATTCACCCAAGAGGATACTGCTTTCTTAGAACAACTCAACGCGCGCATTGCCGATATACTTTTTTAAACATTATTTATGAACAACGCACCCATTAAAATTACTTCTGCTCTTATTTCGGTATTTGATAAAGAAGGTTTAGCTCCCATCATTAAAGAACTAGACAAAAACAACGTTACCCTGTATTCTACCGGAGGGACAGAGAAATTCATTCGTGACCTTGGTGTAAATGTCGTACCTGTGGAAGACATTACCTCATATCCTTCCATCTTGGGTGGGCGCGTAAAGACCTTGCATCCAAAGATTTTTGGGGGTATCCTAAACCGCCAAAACAATGCATCTGATCAAGCTGAAATTGCAGAATACAGCATTCCTCAATTGGATTTGGTCATTGTAGATCTTTATCCCTTTGAAAAAACAGTAGCTTCCGGTGCAAACGATCAAGACATAATAGAAAAAATTGATATCGGTGGGATTTCGTTGATCCGAGCCGCTGCAAAAAACTTTGCAGACGTTTGTTGTATTTCTGATAAAAGCGATTACACCTCATTGTTGAACCTTCTTCAAGCTAAAAATGGAACACTTGAATTAGAGGACCGAAAAGCATTTGCAACCAAATCATTTATGATTTCTTCGCATTACGATACGGCAATATTCAACTATTTTAATGGGCAAACGCAAAGCGAAGAAGCCTTGAAGTTAAGCGACTTGAGTGCAAAAAGCTTACGCTACGGCGAAAATCCACATCAAAAAGGCACCTTTTTTGGTCCCCTAGAGGACTTGCTAGAACAAGTTCATGGCAAAGAAGTCTCTTACAACAACTTATTGGACATTGATGCTGCAGTAAATTTGATGTTAGAATTTCAAACAGCGGGACCCACATTTGCTATTTTAAAACACAACAACGCATGTGGATTTGCGACGCGCAAAACATTGTCAGTAGCGTATGAAGCAGCTTTGGCAGGCGATCCTGTATCAGCTTTTGGTGGGGTTTTGATTGCCAATACTGAACTTGATTTGGCTACCGCTGAAAAAATAAACGATCTTTTTTGTGAAGTGGTAATCGCACCACAGTATACAGCAGATGCCCTTGCGCTTTTGAAAAGTAAGAAAAACAGAGTATTGTTGATTCAAAAACAGACAGCATTGGCTGCTGAAACTGTCCGTACCTGCCTGAATGGATTTTTAGTCCAAGAACGCGACAACATCAGCGACAACGAAACGCACTTGAAAACGGTTACAAAACAGTCCCCTTCCCAAAATCAAATCGAGGACCTTTTATTTGCCTCTGCCGTGTGCAAACACACAAAATCCAATACCATTGTTTTGGTGAAAGACAAACAACTTTTAGCTTCGGGGACCGGGCAAACGTCTCGTGTAGATGCTTTGCGCCAAGCCATTACAAAAGCGCAGAGTTTTAATTTTGATTTGCAAGGAGCCGTGATGGCAAGCGATGCTTTCTTTCCTTTTCCAGACTGTGTGGAAATCGCCAGTGAAGCAGGAATTGAAGCTGTAATTCAACCGGGAGGTTCCATAAAAGATCAATTGTCTATTGATTTTTGTGATGCAAACAATATATCCATGGTATTCACTGGAATTCGTCATTTTAAACATTAATTTTCTTACATTTGAGAATACGCTAAAGTTGCATTAAATGGGATTTTTTGATTTTCTAACGGAAGAGATTGCCATAGATCTTGGAACAGCCAATACGCTGATCATTCACCGAGATAAGGTAGTTGTCGACAGCCCCTCCATCGTTGCCATTGACAGAAACACTAACAAGGTAATTGCTATTGGTCAAGAGGCCAGTATGATGCAGGGGAAAACCCATGAAAACATCCGTACCATTCGCCCCTTAAAGGATGGTGTAATTGCCGACTTTAATGCTTCTGAGCAAATGATCAGTCAACTGATAAAAAGTGTGCCTACACTCAAGAAAAGATTGGTTACGCCTTCTTTACGTATGGTCATCTGCATTCCTTCTGGAATTACTGAAGTAGAAATGCGAGCGGTTAGAGAGTCTGCTGAACGCGTAAATGGAAAGGAAGTATATCTTATTCACGAACCCATGGCAGCGGCAATAGGAATCGGAATTGACATCAAACAACCCAAAGGAAATATGATTGTTGATATCGGTGGGGGAACAACAGAAATCGCTGTTATTGCATTGTCTGGAATTGTGTGCGATAAGTCTGTGAAAATCGCAGGAGATGTATTTACCAATGATATTGTTTATTATATGCGACGACAGCACAACCTTTACATAGGGGAGCGTACTGCAGAAAAAATAAAAATCAACATAGGTGCAGCGCTTGAAGACTTAGAAAATGCACCAGAAGAAATGTCTGTTCAAGGAAGAGACCTTCTTACAGGGAAACCCAAACAAGCTATGGTTTCTCATAGAGAAGTTGCCAGAGCACTTGACAAATCGATTTTACGTATAGAAGATGCCATCATGGAGGCACTTTCACAAACACCACCAGAGTTGGCTGCAGACATTTACAATACCGGAATTTATCTTGCCGGGGGAGGATCGATGCTACGGGGTTTAGACAAACGTATTTCACTGAAAACAGATTTACCCGTTTACATTGCAGAAGACCCCTTGCAAGCCGTAGTAAGAGGAACCGGTATTGCACTGAAAAACATTGAGAGATACAAAACGATTTTGCTCAAATAAATGAATCATGCAATGGATTCTTACGGCTTTATTACGGAATAAAAACTTTATTCTATACCTAATACTTCTTTTTTTAGGCTTGACCTTCACTAGCTATAGAAGCAGCTATCACAATACGATGCTCAATAAAGCTACATTGGGAATTTCTGGAACATTAAACGCACCGGTGCATGCTTCAAGGGATTATTTTAGGTTGGAAGAGCACAATGCCAAACTGATTCAAGAAAATTTACAGCTAAAAGAACAATTAATTCGCTTGCAATCTACCGACAGTTTACAGGCGTCAAAAGAATCTGACTCCCTAGCCAACCCTTTTAAATACGAGTTTACTACTGCCAAGGTCATTAAGAACAGCTATGCAAGCGCACGAAACATACTCTTGATAAACAAAGGGAAGAAAAAACAGTTGTCACCCGATATGGGTGTAATCAATGGAGCGGGAATCATTGGAATCATCAATCAAGTCTCTGCAAATTATGCCTCTGTTGTCTCCATATTGCATGTAGACGTAAAAGTAAATGCAAAATTTAAGAAATCTGGCGTTTTTGGCTCCTTGGGATGGGATGGAAACGATCCCAATCGAATGCAGTTGACCGATATTTCTGTCATCAACCCCGCTACAGTTGGAGACACAATTGTTACTGGAGGCATGTCTGCTTATTTCCCGGAAGGTATTCCTATCGGTAGAATTATTTCAAAAGAAAAGACGGAAGACGGCGGTTATTATGCCTTAGAAGTAGCCTTATTCAATAATATGACGGATATAAATCAGGTGTATGTTATTGAAAATAAAGATAGAGCAGAAATTATAACCTTAGAAAAAAGCAGCGAATGATTCCTAATCTCCGCCTTCTTCTTGGACGTTTCTTGGTCCTTTTGCTAGCTCAGGTATTGATTTTTAATCATGTTGACTTATTTGGCTATTGCAACCCTGCCTTTTATTTACTTTTTATCCTTGTTTACCGGTTCAATCAAGATCAATTTACGTTCATCTTTTTGAGCTTTCTATTGGGGTTTGGTATCGATTTATTGAGTCAGACTGCTGGAGCACATACCATTGCCAGCGTTACCATCGCCTATCTGCGCCCATTAATTGCACGATTTTCTTTTGGAATAAATGATGATCAACCTTACGCAATGTATTACGGCACACGGTTTTCAAGCCGTATCCTTTACCTAGGGCTTATCATTTTTATCCACCAAATGCTCTTTTTTTGGGTAGAGTATTTCAGTTTTACTCATATGGTATCCATTCTCAGCAATACCATTGTAGGCAGTATTTTCACATTCCTATTATTGCTCACAACGCTTAATTTAATTCGTAAAGAAGCATGAGGATCTTTTTGTTACGCGGCATTACAGTATTCGTCACCATTGTCTTTATCTATAAATTATTGGATTTACAAGTACGCAATACCTCCTACCAAACCCTCTCTGAAAACAATGCAGTACTGCAAATAGAAGAATACCCTGAACGCGGTTTTATTTATGACCGAAACGGAAATCTTTTAGTGGCTAACCAGCCAGCCTATGACATCATGATCATTCCTGAAAATGTATTACCCTTTGATACGCTTGCTTTTTGTGCGCTAACTGGAGTGAAAAAAAATCAGCTGATTTCGAATCTTAAAAAAGCAAGAAGGTACTCCAAACGTCTCCCTTCTGTTGTGGTCAATCAGATTTCTAAAGAAACCTATGCGCGATTACAAGAGCAAATGTGGAAATTTGAAGGCTTTTTCATACAGAAAAAATCACTGCGTGATTACAGGATTGATTATGCAGCAAATGTCTTAGGATACGTCAGTGAAGTTAACCGGTACGATCTAAAAAAAGACGATTATTACGGTTTAGGAGAACTCATCGGAAGGCAGGGAATTGAAAAGTCCTATGAAAAGCAATTGCGTGGTGAAAAGGGAAAGCGTTTTCTGCAGAAAGATCGATTCAACCGGATCATAGGAACCTATAAGGATGGACGTTACGATGTTCCTAGCACCCCATCAAAAAACATTTACTTGACTTTGGATTCTGAACTTCAAGCCTATGGAGAATCTTTGATGCAAAACAAAAGAGGCGGTATTGTTGCAATAGAGCCAGCAAGCGGAGAAGTTCTAGCGCTTATCAATGCCCCTTCTTATGATCCCAGTATTTTAGTGGGAAGAAAACGCTCTAAAAATTACCGAAAATTAGCAAACGACACCTTGGCTAAGCCATTATTCGATCGTGGGCTATTGGCGCAATATCCACCAGGCTCTCCGTTTAAAACACTAAATGCATTGATTGCCCTTCAAGAAGGTGTGATTGATCCGAAAGAAAAAATACGATGCAACAAAGGGCATTATTATGCCAGAGGAGCCTTTATGGAATGCCACTGCAGAAGAGGCGCAAAAAACAACATGCTTCGAGGAATTTATCAATCTTGCAATACCTATTTTGCCAATGCATACAGGAGAATCATAGAAAAATACGAGACCCCCGCTTTGGGCGTAGACATATGGAAAGAACACTTGAAGAGTTTTGGCTTGGGGAATTACCTTGGCTATGACCTTTCTATAGGTCGCCCCGGCTTGGTTCCAGGTGGGAATTACTACAACAGAGCCTATAATGAAGGTGGATGGAAAGCACCTACAATTATTTCCAATGCCATTGGACAAGGCGAGGTTTTAACCACTCCCATACAATTGGCAAACTTTACCGCTGCAATCGCTAATAGAGGATTTTATTATACCCCACACTTTGTTAAAAAGGTAGAGAACGACAGCCTACAAGCCACTTACACCAAAAAACTAACCAGTATAAATCCTGAACATTTTGATGTCGTCATAGAGGGGATGCATCAGGTGGTAGAACGTGGAACTGCACGAATTGCAAAAATTAGGGGAATAGAGGTTTGCGGGAAGACGGGAACAGCTGAAAATTTCACAAAGATTGATGGCAAACGCGTACAACTTACAGATCACTCCATTTTTATTGCTTTCGCCCCTAAAGAAGATCCAAAAATTGCCATGGCTGTTTTTATCGAGAATGGCTATTGGGGAAGTCGATGGGCAGCACCTATAGCCAGTTTAATGGTTGAAAAGTACTTGACCAATGAGGTCAAGCGGGGCTGGCTTGAAAAACGAATGCTGGAAGGAGATCTCACGGCAGAATACAACAAACCCCTTTCTGGAAAACCCTTTGAAATAAATGAATAAAAGTTTATACAGGATTGATTGGCTGACGCTTTTACTGTACTTGCTACTGGTAGGCTTTGGACTGGTTAATATTTATTCTGCTACCTTTAAAGGCGAAGAGACGACCCTTTTTAATATTCAAGAACCCATTGGAAAACAGCTGCTGTTTTTTATTTTAAGTCTAACCTGTGGTGTCATCCTTTTATTTACACAACCTAAGTTTTTTGAACGCTTTTCCAGTGTTTTGTACACCCTTACGATTGTGCTTTTATTAGGGCTTTTTGTGTTTGGTTCAGAACGTTCTGGGGCACGCTCATGGTACGGTTTTGGGGGGGTCAGCCTACAACCTTCAGAATTTGCTAAAGTTACAGTTGCCTTAGCCGTTGCAAAATTATTGACCGAAATACAAATCAACATCAAACGATTTCGATCCCAACTGCAGATCTTTTTCATCATTGCCCTACCCATGTTTCTTATTCTATTGCAACCCGATGCAGGCTCTGCACTGATTTATGTCGCTTTCCTTTTTGTCTTGCTGAGAGAAGGGTTGAGCTTTATTTATTTTAATGTATTTGCCGGGCTTATTTTGTTTTTTGTTTTAACGCTTATTGCTCCTCTACCCTTTGTTTACATCAGCATATTTACAGTCATTATCACGGTTTATTTTTTCTCTAAAAAACTAAATAAAAAAGCAGCTGTATGGCCCTACCTTTTGTTTATCGCTTTAAGCTGTGGCTATGTATACTCTGTAGATTATATCTTCAATGATGTTTTTGAACAACGCCACAGAGACCGTTTCAATATTGTATTGGGCAAAGAGGTAGACACCCAAGGCATTGGATACAACTTAAATCAATCTAAAATCGCCATTGGATCTGGCGGCTGGAATGGAAAAGGGTTTTTACAAGGCACACAGACTAAGGGAGGGTTTGTGCCAGAACAACATACAGATTATATCTTCAGTACCGTTGGTGAAGAATGGGGGTTTGTTGGAAGTGCAGCACTGGTCATCGCATTTTGTCTTTTGATTTTACGCATATTGGCAAGAGCAGAAATCCAAAAAAATAAATTCTCAAGAGTCTACGCATATGGTGTTGCCAGCATCTTGTTTTTTCACTTTTTTATCAATATTGGAATGTCCATAGGAATTGTCCCCACGATTGGGATTCCCCTCCCTTTCATCAGCAAAGGAGGCTCTAGCCTTTTGGCATTTAGCTGTATGATAGCCATCTATCTCAACCTAGATGCCAACCGCTTGAATGAATCTACATTTTAACATCTAAAGTATCCCGCAACGCATTCCCTAAAGTCATAAAGGCAAGCACTATACTCATAATAGCAAAGCCTGGGACCAATGCCAAGTAGGCTTTTCCCAGAAGGATAAATCGGAAATGATCCTTTATCATCCCTCCCCAGCTTGGCGTTGGCGGTTGAGCACCGATACCCAAAAAACTCAAGCCACTTTCAATTAAAATAGCACTTGCAAAATTTGCTGCTGAGATTACAATTACTGCGGGAACTACACTTGGCAATATGTGCTTTATTAAAATACGTACAGAAGAGAATCCTAGAACCCGTGCAGCATGCACATGACTTTTTTCTTTCAATGAAAGTACTTGTCCTCTTACCAATCTAGCGACATCTACCCACATGGTAAAACCTACGGCAACAAAAACCTGCCAATAGCCCTTGCCCAATGCTAAAGTAATTCCAATGATCATTAGTAAAGAAGGTATGGACCAAATGACATTGATTAAACCATAAATAATTTTATCCAAAATCCCTCCATAAAAGCCTGCAATGGCTCCTAAGAAAACACCGATGAGTAAGGCAATAAATACAGCGACAAAGCCTATGGACAAAGACACCCGGGAGCCCAAGATAATTCTACTGAGAACATCTCTCCCGTATTTGTCTGTTCCCAGCCAAAACTTTACGGGGACAATGTAAGAAGAGGCTATTTCTTGAAAAGTAGTGCCCTGCGGATAACGATCTAAAGGAACCGGTTTAAAAAATTCGGGCTGACTACCATAGGGACGATACTCTAACACCCCTGCTGCCCAACGGCTGTCTTCGATTGGCAATTCATCGATTAAGTTTTCTTCTTCATCGTACACCTGAAGCATGTTCACTTCGAAACCTGGAGGTTGTGAATGAATCGATAAATGCATCTGATTGCTGTTCTCAGAACGGTCTTGAACAATTGCTTTTGCGAATAATGCCAAAAGGGTAAGGACTACGATATAACCCATTGCTAGTCCACTCAGCAAATGCTTATTCAAAAAAGAAAAGACCGATTTCCTTTGCAACAATTACTGTTTTACTTGTGCTACTTTTTTTCGTTGCAGGGCATTTGGCAAGTACAAATCTTCTAAAATTTCGACGGCCTCGTTTACATACAAATCTTTAGCCAAGCTCTCTTCCCAACGTTTTCTGTTTTCTTTGAGCTCTTCATCTTTGTTGATGTCTTGCACATCAGATTGAGAAGGGGCAAATTCCAAAGTTGAACGATAATCGGAGAGCGCATTAAACTTTTTAGTTTGTTCTTCTGTCTGCTCTATCTCACGGACAAAGTTTTTATAGTTCAATGAATATTCATAATCATTTTGTTGTGCTTTCACCCATTGCGCTTGTTCATTAATCAGTTGAATGAACGAACTCTCTTTCATTCGTTTTTGACTGCGTTCTTCAATGTAGTCGTAATTTACTGGGGCTGACCATGGGGTATACCCAACAGATGAAATCTGATCCCATGACAAAGGATTGTCTTGATCTTTTTCACCCGTTTCGATCAAGGAATAGCGATCTGGGAAAACAATGTTTGACTTTACCCCTTCTAACTGAGTTGACCCCCCATTGATGCGATAAAATTTATCCGTAGTGATTTTCATTGCGCCTAGATCACCATAAGAGTTCCCTGCAATGATTTTATTCAAATCAATGATGTTTTGAACGGTCCCTTTTCCATAGGTTTGCTTGCTGCCAAGAATTACAGCACGTTTGTAGTCTTGTAAGGCTGCAGCTAAAATTTCTGAGGCAGAAGCCGAAAAAGCATTGACCATCACAACCAAAGGTCCGTCCCAGGAAACCCCAGCATCTCTATCCTTCAAGACCTGCTTTTGCCCCCCTGTACTTTTGACTTGAACCACGGGGCCTTCCTCGATAAAAAAGCCCGTCATGTCAACTACCGTTTGCAGCGAACCCCCGCCATTTCCCCTGAGGTCCATGATAAGGCCTTCAATGCCTTCGTTTTTAAGCTTTTCAATTTCTTTCTTAACATCACTAGCCGCGTTGCGCTGCTCGTAATCGTCAAAGTCGATATAGAATTTCGGCAAATATATAAGTCCGTACTTTTTACCGTCTTTTTCAATTAAAGTAGATTTGGCAAAAGCCTCTTCCAACTCAATCACATCACGGGTAATGACAACCTCTTCTATTGTTCCGTCTACACGTTTTACGGTTAGAAACACCTGTGTTCCTTTGGGGCCTTTTATCAGTTTAATGACATCGTCTAGACGCATTCCTACAATATCGACCGGGGGGCTGTCTACTTGTGCAACTTTAAGAATTCTATCGCCCGGTTCAAGCAATTGACCCCGCCAAACTGGACCCCCAGAAATGACTTCTACAATTTCTATTTGTTGGTTTTTTTTCTGCAGGCGTGCACCGATTCCCTCGAACTTTCCGGAGATTCCCATATCAAAACGGTCTTTGTCTTCCGGAGCAAAATACGTTGTGTGTGGATCAAATTGCAATGCAATGGCATTGACATAGACAGAGAAGAAATCCTTTCGGTCTAAATCTTCTCGGCTTTCATAAAAACGCTCCATATCTTCTTTTACAACTTCCCTAGCGGCTTTCTCTAGTTCGGTATCACTCAAAGGAACATACGTTGGATCGTCCTCTTTTTTCTGTTGTTCAGATTCCTTTTTATCGGCATAAACTCGCAATACATCAAATTTAAAATACTTACGCCAAATCTTTTTTAGCTCCGATAAAGAAGGTGCATACCCCATATTTTTGTAATCAAAATCAATGGATTCATCACGCGTAAAGTCAAAAGGTTGCTCTAAAAGTTGGGGATAAAATGTCTTTACTTGATTTAAACGCTGCAGGTATTTATCATAGGTGACGGTGAAAAAGTCAATTTTTGTACTTTTGATTTCATCGTCAATCTTGTATTTATATGTTTTAAAATTATTGATGTCTGCCTGCAAAAAGAAACGGTGTCTCCCATCCAAAGCTTCGATGTAATTCATGAAAACGTTTTCTGAAAAAGCATCATCCATTTCCGAAGGACTAAAGTGCCCTCTGGTAAGAACATATGAAATGATCTCTATCAGCAACTTGTGTTTGTCGGGGTTTTCTTTGGCCCGCTTAAAAGAAAATACAGTAAAGGAAAGCGTTATGATCCCAAGAGCTGACAAGAGAAGGGTGTGTTTTTTCATAGCATTTTGCATTAGTGAACTAAAGTAAAGAATGTTCGTGTGGGGAACAAAAAAGTACCTCTATTTTAAATACTTTTAACACGCTCACGCCTTTTATTTCCTAAATTAGCGAAAAGATTTCGAATGAAGAAAAAGCCGCTTATCCTCGTTACCAATGATGACGGCATTACAGCACCTGGAATTCGTGCTTTAATCGACGTAATGAACAGCATAGGAACTGTGGTGGTGGTGGCACCAGACAGCCCACAATCCGGGATGGGACACGCCATTACAATCAATTCTACATTAGAAGTTACTGCCGTCTCTGTCAGCGATGGTCCACAAAAAGAATTTCAGTGCTCTGGAACCCCAGCAGATTGTGTGAAATTGGCCATCAACGAACTCATGGACAGAAAACCAGACTTGTGTGTTTCAGGCGTAAACCATGGCTCTAACGCCTCGATAAATGTGATTTATTCCGGGACCATGAGTGCCGCCATTGAAGCAGGCATAGAAGGTGTTCCTGCCATTGGGTTTTCATTGTTAGACTACAATTGGGATGCCGATTTTGAATCTTTAAAACCCTACATCAAAACAATCACAGAGAATGCACTGAAAAACAAACTTCCACGAGATGTAGTACTCAATGTGAATTTTCCAAAAAAACCTCAAGGAGAAATACAAGGGATAAAGATTTGCCGTCAGGCAAAGGCACATTGGGTAGAGAAATTTGATAAACGTCAAAGTCCAATGGGAAGGGATTACTACTGGCTTACGGGTGAATTCATCAACGAAGACCGCGGAGAAGATACTGACGAATCTGCATTGGAAGAGGGCTATATTTCCATAGTCCCCACACAATTTGATCTTACGGCACATTACGCCATACAACAATTAAACAGCTGGGATTTTGAATTATAAGGAACAATTAAAAGGAATGGGGATTGCATTGATCGCAACGCTTCTTGGGATGTTTATTTTTGTTTCTTTCTTTTCAGATTTAGCGTTTCAAGAAAGTTTAAGTCGTTTGTATCAAAACCAAAAATTGGGTAGCCTGATCAGCATCGGTGCATTGTTAAATTTGCCCTTATTTTTTATTCTTATACGAAAACGCAACTACAGAATGGCCTACGGTGTAGTGAGTATTTTATTTTTGCTGGTTGCCCTTATTGCGATTCTGAAATTCAATTAAATGAAGTATTACCTTATCGCTGGTGAAGCATCTGGAGATTTGCATGGCGCTAATTTGATGAAAGCGTTAAAAGCGATAGATCCGCATGCTGAATTTCGTTTCTGGGGAGGAGACAAAATGAAAGCACAAGGCGGCGTATTGGTAAAGCACTACAAAGACCTTGCCTTTATGGGGTTTTGGGAAGTAGTAAAACACTTGGGCACCATCTCTAGAAACCTGTCTTTTTGTAAAAAAGACCTCCTCGCTTTTCAGCCAGATGTGGTGGTTTATATCGACTATCCTGGATTTAATATGCGCATTGCAAAGTGGGCGAAACAACACGGGTATAAGAATCATTATTACATCAGCCCTCAAATATGGGCCTGGAAGGAAAACCGCATTCATAAAATCAAAAGAGATCTAGATCAACTCTACTGTATTCTTCCGTTTGAACAGGAGTACTATAAA
>CBFIJA010000011.1:0-40923 GCA_965662875.1 Candidatus Arcticimaribacter sp.
AGTTTCATGCAAGAATCATCCTTCAAAAGTTCATTCAACGCAGTTTGATAAAAATCTCCAATGAGATCATTAATGATGCATTCAAAGAATCCATCGATGTATTTGATCTTTTGGATGAAGCAGAATCTAAACTCTATGACGTAACCCAAGGCAACATCAAAAAATCTTCTGAATCTGCGCAGAATCTTGTAATACAAGCGAAGAAGCGTATTGAAGAGATCGCCAAGAAAGAGGGGTTGAGTGGGGTTGCAACCGGCTTTGAAAAACTAGACAAACTAACCTCAGGATGGCAACCCAGCGATCTGATCATCATTGCAGCACGTCCGGGGATGGGAAAAACCGCTTTGACCCTGTCGATGGCTCGCAATATTGCAGTATCTAAACAAACCCCCGTTGCATTCTTTTCCTTGGAAATGTCTTCTGTACAGCTGATCACCCGTTTGATTTCCTCAGAAACAGGCTTATCTTCAGAAAAGCTTCGTACTGGAAAATTAGAAAGTCATGAGTGGGAACAACTCAACGTAAAAGTGAGTGATTTAGAAAAGGCACCCCTTTTTATAGACGATACCCCATCTTTATCGATTTTTGATTTACGCGCCAAAGCCCGGAGACTTTCTTCTCAGCATGGCATCAAACTCATCATTGTAGATTATTTGCAGTTAATGACGGCAGGGAGCAGTAATAAAACAGGAAATCGGGAACAAGAAATATCAACCATCTCACGAAACCTAAAGGCCTTGGCCAAAGAATTGGACATACCTGTGATTGCGTTGTCGCAACTTTCTCGTGCGGTGGAAACCCGAGGTGGCTCAAAACGCCCCATCCTATCTGACCTTCGGGAATCTGGTGCCATTGAACAAGATGCGGATATCGTTTCTTTTATTTACAGACCAGAATACTATGGGATAGAAGAGTGGGATGATGACGAACGAAGTTCCTCTACTGGGCAGGCCGAATTCATTGTAGCCAAGCATAGAAATGGAGGCCTGGATAACATTCGTTTAAAGTTTATTGGGCATTTAGGGAAATTTGACAATTTGGAAAACTTTGATTCTCCCTTTGAGTTTCAATCCAAGATGAACGAACCTCCAGCCATTTCGCCAGATCAATTTCCCTCACCCGGAGATGCCTTTGGCAGTGACGACAATGACGTACCCTTTTAACATAAAAAAAGCAGCCGGTGGGCTGCTTTTTTGTTCGAGTACAATTTAATGTTTATTTTATTTTATCCACGATGGCTTTAAAAGCATCCGGATGATTCATGGCTAAATCAGCCAATACCTTACGGTTAAGTTCGATATCGTTGGCTTTAATTTTTCCCATGAATTGGCTGTAAGACAATCCGTGTAGACGCGCTGCGGCATTAATACGGGTGATCCACAACGCTCTAAAGTTGCGTTTTTTGGTCTTTCTATCGCGATAGGCATAAAGCATGGCTTTATCAACCGCGTTTTTGGCTACCGTCCAAACATTTTTACGGCGACCGAAATATCCTTTGGCTTGTTTAAGGACTTTTTTTCTACGAGCTCTTGAAGCTACTGAGTTTACTGATCTTGGCATTGTTTTTTGTTTTTTTGTATCAGGCGGTAATGCTTACACTTTAAAGGCCTGCTACAGGGTGAATAATGGTTTAAACCTTAAAGAGTCTATTTCAAACGTAATTGCTCTTTAATGCTGTTTTCATCGCTTTCATGAACCAATCCTGAGTGTCTTAACTTTAGCTTGCGCTTTTTGGACTTTTTTGTCAAGATGTGGCTTTTAAAAGCATGCTTTCTTTTGATTTTACCACTGCCGGTAAGCTTAAAACGCTTTTTGGCACTGGATTTTGTTTTCATTTTTGGCATGTCTATTTATTTAATGTACTCTACTTATTTCTTTTTTGCGCTAATGAACATGGTCATTCGCTTTCCTTCTAACTTGGGTAGTTGTTCCACTTTCCCCAATTCTTCTAAATCTTGTGCCAAACGCAACAACAAAATTTGTCCTTGCTCTTTGAACACAATTGAACGTCCTTTAAAAAACACAAAGGCTTTTAGCTTTGCACCTTCCTTCAAGAACTTCTCCGCGTGTTTCTTTTTGAATTCATAATCGTGTTCATCCGTTTGCGGTCCAAAACGAATTTCTTTAATTACGACTTTTGTCGCTTTTGACTTGAGTGCCTTTTCTCTTTTTTTCTGCTCGTAAAGGAATTTTTTGTATTCCAATATTTTACAAACAGGAGGGTTGGCATTGGGAGAGATTTCAACTAAATCCAACTCGAGTTCTTCCGCAATGGCCAAGGCTTTTGGCAAACGATACAATCCCACTTCAACATTGTCTCCAACAAGACGAACTTCTTGTGCAGTGATTTTTTCATTAATCCTGTGAGGATTCTGCTTGATTACTCTTCCTGGACGATTCGTCCTTCTTCTTCGAATGGCTATAACGTTCTCTTTTTAGTTAGACTTCAAATTTAGAAATACTCTCCGATATTTCTTGACTTATTTTTTCAATAAATGCTTTCACGGTACTGCTACCGTTATCACCTTCTACTCGGTGGCGTACTGAAACGGTTTGGCTTTCGGCCTCTTTTTCCCCAACAATTAACATATAAGGAAATTTGTTCAGTTGTGCTTCCCGTATTTTCTTCCCGATTGTTTCATTTCGGTTGTCCAGTAGGGCGCGAATTTCGTTATTTTCCAGCTCTTTTGAAACTTTTTCAGCGTATTTTTCATATTTCTCGCTGACGCAGAGAACGATAACCTGTTCTGGCATTAACCACAAGGGGAAATTTCCACCCGTATGTTCAAGCAAAATGGCGACAAAACGTTCTAAACTTCCAAAGGGTGCTCTGTGGATCATTACGGGTCTATGGCTCTCATTATCACTGCCTTTATAGGTGAGTTCAAAGCGCTCAGGCAGGTTGTAGTCTACCTGTATTGTTCCCAGTTGCCACTTGCGTCCCAAAGCATCTTTTACCATAAAATCGAGTTTCGGACCATAAAAAGCAGCTTCTCCGTATTCTATCACATAATTCAGCTCCTTCTCTTTAGCGGCATTGATGATAGCATTTTCTGCCAAATCCCAATTCTCGTCTGAACCTATATACTTTTCAGGTTTTTCAGGATCGCGTAAGGATACTTGTGCAGTAAAATCTTCAAACCCAAGGGATCCAAAAACATAAAGCACTAAATCAATCACTTTTTTGAATTCTTCATCTAACTGGTTGGGCATGCAAAAAATATGTGCATCGTCTTGGGTAAAACCACGTACACGTGTAAGTCCGTGCAATTCCCCGCTTTGTTCATAGCGGTAAACTGTTCCAAACTCTGCATAGCGTTTGGGTAGGTCTTTATAACTCCATTGACGTGCATTGTATATTTCGCAGTGGTGCGGGCAGTTCATGGGTTTCAACAAAAACGCTTCGCCTTCGGCAGGGGTTTCTATGGGTTGAAAGCTATCTGCGCCGTATTTTTCATAGTGCCCAGAGGTCATGTAGAGCTCTTTGTTGCCGATGTGTGGAGAAATTACTTGTTCATACCCGGCTTTCTTTTGTGCTGCCTTCAAGAAGTTTTCTAAACGTTCTCTCAATGCCGTTCCTTTGGGCAACCATAAAGGTAAACCTTGTCCTACTTTTTGCGAAAACGTAAACAGATCCAATTCTTTACCAAGCTTTCTATGGTCTCGCTTTTTGGCCTCTTCTAATAGGGCCAAGTATTCTGTCAATTCCTTTTGCTTTGGAAAAGAAACCCCATAAATACGGGTCAGTTGAGGCTTAGTTTCGTCTCCACGCCAGTAGGCACCAGCAACATTCAGTAGCTTTACGGCTTTGACAAAGCCTGTGTGCGGAATGTGTCCTCCTCTACAAAGATCAGTGAAATCTGCGTGATCACAGAAGCTGATGGTTCCGTCCTCCAAGTTTTCAATCAGCTCGACTTTAAACGGATTTTCTTCTCCCTTATAAAAAGCCAATGCATCCGCTTTAGTACTCATGCGCATGGAAAAGACATGTTTTTCTCGGGCAAAGGTCAAGAATTGTTTTTCAAGTGCCGGCAGGTCTTTTTCAGAAAAGCTCTCGCCTCCAAAATCAACATCGTAATAGAAACCGTTTTCAATGGCGGGACCTATAGTTAATTTTGCTGCGGGGTACAAAGCCAAAATACTTTGGGCCAAAATGTGAGCTGAGGAGTGCCAGAAGGCTGTTTTTCCTTCGTCATCGTTCCAAGTAAAAAGGCGTAATTCTCCGTCGGTATCAATTACAGTAGAGGCTTCTACGGTTGTTGTATTGAAATTTGCCGAAAGCACATTACGGGCCAATCCTTCGCTGATGTCTTTGGCAATGTCCAAGACGGTTAAAGGCTGATCATACTGACGAACGGAGCCGTCAGGGAGTGTGATTGAAATCATAGGTATAAACTATGGCGCAAAGATAATAGGATGGGGGCTACAACACAACATCCACAGTCCCTTATCCTTACTTTTTTTTCTTTTTCCCCAAAAGGCCTTCTACTAAACTTGAAATTCCTCGAAAACCATTGATCAAGGCCAATAGGATAAGCAATAGTCCTGCGCCTAAAACAGGCCAATACCATGGATGACCTTCATTTTTAAATGCCTGCATAATGATTACAGGCCCGGTAAAGGCCAATACAATGGCATATCCGATTCGTTTTAGTCCTTGTTGCAATGCTGTTTTTTCCATACGATAAAGATAAAAAAGGATCGGTTGTTCGTTTAGAAATTTAAAATTAGGAATTAGGCATTTCTTGCATAGGCGTCAATTGCTTGTCGAACGCCACCGGTTTTCTCCAAAAGCGCTAAAGCTTTTTCTGTGGTAATCCCTGTTTTCTCTACAATGATTTCCACAGCTCTTTTGCGCAATTTTGCATTACTCATTTGTAAATCAATCATTTTATTGCCCTGTACATGACCCAAACGGATCATTGTTGCGGTCGTGATTGTATTCAAAATCATTTTTTGAGCCGTACCCGCTTTCATTCTAGAGCTTCCTGTCACAAATTCAGGTCCTACGACTACTGCGATAGGGTAGTCCGCAACTTCCGTCAATGGGGCTCCGGGGTTACAGCAAATACAAGCTGTAGGGATTTGATGTGCTTGACAAGCTATTAGCGCATGGATAACATAGGGCGTTGTTCCAGAGGCTGCAATGCCTACAACGATATCTTTTTTTGTAATGTTATGATGTTGTAAGTCTTCCCATCCCAAGGTGGTCGAGTCTTCTGCGTTTTCCACCGCTTTGTATACGGCTGATTTCCCACCGGCAATTAGGCCCACTACTTTTCCAGGGTCTGTTCCAAAAGTAGGAGGGCATTCCGACGCATCTAAAATTCCCAAACGGCCGCTGGTACCAGCGCCCATGTAGAACAATCTTCCTCCATTTTGCAGCTGATCTTCTATTTTTTCAATCAATTTTGTGATCTCGGGCAGTACCCTGCCAACAGCATAGGCAACTTTTTGGTCTTCGGTGTGTATGCCTGCTACCAATTCAGCAACACTGTAGTTTTCCAAGCCGTCGTAAAGCGAATCTTCTTCTGTGATTTTTTTAAATGCCATAGCGTAAAATTACAAATTACCCTTAAACAGGGATCTGGAATGTGTGTTTTATGGCATAAAAAAAACCCGACCATCGGGTCAGGGTTTTTATTTTCATAAACTACACTAGCTTAGTTCAGTTTTGACTCTAAATTTTCTTTTAAGGCATTCAAAAACTCTTGAGTCGTTAGGTAGTGCTCTTGCGTCAAGTTTTCTTTGTGAATCAACAAGGCCAAATCCTTGGTCATTTTTCCGCTTTCTACCGTTTCGATACACACCTGCTCTAGGGTGTTACAAAACTCAATCAAGGCTTGGTTGTCGTCCAACTTCCCACGGTGTTGCAAACCGCGTGTCCATGCAAAAATAGAAGCAATGGGGTTGGTGGATGTTTCTTTTCCTTGTTGGTGCTGGCGGAAGTGACGGGTTACTGTTCCGTGTGCCGCTTCTGCTTCCATGGTTTTACCGTCTGGTGTTACTAGGGTAGAGGTCATCAAACCTAAAGAACCAAATCCTTGGGCTACTGTATCGGATTGTACGTCTCCGTCATAGTTTTTACAAGCCCATACAAAGCCACCGTTCCATTTCATTGCAGCAGCAACCATATCGTCAATCAAACGGTGCTCATAAGTGATTCCTGCAGCAGCAAACTGGTCTTTGAATTCGTTTTCAAACACCTCTTGAAAGATGTCTTTGAAACGTCCGTCATAGGCCTTCATAATGGTGTTCTTTGTAGAAAGGTACAAAGGCCATCCTTTTTTTAAGGCCTGGTTCATACAAGAACGGGCAAAGCCATAGATAGAGGAGTCGATATTATACATACACATCGCTACTCCGTTTTCTTCAAAGTTGTATACTTCAAAGGTTTGTGGGCTTCCACCGTCCTCTGGGGTAAAGGTCATGGTTAATTTTCCTTTTCCTGTAGTGATGGTGTCCGCTGCTCTGTACTGGTCACCAAAGGCGTGACGTCCAATACAAATGGGCTTGGTCCAACCTTGTACATAGCGCGGTACATTACTCATGATGATGGGTTCACGAAATACTGTTCCGCCTACGATGTTACGAATGGTTCCGTTTGGAGAACGCCACATGTTAGATAGGTTGAATTCTTCAACGCGTTGCTCATCTGGAGTAATGGTGGCACATTTGATTCCAACGTTGTACTCTTTGATGGCATTGGCCGCCTTTACTGTAATCTCATCGTTGGTAGCATCTCTAGATGTAACCGATAAGTCATAATACTTGATGTCCAGATCCAAATAGGGTAAGATCAATTGTTCTTTGATAAATGACCAGATGATTCTTGTCATTTCATCCCCGTCCATTTCTACAACAGGGTTTAGTACTTTAATTTTTGCCATGTCTAATTCTAGGTTTAATTGTAGTCTATAAAAAAGGCCGCTGAAAGCGACCTTTAAAAATATTAACGCTGACGCTCTTTAATGCGCGCCTTCTTACCACGTAGTTCTCTAAAGTAATAGATACGAGCTCTACGTACTTTTCCACGCTTGTTGATTTCAATTTTTTGCAATGCAGGTAGGTTGATTGGGAAGATACGCTCTACCCCAACAGTTCCTGACATTTTACGAATGGTAAAGGTTTTGGCCAAGCCTTGTCCTTTGATTTGGATTACAACCCCTTTAAAAAACTGTGTTCTTACTTTTTCGCCTTCACGAATTTCGTAATACAGGGTGATGGTGTCACCGGCTGCAAATTCAGGAAAATCCTTCTTGTCAATGAATTGATCCTGAACGTAATTAACTAAAGATTCCATTTTTCTTTTGTATTGAATTTAACGTCAAACAACATTCACGTATTTCGTCAGCGGTTGGTTGCGGGTGCAAAAATAAACAATAATTCTGTTTTTACAATCCTGAATCTTAAGTTTTTTACTCCCCACGGGGGTTGTAAAAGTCAGGACCTGAAATTTTTACAATATGGCAGCGGTCGGAGGTAAAAACAAATGGAACTTGAAATGGTATCTCTCCCTGTCGGCCTACAAACAAAAAGGTTTCGTTTGTCCCGACCAAGCTGTCTTTATAGCGGTCGTTCAGAACTGGGTAGCGCGTTGCATCTGGAAATGTATTTTCGCTTATAATGCTGTCACCCGTGGCTTCCCGATAAGTAAAAAATTCATCCAAGGGGTCGCCTGGAATTTCTAGGGTGTAGGTGACAAAGTTTTCCGTACAGAGCAAAGGTTCCGCCGGGGCCGGAAGGTCTGTGTAGCAGGACGTGATCAGAAGTCCAAAAATGAAATGGTTAATTTTTTTCATTCGTTTAAAAGATCAGGACGAAGTTTTTGGGTACGTATAAGAGCTTGTTCTTCTCGCCATTTTTCTACCGCAGGGGTATTGCCAGAAGTCAAAATCTCTGGGACTTTCCAACCTTTATATTCGGCCGGTCGTGTATAGATGGGTGGAGCCAAAAGCTGATCTTGGAAACTGTCGGTTAACGCAGAAGACTCGTCCCCCAATACTCCAGGGATTAATCGGATTATACTGTCGCAGAATACAGCTGCAGCCAACTCTCCCCCTGATAAAACAAAGTCGCCAATGGAAATTTCTTTTGTGATAAATTGATCGCGTACCCGCTGATCTACTCCCTTATAATGCCCACATAAAATAATGATATTTTCCATTAAAGAGCATTGATTGGCTATTGGTTGAGATAGGGTTTCCCCATCCGGAGTCATGTAAATAACCTCGTCATAACTTCGTTCCGCTTTCAATTTCGAAATGCATTTATCCAAGGGTTCTATCATCATTACCATCCCTGCTCCACCACCATAAGGATAGTCGTCTACTTGACGGTATTTGTTGCTGCTGTAGTCTCTGGGGTCGTGAAAATACACTTCTGCTTTTTGCCCGTCGATGGCTCTTTTTACAATTGAAGCCTCGAAAGGACTGCGCAACAATTCTGGAAAAAGGGTTATGATGTCTATTCGCATACTGCAAAGATGAGAATCCTAGTGCCAAAAAAAAAGCTTTCCTTTAGGAAAGCTTTTTTGCTTAATATCCGAAAATCAATTGTCGAATTTCTCCGGCATTATTTCGGTATTCGATGAATTCAATTTCCCGAATCACGATGGCGTTTACGTCATCAATGGAATGGATCTCTGTATCGTTTATTTGAGTAATGATATTGCCTGTTTCTATTCGGCGCGACAAGTAACTTCCACTGTCTATTACCCGTACCCCGTGATCTAAGTTCAATTGTTTTAATTCTGCTTCGCTAAGATTTTCCACAGAGAGATCACCCAAATATCCAATATTTAGTTTTTTCAGCTCAACTTTTACGGTTTGAGTGTTGCCATTCCTGCTGTAGGTGACATCTACGGTCTCCCCTGGGCGCTTGCTTTCCAAGTAACCGGTTAAATCAGAAAACTCCCGAATTTTTTTGCCGTCTACTGCCTGAATGACGTCGCCTTTTTCAAGACCCGCCAAGTCAGCACCCATTCCTCTAGAAACAGACGAAATATAGACGCCCTCGGTTTCGTTAAGGTTTTCTTGAGCGATAAATTCTGGTGTGATTGCTCCACCGCGAATGCCTAAAAGGCCTTTTTGAATGCTGCCGTATTCAACCAAATCTTCAAAAACTTTTTGGGCAATGTTGCTGGGTACCGCAAATGAATACCCTTCAAAGCCTCCGGATAGGGTAGAAATAGCTGTGTTTATTCCGATCAGTTCCCCGCGGGTATTGATCAATGCTCCACCGCTGTTTCCCATATTTACCGCAGCATCTGTTTGAATAAAAGATTGGTTTTTTTGATCGTTTTTATTTAAATCCCTCGATTTTGCACTGATAATACCTGCTGTCACTGTAGAATTTAGATTAAATGGGTTACCAATGGCCAAGACCCATTGTCCAATTTTAGTTTGGTCAGAATCTGCAAAATATAAATAAGGCAATGCAGACGCTTCTATCTTTAATACCGCAATGTCTGTAAACGGATCTGTACCAATCAATTTTGCCGTATAGCGTTTGTTGTTGTTCATGGTCACTTCAATAATTGTAGCGTCCTCAATTACATGATTGTTGGTGATGATGTAACCGTCAGGAGATACAATCACACCGGATCCGGTTCCAATGCGTTTTCCGCTATCAGATTTTCCATAGAAAAAGTCAAAATAGGAGCGTTGACTTTCATCAGTTGCTGTATTCTTAACATGTACTACAGCATCTATGCTTTTTTCTGCAGCCGATACAAAATCTGTCGGAGCACTATCAACAGTGTTGATATAGCTGTAGTTAACCGGTCGTACCTTTGGGGTACTGTCGGGACGAGGTTTTGCCTGGGTCGCGTTTTCCCATTGGGAAAAAAGAAATACACTTAAAACTGCGCTCAAGCTTGCGACGGAAAAGAGGGTAATGATTTTTTTCATGGGTTCAATTGTTTTTACTCAAAATTAGCACATTTCAAAATGGACTACCCACCTCTTTAACGCCACTTTAACAACAAATAATCGTAAGTTTGTACCCTATGGAATTCGAATTTTATAAATACCAAGGTACTGGAAATGACTTCATCATGATCGATGACAGAAGCGCTGTTTTTCCAGCTGCCGATTCGGCTTTTATCGCACAGCTTTGCGACAGAAGATTTGGGGTTGGCGCAGACGGCTTGATTCTGATTCAAACGGCGACCGACAGTGATTTTACCATGCTGTATTTTAATGCAGATGGAAGAGAAGGCTCTCTCTGTGGCAATGGTGCCCGTTGTACCGTAGCGTTTGCTCGTCAATTGGGAATCATAAATTCCAAAACTATTTTTCGTGCCGCAGACGGCTTACATCACGCAGAAATTCTTTCAGACGCTACCATTGCCATACATATGGCCGATGTAAATGAGGTTCGTATAGAAAACGACTACGTTTTTATGGATACAGGTTCTCCTCATCATGTGACACTTGTAGAAGGTTTGGCAGATTATCCTGTGGTGTCTCGAGGGAGGAGCATCCGCCATGGGGCTCCATATAATGAGGCGGGAACCAACGTCAATTTTGTAGAGCAGCTTACCTCAAGCGAATGTTCCATCCGCACCTATGAAAGAGGTGTAGAAGACGAAACTCTTTCCTGCGGAACTGGGGCAACTGCCGTTGCTTTAGCATTACACGCCCTCGATAAAACAACATTACATCAGTTGAAAATAAATGTTCCCGGAGGGCAACTCTCGGTTCGGTTTGTTCCAACAAAGCAGGGATATACCGACATCCATTTGATGGGGCCAGCCGCCTTTGTTTTTCAAGGTGAAATTTTATGGAAGGGTTAAAATTGCGTTTGCTGGATCGCAAAGACTTGGATTTTCTCATTGAAGTAGAAAATGATCCACAGTTTTGGCCGTTATCTCACACCACCCAGCCCTTTTCAAGAGAAGATTTAAGCACGTATATATCCAATGCACATCAATCTTTATCTGAAGCAGGGCAAGCGCGTTTTGTGATTTCCAACCCTGCAGGAATTCCTTTGGGTTTTGTGGATCTATATGACCATGACCCACAGCATAAAAGAGCAGGAGTAGGGGTGTTGGTGCATCCCCAATGGCAGCGAAAAAGGATTGGAACACAAGCATTAGAGTTATTGATGAATCAAGCAAAAGAGCATCATGACTTGCACCAATTGTATGCCCTAATTTCTCCAAATAATATAAAAAGCCGAGCCCTTTTTGAAAAATGTGGCTTTGAAAAATCTGGCCTAAAAAAAGATTGGTATTTTTATGCTGACCAATACCACGATATGTGGTTGTATCAAAAAATAATGCATGTATAAAAGAAAAATTCTAACCCTTCTCTTGCTACTTATTGCTGTAGTAGGCGGTTTTTTTGTCTTTCGTTTTTATCAGGTTTTCTTCTTTGACAATACGTCTTTCGAAAACGATACCGCCTATGTTTTTCTGTCTAAAGATGCTGGCGTTCAAGAGGTGGTAGAAAACCTAGGCCCTTTTTTAAAATCCACCGATACTTTTTTGGTCGCTGCGCAGAAAAAAGGCTACGCTACTCGTGTGCGTTCTGGTAAGTACAGCATCCAAAAAGGGATGAATAATAACGAAATCATCAATGTACTTCGGGCAAAAGGATTAGCCGTCAGAGTGGTTTTTAACAATCAAGAACGTTTGGAAAACCTGGCTGGAAGGATCAGTCAACAAATCGACGCCGATAGCCTAAGCTTGATTCAGGCCTTTAAGAATCCTTCTTTTTTAAAGGAAAATGGATTTACTTCTGCCAATGCTTTAGCCATGTATTTGCCAAATTCATACGAATTTTATTGGGATGTTTCTGCAACTGATTTTCGCGATCGAATGAAAACTGAATACCAGCAGTTCTGGAACCAAAAGCGACGCACTTTAGCCAAAAATATCGGTTTAACCCCGCTAGAAGTAATTACGCTCGCTGCGATAGTTCAAAAAGAAACGGTAAAGGTGGAGGAACGCCCAAGGGTAGCCGGGGTGTATTTGAATCGCTTGAAAAAACGGATGAAATTGCAAGCAGATCCGACCGTTATCTACGCCCTTAAAAAAGAAGCTAATGATTTTTCAAAGGTCATTAAACGAGTACTGTACCGCGATCTCAAGCTCAAAAACCCTTACAATACATATAAATACAAAGGTTTGCCCCCTGGGCCGATCAGTATGCCGGATTTAAGTGCTATTGCTGCTGTCTTAAACGCAGAGCAACATGCTTTTTTATATTTTGTGGCCAATCCGGATCAACCGGGCTATCATTTATTCGCAAAAAATTTACGGCAACACAATAAAAACAAAGCGCGTTATGTCCAGTGGATCAATGCCCAAAAATTATATCGCTAAACTCCGGTAAAGCGAAAATACTGCAGGGCGTTTGTGCAGGTCTATTTTGACCTTTTTCCATTCTTTAACGCTAAGTGTTTTTATGTAGGCCTCAGGGTGATTTAAATCGCAGGAAATGGCCAGCTGACAGTCAGGATGAAGGTGTTGAAGAAAATCCTTTAAAAGCTGATTGTTTCGGTAGGGGGTTTCAATAAACATTTGGGTCTGATCAAATTCAGAAGAACGCTTTTCAAATTTTTTTAGGGCTCTTTTTCGCGCGTTACTTTCAATCGGTAAGTAACCATTGAAAGCAAAGGATTGCCCATTCATTCCAGAAGCCATAATGCTCAGTAGGATAGAGGAAGGACCGACCAAAGGGACTACCTTTATGTTTTTTTGATGCGCCATTGCAACAATAGCTGCACCAGGATCTGCAACTCCTGGACAACCTGCGTCTGAAAGAATCCCCATGTTATGTCCCTGTGTAATCGGGTCTAAATAGTGAAGCATTTCCACAGGGTCAGTAAACTTATTCAAGGGGAATAGCTGCAACGCGTTTTGTGGTTTTTTGGGGTGTATGTTTTTGATGAATTTTCGGGCTGCTTTTTCATTTTCCACCACATAATGCATGATGGACTCCATCGCTTTTTTTACGGTGATTGGCAAAACCTCCATGGGAGCATTTTCGCCTAAGGGACAAGGGATAAGGTAAAGAATTCCTTGCGGAGCTTTAGCATTTACTTTTTCCATTGGGCTATTATTTCTTGGCAAGCATTGGCGATTTTATCATACACCACTTTAAAGCCATCTTCCCCACCATAGTAAGGGTCTTCTACTTCATCAGGGTCCAATAACAGTCTTACTTTATTTTTTTCTTTTTCAGAAACGGCCAAAGACAAAACGTTGCTTAGATTTTGTCGGTCCATGACATAGATATAGTCGAAACGCTGAAAGTCTTCGGTTACAAACTGTCGTGCCTTTTGCTGTCGAATGTCTATTTGGTGATCCAATGCAACCGAAATGCTTCGTGGGTCTGGCATCCGTCCTGTATGATAATTAGCAGTGCCAGCGGAATCTATCTGAACATCAAAACCTTGACTGTAATGCGTAAAAATTCCCTCTGCTAAAGGAGACCGGCAAATGTTTCCTAGGCAAACCATCAATACATTTCCGGGTTTCATAAAAAATAGATGAGATTAAAGCGTAAGCTTTTGCGTTAAATCGTCAACATACTTACGGAATTGCTTGTCGGTAAAGCTGAGATTGTCAACTGTTTTGCAAGCATGCAATACCGTGGCGTGATCTCTTTTGCCAATTTGGGTACCGATACTTGCCAGTGAAGCTTTGGTAAACTTTTTAGCAAAATACATTGCCAGCTGACGCGCCTGAACAATATGGCGTTTTCGTGTTTTGGACTGAAGGGTTTCCACATCCATTTGAAAGTATTCTGAGACCACTTTTTGAATGTAATCGATGGATACTTCTCTTTTGGTGTTTTTTACAAACTTGTCTACAATCTCCTTTGCAAGTTCAAGGGTGATTTCAGCCCGGTTAAATGAAGATTGTGCGATCAAGGATATAATGGCGCCTTCCAATTCGCGAATGTTGGATTTTATGTTCTTAGCAACATAATCTACGATCTTATCTTCTATAACAACTCCGTCACGATAAAGTTTGTTTTTGAGAATGGATACCCGTGTTTCGTAATTGGGTGTTTGCAATTCGGCAGATAATCCCCACTTAAAACGGGATAAAAGACGTTGCTCAATGTCTTGCATGTCAACAGGAGCTTTGTCTGAAGTTAAGATTACTTGCTTCCCGTTTTGATGTAAATGGTTGAAAATGTGGAAAAACACATCCTGTGTTCCAGACTTTCCAGATAAAAACTGAACGTCATCAATGATTAAAACATCGATGATTTGGTAGAAATGAATAAAATCATTCCGGGTATTTTTCTTAACCGATTCAATGTACTGTTGCGTAAATTTTTCAGCAGATATATATAGGACGGTTTTGTCTGTGTATTTTTCTTTGATTTGAACACCGATGGCATGGGCCAAATGTGTTTTTCCCAGTCCTACATTTCCAAAGATTAAAAGAGGGTTAAAGGAAGTACCCCCCGGTTTGTTGGCCACAGCAATCCCTGCTGATCGTGCAAGACGGTTGGAATCACCTTCCAAAAAGTTTTGAAAATTGTAGTTTGGATTTAATTGTGATTCGATTTGTAAATTTCGAATCCCAGGAATTACAAATGGATTTTTTAATTCTGCGCTTTTGGTGGAAAGGGGTGCGTCTACAGATTGCGCAGCAACTTTGGCCTGTTGACTACTAGGAATGCTTTCCGTAAAAGGTTGTTTATTCCCAAAAGTGTTTTCCATTTTAATGACGTACACCAAACGAGCATTATCTCCAAGCTCTTTTGTGAGTGCAATCTTCAACAATTTCACATAATGTTCCTCCAACCACTCGTAAAAAAATTTACTGGGAACTTGTATGCTCAGTGCATTGTCGGAAAGCTTAATCGGAACGATCGGTTCGAACCAAGTTTTGTAGGCTTGCGGTTGTATATTATCCTTGATAAAAGACAGGCAATTGTTCCAGGATGTTACTGCTGCGTTGGACATTTAAGGCGCAAAAAATTGTTTGGTTTCTTGTCTATGGTTGTTAACTTATTAACATTACAAATATTGATAGAAAAAAATTAAAAAAAAACACCATTGCGTATTGATTTTGAATTTTTTTTTTCGCACCTTAAAGACCTATAGAAAATTCCTGTTGAGTGTCCAAATTTAATTCTCATTTTCAATCTTCTTCCATCCAAATCCGATACGGTGAAACCGATCAAATGGGGGTTGTCCACCACAGTAATTATTTACGTTATTTGGAAGTTGCCCGTTTAGAGTGGCTTCAAGAACTAGGGGTTTCCTATGCGCGTATGGAACGCGAAGGCGTTGCTATGCCTGTGATTAAAGCAAATTTAGAATACAAAGTGCCAGCTTGTTTTGAAGATTTTATTACAGTTTACATACAATTGGTTGAAATTCCAAAGGCGCGAATCTCATTTGTATACGAAATAAAAAATCATCGCGATGAACTCGTTGCCACTGCGCAGACGGATTTGGCTTTTTTGGATGCAAAAACCCGTAGACCCATGCGCTGTCCATCAGATTTTTTAGCCCTTTTTTCAGTCTTTTTTGACTAGCTGGTAACGTTCAAATTTATCCGCAAAATCAGCGCTTATTACACCCTCAATGTCAGGGCTTTTCACTCCATTTTTTAATACAGTATTTGCGGTAAATATTCGCGCCTCATCCCAAAGCTGATTTTCTATAAAATGCCTTAAGGTATTTGCTCCCCCCTCAACAATCAATGATTGAATATTTTGTTGGTACACTTCCGAAATACTCCTCAATAAAATTTCTTTTTGAGAGGCATTGTTTTTAAGCTCCAATGTAGTTTTCGTAAGATGCAAATAGGGCAAAGAAGATTTAAATAATTTAGCATTTGAAGGAACACGTCCGTTGGGATCTAGGATCACAGGAATGGGATTTGATCCTGCTACCCAACGGGTAGTTAATTCTGGGTTATCATCTACAACAGTTTGCGCACCGACTAGGATTGCCTGTTCTTCTGCGCGCCATTGGTGAACTTGTAGCTGTGCTTTTTGTGAACTTAAGAATACAGGGGCTTTTGTAGCACGTTTTTCGACTGGGGGCGCTAGAAAACCGTCTTTGCTCTGTGCCCATTTAAGAATGATGTAGGGTCTTTTTTTTTGGTGATAAGTAAAGAAACGTCGGTTCAATGCCTTGGATTCTTCTTCTAAAATTCCAACGTGTACTTCAACGCCATGTGATTTTAATTTTTCAATTCCGTTTCCATTCACCTTTTCAAAAGCATCAACACAACCGATGACGACCCGCGGAATCTTGTGTCGTACAATCAGATCACTACAGGGAGGGGTTTTTCCAAAATGATTGCAGGGTTCAAGATTTACATACAACGTAGCCTTGGCCAATTTACTTTTGTCTTTAACACTTTCAATCGCGCGAACCTCGGCATGAGGTCCCCCTGCCTTTTGATGCCAGCCCTCTCCTATGATTTCACCTTGGAGAACAATTACGCATCCTACCAAGGGATTTGGGTAGGTGGTGCCTAAACCTTTCTCAGCCAAAGACAAACAACGCAACATGTATTTTTGGTCTTCCACAGCTAGGTAATTTCGATGTAAAATACGTATTTTGTGAGGTGTAAAAATACATTAATCCCAACACATGGAGGTAGTTTTTCGGCCGATAAGTCCAAAAGATAATGCAGAAATTGCACTGGTCATTCGTACGGTTCTTGTAGAAATGGGAGTGCCCAAAATCGGGACGGCTTATGCCGATCCAGAGTTGGATTATTTACACAAAGCCTACCAAAAGTCCAGATCTGTATATTATGTTGTAGAATGCGATGGAAAATTGATGGGCGGCGCTGGAATTTCTCCTTTGGCGGGAGAGGACCCTTCCGTTTGCGAATTGCAAAAAATGTATTTTCTTCCCGAAGCGCGTGGCCAGGGGTGGGGAGATGCTATGTTAGATAAATGCCTGCAGTTTGCCAAAGAAATGGAATTTAAGTTGTGTTATATAGAAACCCTACCCAATATGCAGGCAGCGCAAAAGTTATACCGTAGAAAAGGTTTTGACTATATTTCAAATGCAATGGGTGCAACGGGGCATACCTCTTGTAATGTATGGCTAACCAAAGCTTTATCATGACCTTAATTCATACACGTAATGCTTTTCGGACCCACTTGGCTCCCCTTTACGGTCAAAGAGAAATTGACGATATCTTCAAACGTTTAATTCACCATTTATTCCAATGGGAAGGGGTTATGATTGCCTTGGAACCGAACTATATCTTATCTTCTTCAGAGTCTGAGAAGATCAATACTTCTTTAAGGGCATTGCAAAAAGCTATTCCCCTGCAATACCTATTAGGAGAAACCCAATTTTTTGGTTTAAATTTTTATGTCGATCAAAATGTTTTGATTCCACGTCCCGAAACGGAGGAGTTGGTTGAATGGGTTTTGGAGGAAAAAAATGATCCTTTGAGTCTTTTGGATCTAGGAACAGGCAGCGGTTGCATCGCCTTGAGCTTGAAAAAGCACCGTCCTTTATGGAGGATAAGTGGGGTAGATGTTTCTGACAAAGCATTAAGAGTAGCTCAGAAAAATGCTAAAGTTCAAGGACTTAAAGTAGACTTTTTAAAGCATGACATTTTAAGCAACACTTTAAAAGACTTTAACAAACAAGATGTCATCGTTTCAAACCCCCCTTATGTGTTGCCATCCGAGCAGTCTAAAATGCATGCCAATGTTTTGGATCATGAACCCGATACAGCATTGTTTGTCCCAGAAGAAGACCCTTTATTGTTTTACAAGGCCATCTTGGACTTGGGGAAATTGATTTTAAAGCCCAGGGGCCGTATCTACTTCGAAATAAACCCTCTGTGCTGTGAATCATTGGTTGAGTTGTGTGAAAAATCAGGGTATACTCATCTGGCTGTCAAGCAGGATATATTTCAAAAAAAGAGAATGCTAAAAATGATGTTAAAAACATGAGTGAAAAAGAAAGAATAACAGAACTTCGGCGCCTTTTGCATCAATACAACCAAGCCTATTATGTTGAAGACAAAAGCTTGGTAAGCGACTACGAGTTTGATTTGCTATTGAAAGAGCTGCAGGTTTTGGAGACAAATAACCCAGAACTTTTTGATCCCAATTCCCCCAGTCAGCGAGTAGGAGGGGGCATCACCAAAAATTTTGAAACCGTAGTACACCGGCAACGAATGTATTCTTTGGACAATACCTATTCAGAAGTTGAGGTAGAGGACTGGATCAAACGCCTGGTAAAATTGCTTGGGACTGAAGAGATAGAATATACATGTGAATTGAAATACGACGGTGCCTCTATCAACCTTACCTATGAAAATGGTGTTTTTTCGAAAGCGGTAACTCGAGGAGATGGAACTCAAGGAGACAATGTGACTCAAAATGTACGTACAATAAAGAATCTCCCTTTAGTTTTAAAAGGCAATTACCCTAAAGTTTTTGATATCCGAGGGGAAATAATATTGCCTTTAGCTGGCTTTGAAGCCTTAAATCAGGCTCGCTTGATGGCTGGAGAAGAAGCGTACAGAAATCCGCGAAATACAGCTTCTGGATCCTTGAAGCTGCAAGACAGTGCAGAGACAGCAAAACGCCCTTTAGAATGTTTTTTGTATGCCCTAGACGAAGCATCTCCGAGTTTCAAAAATCATTACGATGCTTTGGTTTCGGCTAGATCTTGGGGCTTTGTTGTGCCCAATACCCTCAAAAAAGTAAAAACCACTGCTGAAATATTTGATTACATCGCCCATTGGGACAAGCATAGGACCGAATTACCCTACGAAATCGATGGTATTGTAATTAAAGTAAATGCGTTGCAACAGCAAGAGGAATTAGGCTATACGGCAAAATCTCCACGTTGGGCAATTTCGTTTAAGTTTAAAGCCGAACAAGTCAGTACTCGCCTGCTGTCGATTGATTATCAAGTCGGACGTACAGGAGCAATTACTCCGGTTGCCAACCTAGCCCCCGTATTATTATCAGGAACAGTCGTTAAACGCGCCTCTTTGCATAATGCCGATCAGATTGAAAAGCTGAATTTGCGTCTAGGTGATTCTGTTTATGTTGAAAAAGGAGGAGAGATTATCCCAAAAATCATGGGCTTTGACCCGAATAAAAGAGGGGCTTTGGAAGAGGCGATTCTATACATCGAACATTGTCCAGAATGCGGTACTCTTTTGCAAAGAGAGGAAGGAGAGGCACAGCATTTTTGTCCTAACACAATCGCATGCCCCCCGCAGATCATGGGAAGAATACAACACTACATAAGCAGAAATGCGATGGACATTGATGGCTTAGGAGCAGAAACGGTAGCTCTGCTGTATCAAAATGGTTTGATTGAGAATTGTGCCGACCTCTACACCTTGAAAGCGGAGGATGTCCTGAATTTAGAGCGAATGGCAGAAAAATCCGTCAATAATCTTTTGCAGGGGATTGAAGCTTCAAAAGCACAACCCTTTGAAAAAGTTTTGTTTGGTCTAGGAATTCGCCATGTAGGGGCAACAGTTGCGAAACGTCTAGCACAGCATTTTGGAAACTTAGCCTCCCTTCAATCTTCTTCAGAAGAGCAACTTTTAGCCGTAGAAGATATTGGAGAGAAGATTGTAGAAAGCCTTAAGAATTATTTTGCACAAGACCAAAATCAACTTGTATTGGAACGTCTTGTAACGTATGGAATTCAGACAGAAGTAGTACGGAAAACGACACTTTCCAATGCCCTTGAGGGTAAGAATTTTGTAGTAACCGGAGTGTTTAAAGCGATCAGCAGAAATGAGCTAAAAGCTAAAATTGAGGAAAATGGAGGGAAAGTAATGAGTGCTCTGTCCTCAAAAACCACCTATTTGGTTGCAGGTGAAGGCATGGGACCCAGCAAAAAAGCAAAAGCAGAAAAATGGAATATACCTATAATTTCAGAAGAGGACTTCTCCGATTTGTTGGAAACTTAACATTTGTGTTTTATTTTAAACAATTCCTTTAAAACGTCCTTTTCTTACTTTGCATTTTTTATTTTTGTAAAAAATTTTGAGTGTTCAAATCCTTTTGGCATAAACGCGCTTTTCGAAAGCATCTTAATAAACAATTGGCAACCAAAAAATTGGACCAACAGTTTACGGTTCAACATGTGAATGTTATATTGGATGGGCGTTTGGAAATTGAAAACGGTTTTTTTCACCATTTGGCAAAAGTATTTGGAATTCCACAGGTCAATGTCTCTGTATTCCTTTTTCCAAATAATAATGAAGCGATGAAAGATCAGTATCAAACCGCTTATGATCCAGAACAGATTTCTTTTTTTGGGGAATTTACTGAGGATTTAAAGCGATTTTGTGCCCAAAAAGCGGACATTCAACTTAATTTTTTTAACAAAGATGATTTGTACATGAATTGGGTGGCTTCTAAAACGCAAGCAAAAATGCAGATTGGTTTTTTAGGTGCAGATAAACGTATAAACGATCTGATTTTTGATTTTGATCCAAAAGAAAAGGATATTTTCGAAGAGGAGTTGGTTAAATATTTAGGCGTATTAAAAAAGATAAAATGAGCAGTATGACAGGAACAGGCGTGGCCCTTGTGACCCCCTTTACCACAGAAGGATCCGTAGACGAAAAAGCATTAGCAGCTTTGGTTCATTTTTTGATCGAGGGTGGAGTAGATTATTTGGTTGCTTTAGGTACCACCGCAGAAACAGTTACCCTTACTTCAGATGAAAAAAGAATTGTCCGTCAATGCATTCTTAGCGAAACAGCTGGGCGTGTACCCGTAGTCTTGGGGATGGGAGGAAACAATACTGCAGCTTTGGTAGAAGAAATACGCGCTACTGATTTGAGTGGTTTTTCTGCATTGCTGTCCGTTTGTCCGTATTATAATCGCCCCAATCAGAGGGGTTTGTATGCGCATTTTAAAGCGGTTTCAACCGCTAGCCCATTGCCCATTCTCCTCTACAATGTTCCCGGAAGAACCGGAGGTGGCTTAGACAATGCTACGGTCTTGCAATTGGCAAACGATTTTGAAAACATCGTAGGCATTAAAGATGCTACTGGAGATTTGAACGTGGCGAAAGATTTAATTGCTCGGCGTCCCAAAGGATTTTTGGTGTTGTCGGGGAATGATGATTTGGCTCTGCCCATTGCTAAAGCTGGGGGAGATGGTGTTATTTCTGTTCTAGCGGGTGGTGTTCCAGATGCGTTTTCTCAAATGATGCGCTACGCACTTTCAGGTAACATTACAGAGGCGGAGGCTTTGCACGATGTCTTATCACCGTTGATGCAGTTGATTTTTGAAGAAGGGAATCCTGCAGGTATAAAGGCAATTTTGCATCAAAAAGATAAGATTGAAAACAGATTGCGCCTACCATTGGTGCCCGTTACCGATGATTTGTACCAGCGTATTTTATTGGCGCAAGATCCCGTTTCAAAAGTGTGTTAAAACACTCCTAAAATCAAGGGCTGGGAAAAGCAATTGCCATACTTTTGAATTCGTTTACATTTAGTACCTTTGCCACATGTTTAAAAATGCATACATTTTATTATTTGGTTTGATAATGCTGCAGAGTTGTAGTCCTTTTCAAAAGGTTTTGAATAGTACAGACACCCCTGCAAAATACAAAGCCGCTGAAACATACTACAACGAAGGTGATTACAGAAGAGCCAATCAGCTCTTCGAACAAATCATCCCTGCATATAGAGGGAAACCCCAAGCTCAACGTGTTATTTACTTTTTTGCAGACACTTATTTTCAGCGGAAAGATTATTATTTAGCTGCCTACCAATTTGAAAGTTTTTCAAAGTCGTATCCAAAAAGTGATCGTTTAGAGGAGGCGAATTTTATGGCTGCAAAATGCTATTATATGCTATCACCAATCTATAGCTTAGATCAAAAAGACACCTACACAGCGATCGATAAACTGCAAATTTTTATCGATAATTTTCCTACCAGTGAATATGCTGAAGAAGCCAATACCTATATTCAAGAATTGCAAAACAAACTGGAAAAGAAAGACTTTGAAATTTCCAAACAATATTTTACCATTCGCGATTACAAATCTGCGATCAGTTCTTTTGATAATTTCATAGCTTCCTTCCCTGGAACACCTTTCAGAGAAGAGGCTTTGTATTTTAAATTCAACGCATCTTATGAAATTGCCATCAACAGTATTTATACTAAAAAGTTGGAACGTTTAAAAAGCTTAAAACCCATTTACTCCACTTTAACGCGCTATTATCCTGAAACCTTGTTCTTAGCGGATTTAGATAAAAAAATGGCAACCGTTGAAAAGGAGATTAAATTATTGGAACCACAGAACAACAACACAACCAAGTAATATGACCAAGTACAGAGACTCTAAAGCCCCCAACTCAACAACAACCTACAACAGAGAGCAGATAGAAGAAGAGACTTCAAACATTTATGAGGCTTTATCTATCATTGCCAAGCGATCCACACAAATCAATTTAGACATCAAAAAAGAATTGCACGAAAAGCTGGATGAGTTCGCTACGCACAACGATAGCTTGGAAGAGATTTTTGAAAACAAAGAACAAATAGAAGTTTCTAAGTTTTACGAAAGCTTACCAAAACCCCATGCGTTGGCAGTAGAAGAGTGGGTGCAGAATAAAGTATACCACAGAAATACCGAGTCTTAAACGACCCGAAAGATGTCCATTCTAAGCGGAAAACGTATCCTATTGGGTATCTCGGGTGGGATTGCCGCTTACAAGACGCCCCACTTGGTTCGCCTTTTTAAGAAAAAAGGAGCGGAGGTGCAGATTGTAATGACCCCCGCAGCAAAAGATTTTGTGACCCCATTGAGTCTCTCAACAGTTTCTGAACGCCCCGTTTATTCTGCTTTTACCACCGAAGTCAATGATAACCCAAACTGGAACAATCATGTGGATTTAGCCCTATGGGCAGATTTGTTCGTCATTGCTCCGGCCACTTCCAACACCATGTCTGCCATGGCCCAGGCACAGTGCAATAACATTTTACTGGCCTGTTATTTATCCTCAACCTGTCCGGTCTATGTGGCTCCTGCTATGGATTTGGACATGTATGCTCACCCTTCAAACCAAAAAAACCTTTCGATACTTCAAGAAAACGCAGTGCGTCTTTTGGACGCAGAGGAAGGATTCTTAGCCAGCGGATTGGAAGGAAAAGGAAGGATGATGGAACCCGAGACCATCGTAGCACAACTAGAAAACGACTTAGAAAAAACAGCTCCTTTTTATCAGAAAACAGTAGTTATTACAGCAGGGCCAACCTATGAAGCCATCGACCCCGTTCGTTTTATTGGCAATCATTCTTCTGGGAAAATGGGATATGCCTTGGCAGAAAATGCTGCAATGCTTGGGGCAAAAGTTATTTTAATTTCAGGACCCTCTGCTTTATCGACGCGACATCCTATGATTCACAAACAAGCTGTTGTTAGTGCAGACGAGATGCATCAGGCAGCTACAGAAGCCTTTCAAAAAGCAGATGTGTTTATAGCTGCGGCTGCTGTAGCCGATTTTAAGCCTAAAGAAAGAGCGGTTCAAAAGGTAAAGAAGGACAAAGGTATGGACACCATTCCACTGGTGCCTACACCAGATATTTTAGCGCAATTGGGAGCTGAAAAAAAGGGGCAATATCTTGTAGGCTTTGCTTTAGAAACTGAAAATGAATTGGAAAATGCCAAGGGGAAAATTCAGCGCAAAAATTTAGATGCCATTGTATTGAACTCCCTGAACGATGACCAAGCGGGTTTTGGAGGAGATAAAAATAAAATTACGTACATTACAAAGACGGGGTACTCTGTTGCGTTTCCTTTGAAGTCTAAAACGGAAGTTGCTTCGGATATATTAGCACAAATACGTAAAGCACTTGAAAACACTCTTTAATTTTTTTGTTTTTTTCCTTAGTCTATCTGGGTTGCAGGCACAGCAAGTTGAAGCACAATTTGTTGTCAACGCAGATCTGGTCAATCAAACCAACCAACAAATATTTGAAACCCTAGAACAATCTGTAAATGAATTCATCAATACAAAAGATTGGACAGGAGAAGAAATCAATCCCGAAGAACGGGTAAAATGTACTTTTGTATTAAACCTTACAGCTTTCAATGGCGCTGCTTTTGAGGGCACCTTGCAAGTGCAAGTAGAACGACCGGTTTATAACAGTAATTTTAGTACGCCAGTCTTTAACTTTTTAGACAAGGACATACGGTTTAGCTATCAAGAATACCAACCCTTCTTTTACAATGCTGCAACCTATGAGTCCAATTTAATTTCCTTGTTGAGTTTTTATGTCTTCTTTGCATTGGGGGTAGAAGCAGATACATTTGCTTTGAGTGGAGGTTCTCCCTATTATAAAGTAGCCCAGCAAATTGTGAATTTAGCTCAGCAAAATGGGCAGCAAGGTTGGAATCAGAATGACGGAACCCGCAATCGTTTTTGGTTGATAGACACGGTTTTATCCAATACCTTTAAAGAGTACCGTTCGGTTCAATACAGCTATCACAGAAAGGGTTTGGATCAGATGTATGAGGATGCTGGAAAAGCAAAAGCAGAAGTAATGAATTCTTTAAAAAGCCTTGTTCCTTTGTTTAAGAGGCGCCCCAACGCTTTTTTAATTCAAACATTTTTTGACGCCAAATCCGATGAAATTGTAGATATCTTTTCAGGTGGCCCCACTCTTGACACCCGAGAATTGACGCAGACACTCAACCAAATTGCCCCTTTTTTCGGGCCTAAGTGGAAGCGAATTAAATCTTAATTCTATTTGAAATTCCTAAAGGGCTTAGTTATCTTTGAGGATAAACCAAACCCAAAAAAAAGCAACCTTGCTCACAGGACTGTCCATAGTTAATTACGCCTTAATAGATCAGTTGGAAGTTGATTTTTCCAACGGGATGTCCATCATTACTGGAGAAACCGGAGCAGGAAAATCAATCCTTCTAGGCGGTTTGGCTTTGGTTTTAGGGAAGAGAGCTGAAAGTGGTGTTCTTCGAGATCAAGAAAAAAAATGCGTGATAGAAGCGCGTTTTTCCATTCACGATTATCAATTAAAAGCATTGTTTGAGGATTTGGATTTAGATTATGATGCCATTACCATCATCCGGAGAGAGCTATTGCCATCCGGAAAATCAAGAGCTTTCGTCAACGACACCCCCGTTACTTTAGATGCCCTACAGCAGTTGGGTGATCAATTGATAGATGTCCATGCACAACACCAAACCTTGGCGCTTACTCAAACGCAATTTCAATTGGAGGTATTGGATGCTTTGGCAAAAAATGTGGAGCCTTTGGCAGACTACAAAACAACACTAAAACAGTACAAAGAAGCAGATCGGATCCATAAGCAATTAATCAATCAAAAAGAAAGTTTACAACAAGAGTTCGATTACAATCGTTTTTTATTGGAGGAATTAGAAGCAGCGCAATTGACCCCGGACATGCTTTCCCAATTGGAAGAAGAGCAAGAGCAACTTGCCAATATAGAGCAGATAGAAGAACAGCTTACCGCAGCAAAACTTAGAATAGAAGAAGAGCAATACGGGGTGGCCATACAATTGGTGGAGATAAAAGCAGCCTTACAGAAGTTAAATACTTTTGGGAAACCTTACGAAGAACTCAGTAAGCGCCTGGAAAGCGTAAAAATAGAATTAGAGGATATGTTGCAAGAGATTGAACACCGTATCGATCTCTTAGAACACAAGCCTGAAAGGTTACAGATTGTTCAAGAACAATTGCAAAAGGTCTATGATCTTCAGCACAAACATAATGTTCAAACCATCCCCGAATTGATGGCAATTCATAAGACATTGGCTCAAAAAGTACTTTCTACAGAACAAATAGATGAGGATGTAGAGCGTCTAGCTGCAGAAAAAGAACGTTTATATAACGCATTAAGTGAAAAAGCCGAGCAGCTTAGTACGCGAAGAAAAGAAGTGTTGCCGCAATTAATAAATCAGTTGCAGCGGCTTTTGACCGCTTTGGGGATGCCCAACGCTAGATTTAAAGGAGAATTTACACCAGCAAGTTCCTTTTTGCCTCATGGGCGTGAGGAATTTGAGTTTGGTTTTTCTGCCAACGCAGGTTCCTCATTCGGGAGTTTAAAGAAAGTAGCTTCTGGTGGAGAGCTTTCGCGTATCATGTTGTCCATCAAAGCCATATTGTCACAGTATAAAGCCTTGCCTACCATCATTTTTGATGAAATAGACACTGGAGTTTCTGGAGAGGTGGCGGTGAAAATTTCTGAGATCATGAAAGACATGGGCCAGTACATGCAGGTGATATCCATTACACACCTACCCCAAGTTGCCGCGAAAGGGGGACATCATTTTAAAGTGTTTAAAACGATACAAGAAAATCAAACGTCCACCCAAATGAAAAAACTTTCGGCCCAGGAGCGCATTGTTGAAATTGCAGGCATGTTAGGGGGAGAAGAGCAAAGTGCTACAGCCATTGAGCATGCCAAAGAACTCTTGAATTAAACGTATATTTGAACCATTAAAACAACAATCATATGTCCCACAATTTATTACAAGGGAAAAAAGGAATCATTTTTGGAGCATTAGACGAGCAGTCTATTGCATGGAAAACCGCTGAAAGCGTTTGTGCACAAGGCGGCCAAATCGTATTGACGAATGCGCCCGTAGCATTGCGGATGGGAACCATCAATGCTTTGGCAGAAAAACTCGATGCCCCCGTTATAGCGGCGGATGCAACAAAACTAGAAGACTTGGAAAACCTGATTGATCAAGCCATGGAGCACTTTGGTGGAAAAATCGATTTTGTACTGCACTCCATTGGCATGTCTGTTAATGTTCGTAAAGGAAAACATTACACCGACCTAAATCACGATTGGATGGCCAAAGGCTGGGATGTCTCTGCAGTTTCCTTTCATAAATTAATGCAAACACTTTATAAAAAAGACGCCATGAACGCCTGGGGAAGTATTGTTGCGCTCAGTTATATTGCAGCACAGCGTACGTTTCCAAACTACAATGACATGGCAGACAATAAAGCGTATTTAGAATCCATTGCACGGAGCTTTGGCTACTTTATGGGGAAAGATAAAAAAGTACGGGTAAATACCATTTCACAATCTCCGACGCTGACGACCGCCGGACAAGGAGTAAAAGGGTTGGATGGTTTTTTAACCTATGCTGAAAAAACATCTCCACTTGGAAATGCTACAGCAAAAGAATGTGCGGATTATACCGTTACCTTATTCTCTGATCTTACTCGAAAGGTAACCCTTCAAAACCTTTACCATGATGGAGGATTTTCAAATGTTGGGGTAAGTCAAGACGTAATCGACGCATTACAATAATGCAATGAAAGAGGAGAGAAGAATTGTGCGTTTCTTGCAGGGGATTTCCCTCCAAAAGCAGAAACTGCGATTCTTCCTCCTTTTTTTGGTCCTCTCTTTTGTGTTTTGGTTTTTCACTAAATTCTCAAAAGAATACACCGCCTTGATGCCTTTTCAACTTCGATTTGAAAATGTTCCACCGGGGGTTATCTTAAACACCACTACCGCTGAGATCGAAGCAACATTGTCTGCTTCGGGCTTTGCGTTTTTATACTACTACTATTGGGACAACCTCTTAAAAATTGATTTGTCTTCTGTCGCTTTTGAAGGTGGAATAGCGCCTTTGTCTTTAAACAGTCAATTTCAGTCCATGCAAAATCAGTTATTGGGGACTTCTCAAATTTTAAATATATTCCCTGCCAATCTTGATTTGTTGTATACGGCCCAAACCGAAAAGCGTATTCCTGTTCGTATTCCGTATCGCTTTTCTATGGCTGTAGGCTATGGCATTTCGCGTATTGAAGTTTATCCTGACAGTGTTGACATTGTGGGTTCACCTGCAGCATTAAAAAAGATAAGTCATGTAGAAGTTGTTCCCTTATTAAAAAAAGAGATTTCTGCTTCTTTTCGTCAAAATTTACAATTAAAACAGCCGGCAGAAGCGGGAGTGGAAATGATTCCTGCTGCTGTTGAAATTGCACTTGAAGTAGATCAATTTTCTGAACGTAGCTTCCAATTGCCGATTGAGATTGCAAATCTCCCAGACAGTCTAGCGGTTAAGCTTTTTCCGGGGGAGGCCGCATTGACCTTTTCAGCAAGTTTGTCTCGACTAAAAGAAATAACGGAAGAGGATTTTGTTTTGACCATTTCTTATGATGAAATCGCTCAAAATAGAACGGCTACAGTGTACTTAAAACAATCTCCTTTGGGCGTGAAGAACGTTAGGATAGAGCCTAAAACGGTAGAATATTTGGTGCGCAAATGAGAACAAAAATCATAGGACTTACAGGCGGGATTGGAAGCGGAAAGAGTAGGGTTGCGACCTATTTAGAAAGCCATGGCTTTCCAGTGTATACCGCAGATGACACAGCCAAAGCGTTGATGCAAAACAGTGCGGATTTAAAGAAAAAAATCATTGCTTTGTTTGGAGACCAAGCCTATGTAGACGGTCAGCTTAACCGTTCTTTTATTGCCGAACGTGCTTTTAATGATTCTCGTGTTTTAGCGCAATTGAATGCTTTAGTGCATCCTGCTGTGGCAAAAGATTTTGACCAATGGAAAGAAAGACAAAATGTACCCTATGTCATAAAAGAAGCGGCTATTTTATTTGAAACCGGGGGGGCAGCTCAATGCGACATCCTTCTGCTAATTACTGCTCCTGAGGCATTACGTTTGGAACGCGTCATGCAGCGCGATGGTATAGAAAAAGATGCCGTTAAAGCACGAATGGCAAAACAATGGTCAGACAAGAAAAAGATTCCCTTGGCAGATAAAGTCATTGAAAATATTACTTGGAAGGACACTGAGGATCAGTTGCAGACTTGGATCAAAAATCTTTAGCCCTTAACAAACCCTTGGGAAATCCTTTGTTTAATTTTATGGAAATTTGCAATACAGAAGCGAGTTGATACATGCGTAAGACATACTTTATTTCTTTGGTCCTTTTTATGATTTTCTCTTTAGCAGGAATCATACTCATTCAAGGCTACTGGATTTTCACCTCTATGGACAACCATGAACAAGAATTTTCAATGGCCGTCCGACAATCGCTAGCTTCTGTAGCCGAAGACATTCAAGAAAGAGAACTGCGTCACTACTTGACCAAATACAAAGAGATTAAAGACTCTATTGGACAACCTGAGAATTCGCAAATACGGCAAGTCTTATCGTTTACAGACAGTGACAACGCATCCAATCTTTCTTCTTTATTCACCTTTGGAATTCTAGAAGAAGAATACAACATTCCCATTTCTACAAATGAAGGCGAGGGTACCAATGCGGTTTTCGATTTAAAAGGAATTGAGACGCGAACCATTTTTAAAGAAGCTTTTGACCCCGAAAACAATCGTGTGTTTTCTACCGATACCTACAAAAATGAAGCGCCCATAGAGTTAGTCGATAAAGTAACTTATGAATCGTTCTTTTCAAAAATCGCCAACACTTTTCCAGTTCACAAACGCTTAAATGCCTTTGAGTTAGAGTTGCTTATTGAAAGAGAGCTAAAACAACGAAATATTGTAACGCCTTTTGAATTCGGGGTATTTAGCGATGGTTTAGCTACAAAAGTTAGTTCAAACAACTATGCTGAAACCCAAAAGGGCCCCAAGTACAATGTTCCAATATTCATTGATAATCAAGGCAGCAGTCAATACGAGTTGATCGTTTCCTTTCCTGAAAAAGACCTTTTTGTTCGGTCCTCCATTATCGGAGTGGCTTCCTTGTCATTTATCTTGACGTTATTCATTATCGTGGTTTGTGCTGTAGCCATTTATCAAATCATCAAGCAGAAAAAGATCTCTGAGATCAAATCAGATTTTATAAACAATATGTCGCACGAGTTTAAAACGCCATTGGCGACCATTAACTTGGCGATAGATGCCATTGAAAACCCTCAAAACATAAACGATAAAAAGAAAATAAGCCGTTACCTGAACATGATGCGGGAAGAAAACAAGCGGATGAAAGATCAAGTGGATACTGTCTTGATGATTTCTCAGTTAGAACGCGGCGCTACCCCAATGGAGTGGGACTTGATAGATCCTATAGAAGCCCTTGAGAGAGCTGTAAATCACGTTGCGCTAATCATCCAAAATCGTCAAGGGAACATTAAAACCATTTACCAAGCTCCCCCATGTGCGATTCGTGCGGACAAGAATCATTTCACCAACATGATTACAAATCTGTTGGACAATGCTATAAAGTACTCTGAAGGAGCTCCACAAATCGAATTAAAAACAGCGAAAGAAGATGGGGAATTCATTATACAAGTTTCCGATAAAGGCATGGGCATGGATCCTGAAACATTAAAATTGATTTTCGAAAAATTTTATCGTGTCCAAAGTGGAAACATTCACAACATTAAAGGGCACGGACTGGGCTTGTCCTATGTAAAAAAAATCTTGGATTTGTTGAATGGCACAATTCATGTTAAGAGTAAATTAAAAGAGGGGACAACGTTTACCATTCGTTTGCCTCTACAAGAACATTAATAAGAAAAACAAGAAATATGGACAGCAAACGCATACTCTTGGTAGAAGATGATCCCAACTTCGGGAGCATACTAAAAGAATATTTAATCATAAACGGTTATAAGGTTACCCTAGCCAAAAACGGAATTGAGGGCTTTGAGCGCTTTAAAAAAGAGGATTACGATCTATGCCTTTTGGACGTTATGATGCCCTACAAAGATGGCTTTACCCTGGCGAAAGAAATCAGAGAAAAAAACGAAAGTATTCCCTTGATTTTTTTAACGGCAAAGACCTTAAAAGAAGACGTTTTAAAAGGCTTTAAGTTGGGTGCAGATGATTATTTAACCAAGCCTTTTGACTCTGAAGTTTTATTGGCAAAGATAAAATCCATCTTAAACCGTCGGGTAATGACTGTGCTTCCAGAGTCCGAAGAAATTAGCTTTCTCATAGGAGAATTTAAATTCAATTCTAAATTACGCCTGTTGGGGTATAAAGAAGAGGAAGCTGTGAAGCTATCACCCAAAGAAAATCAACTTTTGCGTCTTTTGGCATTAAACATCAATGACTTATTGCCTAGAGAAATGGCTTTAAATAAAATATGGCGCGATGACAATTACTTCACTTCCCGCTCCATGGACGTTTATATTGCCAAGTTGCGAAAATACTTAAAGGCCGACGAAAAGGTTGAAATCTTGAACATTCACGGCGAAGGATTCCGTTTAGTGGTCTCTGCTTAGCCCTTGTTTCTAGGATGAAATTGCAGCAAAGATGCTGAAATCTTTTTATTGTCCAAATGCGTGTAGACTTCAGTTGTCGTAATGCTTTCGTGTCCCATCATCATTTGAATGGTTCTGAGATCAGCACCATTTTCCAAGAGATGTGTGGCAAAGGAATGACGAAAACTGTGTGGACTGATGCTCTTTTTTAATCCAATCTCCTTGGCCAAGGTTTTGATGATCGTAAAAATCATGGCTCGCGTTAGTTTTCTACCGTAGCGGTTTAGAAAAACAATGTCAGAAAATTCTGCTTTAACATCCAAATGAACTCGATCTCCCTCCAAATACTGTTTTAATCGTTTTTTTGCATACGCTCCCATAGGCACAAGACGTTGTTTATTTCCTTTTCCTGTTACCAGGATTAAGTCTTCTTCAAAAAGAAGATCGGATAGTTTAAGATCTACCAATTCGCTTACTCTGAGTCCACTCCCGTAAAGCGTTTCCAGGATAGCAATGTTTCTATGCCCCTGAGGGTGAGATAAATCTATGCACTTCAATAACCGATCAATTTCTTCTACCGCCAATACAGCTGGGAGCTTACGTCCCAGTTTAGGACTTTCTATCAAGTCCATGGGCGAGTCTTTTCGGTAACCTTCGAAAATCAGAAAATTAAAAAAGCCTTTTAAACCCGAAATTCGGCGGGCTTGTGAGCGCGCGTTGACTGTTTTACTCAGATGATAAACATAAGCTTGTATGGTTGCTCTATCGCAGTCAATAGGACCAATGCTTTCCTTTTCATGGCTTAAAAAAACCACCAAGTCTTTAACATCCAGACGATAGCTGTCTATGGTATTGTCCGATAGGCCCCGTTCTATTTTCAAGTAAAGTCCGTAATCTTGAATGGCGTTTTTCCAGTGCATAGCAAATGCTTAAAGGGTAAAGATTTGTCCGGTTTGGGCCACTCGATACCCGGCCTTGATTAGGTTTTTATACGCATCACTTTCCTTGTTTAATAAAGGGTTGGTGTGGTTCAGGTGTATAAAATAGATTTTGGCTTTCTCCACAGGTGGCAGGCTTTCAAAACGCTGTATGCTTTCTACAACAAAAGGGTGGGGTATTTGTTGCATGTCTCGGTTCCCCAGTTCTTCACCATCATAGAAAGTAGCGTCCAAAAAGGCGTAATCAACCTTGGCAATTTCCTCGCTGATGTCCTTTTCCCAGATTTCCCATTTGTCAATGTCTGGGATAAATAGCGCCGATTTTTCAGGCCCCTTTATGCGGTAACCAACGGTTTCAGAATATTCATCTCTGTGTGGCACTTGCAAGGGGGTAAGCTGCAAGGCGCTGGATAACTTTAGCTGTTTTTCGTTCAAAAGCGGTTTAAGGACAATGTTTTTGTCTTTAACCAATTGACTCCAAGGTCCATTCTGTTTTAAAAAGCTTTGCATTCGTTCCATGGCGTAGACGGGAACTTCTTTTCCCCCTAGCGCTTCCTTTCCCAAATACATCAGGCCCGTATAATGCCCAATGTGAGCATGGGTTAAAAAGATGCCTTTTAACGGTGCAGTGAATTGAGTATGTAGTTGAGCCAATTGCTCGCTTAGGTCTGGGGTAGCATCCATGAGATAGACGGCTTTGTTTTTTTTGTCTAATACTCCCAAAGCACTGACCAGTTCTTTTTGTCCACTTTTCCAGCGTGTTTTACAACAAGACTTTTCACACGATATTTGAGGTGCCCCTGCATCTTGGGCGATTCCCAATACAATGAGTTCTATGCTTTGTGCTTTTCCGTAAAGCATAAAAATCAAGGAAAAAAAGAGGAGAAGGCCGAATCTGTTAATCATTAGAGTTGTGGTATTTCTGCAGGGAAAGAAAACGCTTGTGCCCCTTCGGTCAATTTTTCTAAGCGTAATTTTTTTAATGGGGCATAGGCCTCCGATTGGTAAAATGCTTCGGCATCTTTTGCGGTTTCAAAACGCACGAGAACGGTCCAATTTCCAAACGGCTTTCCTTCAAGTGTCATCCCCCGCTTGGTGGCACTTAATAGCGTTCCATTGTATTGTTGTAATACTTTAAAAAAGGGCAGACCGTATTTTTTTAAATACAGATCATAGTCTTTTACTTTCATTTGTCCAAAGACATATACTGGAGTTGCCATAGGTTAAATTTTACCCTAAGATAATCGCTTTTCTGGGATTGTTAAACACAAGAATTAAAAGTCAAAATTTTGCGGTATTTTTACAACATGAAAATATGCATCATCAACGGCCCAAATTTAAATCTACTCGGAAAACGTGAACCTGGTATCTATGGCGATCAATCTTTTGAGGCTTATTTTGAGCACCTAAAGGAGAAGTACCCACAATTAGAGTTAACGTATTTTCAATCCAATGTTGAAGGAGAGTTGATTGATCAATTGCATGCTGTGGGTTTTGATGCAGAAGGTATTGTTTTGAATGCCGCAGCTTATACCCACACTTCGGTAGGGATAGGAGACGCCATCAAGGCCATTGAAAGCCCCGTAATTGAAGTTCATATTTCCAACACTTTTGCTCGGGAAGACTTCCGACATACCTCTTATATTACTCCCAATGCCAAGGGCTTGATCCTAGGGTTGGGGATGGATGTTTATCGTTTGGCCGTTGAAAATTTGTTGTCTACAGCCGAACAATAATTCCTTCTTTTGGTGGGCGCGTTCCAGCGCAAACCTCGCCATGAAGTTTTACCAAAGCCGCTAATCCATCAACTTCATTGAATTGAAGCCACTCTCGTGTAGCCTTTGAAGTACTGAATAGAAAGGCTTGTGTTTTTTGTTCAAACACCTCGGGTCCCCATTCTTTGTAACGTTTTTCAATGTGACCGGGTGCAAAAAAGAATTTGCTTTTGTGTGCCAAGGAATTGTCTTTGGGGTTGGCTTTCCCCCAGTGGGTGAGCCCAACATTTAGGATGAATTTCAATTGATCTTTAAAATGTGCCTCCATCGCTTGTAATAGACTGTTGTTGCCGGACATGTCCACTACCACGGTTGGGCAGTTGGGGTCTAAAGTGTGTATCTCTTCGTATGAAAACACCTTGTCCCAAACGGCTAAACCTTTAACGGTATCTTTGTTTTTTGTCGAGGTTAACCCAATGCTTTTTGGAGAATTTTTATCTTGTTTTAACGCGTACCCCAAACCCATACTGGTTTTACTGGAAGCGCTAAGGACAACTATCTGCTCTGCTGCTTTCCAGTTTGCTTCTTGCAGGCTGTCCCAAATGCAATAGGAGGTAAGGTAGAGCGGAAAGAGCAATGCCCGTTCCCGATCAAAAGCGTTGTTATATCCTGGCTCTTGCAATACTCTACGGTAAAGGTTATAGCCCATTGGCAAGGATTGTCGATGGGCTGTGCCGTCAAAAAAACGAACCGCATTGACGCGTGTTGGTTTTAGTTTTAGCTGGGTAGCCGGAGGAAAATAGCCGTACAATCGTTCTCCAACTGGGATGCCTTCTGCTTGGGTAGCCGTCACTTCAGCAAATCCCCAAACGGGAATAACTCCCAACTGATTTTCTGGGTTATGGACAGCAGGGAAAAACTCCCAATAGCGGATTAAATCCCCGGTTGCAGCATAGGTAATGTTGTTCGCGGTATACGCAAACTGTTCTATTTTCACCAGTATTTCTCCTTCTTCTAATGCAAATTGACTTTCGTCTTGCTCAGCCAATTGCCCTTGAAAGAAAAGTTTTTTGTTGACCTGAAACTGCGGTAAACGCAGGGCTTCTTTTCCTTCTTGCTTAATCTCCTCTAAGTAGTGCTGTAATTTCATCATAGCGGGCAGCATATTGGATTTTAAGCGGTTTAAAACGGCTATTTTATCAGTATCTTCAGGACTTACCTTTCGCACCAAAGCGCTAAACCCATCCAAGCGATTTTCAAGCGTCCACTTCCGAAGGGCTTTGTCCCCAGACCAATGGAATTGGTTGGTCATACTGGCTGCCAATCCCGTCAACCAATCGGTGTCCTTGTCGGGCAATGGAACTACTCCACAAAGTTTATTTTTTTCTTTTTCTGTTGTATAGGCCACTTCAACATGCGCAATAAAAGCAGCACTAAAGGCGGGCTGGTAGGAGCGTACTGTTTGCGCGATGATTCTATCTCCTTGAAAAACGGGAACATTCTTTAATTCTTTAGAAATTGGTGTAGCCGAACAATCCACAAAAAGCGTGTTTTGAGGAAAGGATTCCGTGCCCTTTTCTAAGCTTAATGTATTTGAAGTAATGTGGGTAACCCTTCCTTTACGAATGGTGTGTTCTATTTGTTGCAGTTCTTTCAATTCTGCCCGACTCACTGTTGCCCCGTGAAACATGCTGGGGGCATGTGCCTTGGACAGACGCATCAATACCCCTTTGCTCTCTAGTCGTTTAAAGAGGTCTTCTAGGGAAGTAGACTGTGCCAAGGCTTCAAACTGGTTTGCTTGATTTCCGATGGACGAATGAAAGAACTCTGGTGCGTTTTGTGCTGTTGCCCGGTCAATGACCCAACTGTCTCGGGAAATGACCCAACTGATGGCGGTTTTTGGTATTCCTTGTTCCAAGAGATAGTTGATGGCATCCATTCCTGTTTTCCCCCCGCCAATAATACAATAATGCTTATGATTCAATGCCTTGGGTAAATGGTTTAGCGGAGCAAAGGCAACACCTTCATCCACGGTGAAATTGGGTTTATGGGTGGAAGGTACCGAAGTGTTCAAGTGTCGGGCATCTACCGTTTTCTTTTTCACTTCAACCGTTATGATGTCCCCCGTTTTATCGTTTCTGATTTTACCTTCACCCAAATAGGTGGAATTTGGGTAATAGTGTACCCGTCCTGTAGGAAGGAATTGTTCTTCGAGTACGGCTTTAAAATACGACTGTATTTCGCTTAAGGATGAAAGGCTATAAAAGCCTTTATTAATGCCTTGAGTATCTTTCTTTCCATTGCTGAGTTCTCGAGAGCTCACCCCATAAAAGGCTGCCGGCTGATGTAGGCGAACAAATGGGTAGGCGTGATTCCAATGTCCACCGGGGGCCTCGTTTTGGTCTACAAGGGTAAGGGTAAAGTCGGTTTCTTCTACAAGCACATCAGCAAAGGCCATGCCCATAGCACCGCTTCCTACAATAAGATAGTCCGTCGATATATTCATCCTAAAAAGGTATCAAAAAAATGCGGATTAAGAGAGCAAGCCTTTATTTTCTGTTCACTTGGTTTTCAGGGGGAATGTTGTCCAAGCGCATCGTAAGGATATCAGGTACAAAGCCCATTTTTTCGTACGCTTTTCGGGCACTGCTGTTTTTGTCGTATACCTCCAATTGAAATTCAGTGTACCCTTGATCTTTCCCCCACTGCATTAGAGCGGTCATGATTTTTCCGTTTATGCCCTTCCCTCGAGCTGATGGGCGAACAAACATAAAGCCTAAATACACCAATTGCGCTGGAGTTTTATAGGGAATGTTTTCCCGAATCAATGCATAACCCGAGCCCAGAATACCTCCTTTATCCTCCGCTACCATCACACAGATGTTAGGGTCTTGAATGTAGGCCTCTATGTTGTAATAATGAATCTTCCCTTGCTTTAAATGCGGCGCAAAAGGGCGCTCGTAGGCCACTAAAGCCTGTTCGAATTCCAAAAGGGTAGGGAGATCGTTTAGGGTCGCTTCTCGTAGCTGTACCGAAGAGGGTGTGTCCACGTTCATTGATTTTTACGAAGTTAAGGAAAGTAGCGAAAACTTATTCGTCGCCCACCAAAGCGATTCTTTTCCCGCTGGGACTTAGGGCGATTCTACTGATGTTTTGTATACGGTCTACGGGAAAGCTGTAGCAAAGTAGAGCTGTATTCCCGGGGAATTGTCGATAAAGGTTACTTCCTTTTCCAAAAATCATTTCACCGCTGGGCAACCAAGCCATGTCTTGCACTCCCTTTGGAAGTGTTCCTAGCTTTTCTATTTGTTGCGTTTGCAACCCATAGGAATTAATGCGAGCAATTTCTTTGTCCCATTGGATAAAACTGATGGCATTGCTGTTGGGGATTTTATGTAAACTGCGTCCTACTTTTTGAGCAATGCGTTTTGTTTTTCCACTTTGGAGGTTTGCAGAATACAAATCCATACGATCGTCTACCAAAACCGTACAGATCAAAAGGGTAGATGAAGCCCAAACGGAATAACCAATTTTCAATTCCGTAAACAATGGTTGGCTTTCTCCTTTTTCAGTGTAGCGGTAAAGGCGTTGTAAGCCGCTAGTGTCCAAGCGAATGGCGCTGATGGCTTCTGTTTCTGGGATGCGTAAAGGAGAATATTCACTGCCTTGAAGGGTGGTGCATTTCCATTCTTTTTCTTGGTTTAATACATGGTGGGACAAGATATCCGTTTGTCCTTCTCGGCTCGCCGCATAGAGTAAAATGTCCTCTGTCCAAAACGAAGGCTGATTGTCATAGCCAGGATTTTGAGAAAGATTGGTCAATTCTCCTACTACAAAACCATTTTCGGCAGCAGTAAGTTCTGCCCAATACACTTCTGTGCCCCCTTGCCCTTGAAGGTGAGTCATGACGAGGAATGGCAAAATATAAAGCATTCTTTTCATGCAAAAAAGGTAAGAAGAATTTTGGGAAGAACGCGAGGGTTTAAACCCTATTAGAAAACATCTAACCTGAGCGGTTTAAACTAAACGGGATACCCTTGGTGTAGCTTTTTATAAATTAGGTTTACGAACAAGGCATTAGGACGATGCTTTAGAATCCGTTGTTATGCATTTAAAACCGCCAACCTATATTTAGACTCATTCTTTCAGTGAGATCTTCACCAAAAGGGACATCTGAAAAGCCTAAATTACGACCTAAACCGATGTTTGTATCGAAAATTAATCCCGAATTAAAGACCTGTTTCCAACCTATACTAACGCCAACTGCTGTTTCAAAAAAAGATTTAATGTTTTGGCCTTCAATGGCGTTATCATAAAAGTAATCTGAGCTTTCAAAAGTGTAAAATTTTAAAAAGCCTTCCCCATAAAAGCCCTTTGCACCATAATCTTCTTCCGAAAAAAAGTACTGCCGATAAAAAGGGGAGAACGAGAATTTCTCTAATTCTTTGGATCCGTAATTATTGTCGAGGTTAAGGCTTAGATCCCCTCCAATGCTACTGTGTGTGTTTACAGCATACTCATACCTTAGGCTAAAAGCGGGATAGACAAGTGCTGCATTTATATCCAAACTAAGGTAGTGTCGTTTTTTGTTTAAGAATTCTGTCGTTTGTTTTTGACTTTCTGTTTCTTCGAAAGCTTTATTATTTTGCGCAGTAGCGATAATGCTTGTGGTAAGTAGGATCAGAAATAATTGTTTTTTCATACCGTTAAGATTTGTGTTTACGAATTGTAACCCCAAAAAATCCTATAAAGAAAATCCAATAGTTTTTTTTTGTAGTAGAAATGTTTGAGGCTTATTTGAATGAATGTTTTTAGGGGGTTTAACGTTTTGATTGTTATCCTAGATAAATTAAGAAGCCGTTGGTCTAGATAGGTTGGTTTGGTAATTTGACAACAACGCCAACCGATCCCCTTCTGAGTAAAAAAAAGAATGATTTAAATCTCTATTTTTAATTTCAAAGCCAACAACCCATATGCTCCGGTTAAAAATGAATCTGGAAGTGTTTTAGAAAAAAGGCGAGTAAATGGCTCATTAGTTGAAACGGTCTAACTTGACCGCTTTAATCTAAACGGGATACTCTTTAGTGTAGCGTTTTAAAGGTCTACGCTATATAAAACTCCGGTGTAGACAAATGCGTTCAATTCCTTATTTCTGCCTATGTGAAGGGTGAAATATTTCGTTTTAAATTTTCATTTCTCGAACAAGGCATTAAGACGATGCTTTAGAATCCGTTGTATTCCATTTAAAACCGCCAGCCAAAATTTATACCAAATCTTCCAGTGAATTCTCTAAGAAAACCTTCATTTGAAAGGCCAAAGTTACGACCAAAACCAATGTTTAAATCGATAATGAACCCCGTATTACTGACCCATTTCCAGCCAACACTTGTGCCAATTGCTGATTCAAAATAGGATTTAAAATCCTGTTGTTCCACGGAATTATCATAAAAGTAATCTGAGCTTTCATAGGTGTAAAATTTTAAAAAGCCTTCCCCATAAAAGCCCTTTGCGCCAAAATCTTCTTTTGAAAAAAAGTACTGCCGATAATAAGGGGATAACGAAAATTTCTCTATTACTTCGGAATTCAATGAGTTGTCAAAATTAATGTTTAAATCCGCCCCAATGCTGCTGTACTTGTTAGCAGCGTATTCATATCTTGGGTTAAAAGCGGGAAAGACAAGTGCCGCACCTACATCTAGGCTGAGGTAGTGTAATTTTTTTTTCGAAAAATCTGTCATTCGTTTTTGACTATCCGTCTCTTCGAATTCAGTTTTGTTTTGCGCAGTAGCGATGATACTTGTGGCGAGTAAGATCAAGAATAATTGTTTTTTCATAACATTAGGTTTTGTGTTTATGAATTGAAACCCCAAAAAAATCGTATGAAAAAAATCCAATAGGTTGTTTTTCGGCAGTAGAACAATTTGGGGCTTGTTTACTCAAATATACAAAAAAAACAAGAGCGCGTAATATTTGCGCGCTCTTTTATACTAGGATGGAGATAAGGTAGACCGAAATTGTCTAAGTCTACATCTGTGGAAATGTTATAAGTGAATTACTTCGTCATAAGCGTCGGCTACAGCTTCCATCATGGCTTCACTCATGGTAGGGTGGGGGTGGACAGCCTTTAGGACTTCGTGTCCTGTGGTTTCCAGCTTACGTCCTAAAACGGCTTCAGCAATCATGTCTGTAACCCCAGCACCAATCATATGACAACCGAGCCATTCACCGTATTTGGCGTCAAAGATGACTTTCACAAAGCCTTCAGATGTACCGCTGGCTTGTGCTTTTCCAGAGGCTGAGAAGGGGAATTTTCCTACTTTGATGTCATAACCTTGCTCTTTGGCTTGGGCTTCTGTCAGTCCTACAGAGGCGACCTCTGGTGCACAATACGTACACCCTGGGATATTCCCGTAATCTAGGGGCTCTACGTGATGCCCTGCAATTTTTTCCACACACAGAATGCCTTCAGCAGAGGCGACATGCGCTAGGGCTTGTCCTTGGGTAACGTCCCCAATGGCGTAATAGCCAGGAAGGTTAGTTTGGTAAAAGTCGTTGACTAAAATCTTATCGCGATCCACTGCGATGCCCACCTCTTGCAGGCCGAGGTTTTCGGTATTGGTTTTGATTCCCACAGCAGACAAAACGATGTCTGCTTTGAGGGTTTCTTCGCCTTTCGCGGTTTTGATGGTGGCGGTCACGCCTTTGCCTTTAGTGTCTACTTTGGTCACTTCGGCAGAGGTCATGATGTTGATGCCTTCTTTCTTAAAGTTGCGTTCCAATGCTTTTGAGACTTCTTCGTCCTCTACGGGAACAATACGGTCCAGATATTCTACCACGGTTACTTCTGTTCCCATGGCATTGTAGAAATAGGCAAATTCAATTCCGATGGCCCCAGAACCCACTACAATCATTTTCTTGGGTTGCTTGTCCAAGGTCATGGCTTGACGGTAACCAATCACCTTTTTTCCGTCTTGGGGAAGGGCAGGAAGTTCACGAGAGCGTGCTCCGGTAGCCATGATGATGTGATCTGCACTGTATACGGTTTCTTCTTTGTCAGAAGTTACTTTTACTTGTTTGTTGGGTAAAATACTGCCGTGACCGCTGAGGACATCAATCTTGTT